>DAOUDD010000105.1:0-45418 GCA_034431765.1 Ktedonobacteraceae bacterium | reverse complement strand
CGCTTGCTGCCACAGCCTGGGGGAATCACACTTGAGGGAGGTATGTAATGGCTCGCTTGCCTCGCAGAGTGAAAAGAGGGAGAACTGTGTTACTCACGGTCTTTTCCCTGGTGTGATTATCATTGGAAGCGACCAGAGTTTCTTTCACCAACCAACCATTATCCAACTCTCGTCTTAGCAGCGCTCGTCTTTTACTCCTTATTCATTTAAGAAGATGTCTGTCCCGTCGCCAGCCCATAGAGTAAGAGGACTGCGGCTGCTGTCATTACCAGAAATGTGATGACCAGCCAGGTTGTCACAAACCAGCCAACGCGTTGCCCTCGCATCACTTTGCGGTTATTCGCCAGGATAATCAGGTAGACAACCAGGATCGGCGAGAGGACGCCCATCAAGACGTTAGCCCAGAACATCAACTGGATCGGGTCCAGGCGTAGTAAGGCCAGAGCCAGGCTCACGATCAACGCACCACTGAGGATCAGGTAAAAGCCTTCGTTCTGCCAGGGCTTCTTTGATAGGCCATAGGGCCAGCCGAAAGTGCCTGCCACAGCATATGAGGTACTGGCAAGTAAGACCGGAATCGCTACTACCCCTGCACCAATCAAGCCTAATGCAAACAGATACTTTGCGAATGGGCCAAGAACCGCTGTTAGCGCTGTAGCAGCATCAGCCGCCGTGTTGATATCCTTATTATGCTTAAACAGAGTTGCGGCTGTGGTGATAATCATAAAGTAGGCAATCAGGTTGCCACTGAACACTCCCACGCCTACATCAGCAGATGCCGTGCGCATCTGCTGTTTCGCGTTTCCTGCACGCGATTCCTCTTTCTCTCCCTGTACCTGCCAGAACATCACGTAGGGAGAAATGGTCGCACCAAGTAAGGCTACTGCGCTGCTTATACTGGTGAAGCCAATGTCAATATGTGGCACAAATGTGTTGAAGAGAATACTGCTCCAGGAGGGTTTCGCCAGGATACCTGTGACAAAGTAGACTAGAAATGCCAGGCTCAGTACAAGAAAGACTTGCTTGATCGTATCAAAGTTGCGGAAAACGGTAAGATACCAGAGAATAGCTCCAACTGGTACAACAAACCAGAACCAGCTTATTCCTGTGATCAGTTCAAATCCGCTACCAATCGCGGCTAAGTCTGCGGTAATCAGGGCAATGTTAGAGACAATAAGTACAACAGTTGCCAGTATCGCAACCCAGCGTCCATAATGTTCACGCAAGATATCGGCCAATCCTTGCTGCGTCACCCGTCCAATCTTGGCACAGGTGTACATGACCGATTGGTACATAGGTGTGGAGAGTAGCAGCAGCCAGAGATGCCCAAAACCATTCTGCGCTCCATCTATCGAGTAGGCTGTGACCGCTGAGGAATCGTTTCCTGCCATTCCACCCAGAAAACCAGGTCCTAACAGACGAAAGAGCGGATTTGCTAGCAAGCCTTTTCTCTTCGGCTGCTCTTCTTCCGGCACAAGCCCTTGCTGCTTCAGAACCGCCAGGCTTTCCGCTTCACGCACGCTCTCAGCCGTTGGAATTGCGCGCTCCACCTCATCGAGCAAGCTCGAACTCTCTTCGTGTGCGACCTCTTGAGCACCTACTGCCGTTAGCTGTTCTAGCTCCGCTTCACTCAGGTCTACCTTGATCTTGCCGTGCTCCTCACCGCTAGAGGCCTCATCAACCTCCTGCACGCGATCAATTGGAATGTCCAGCTCTTTCTGGAAAATGATGCCTTTTTTGACGATCACCTCTTCTACGTGCCCTGCCTTATTCCGCACCACACCAATCACCTTCGGTTTACTGACATCTTCCTCGCCCAGGTCTCCCCTGGTGTCCTCTACTTCCATACCCGGCTGGATATCGTCTACATCCGGCCTTTGTTTTTCGATCATATCTCATCCTACCAGTTCGTAAGCTTGAGTATAAAGCTTAAAGGTTATCTATTTAAACGCTGGCACCCACAGGAATACTTGCGTTTATTAATCCTTATACTAACAGGTTGAGAGAAAAGTTTCATTGGTGGGTATTTATTCCTTATACAGATCCGCGAAATCTATACCAGCTAATTGGCTGTGCAGAACAGATTGTTCTGCTTCTAACAATGCTGCTTGTGTCGAGAGCCGTACACGCAGGGCGACACAGAGGCTATGAGCAATGATAAGGTGAGCGTCTTCTATCTGTTCAATTGCTTGTGCAGGTACGCAGACACTCAGGTCTGCAATCTGTGCGAGCTGTCCACCAGTTTCGCCGGTCAATGCGACTACGTGCGCCCCCGCTTGCTGAGCACCCTCCGCTGCCGCCAGTATATTAGGCGAATTTCCGCTCGCGCTGATAAGAATGACGACATCTCCTGAGCGTACCAGCACGGCAAGCTGTTCCACAAAGACGCGTTCATAGCTGGTGTCATTCGCCCAGGCCGTCAGCAATGGCACGTTGTCATTTAAGGAGATCACCCGAAACGCTGGCAACCCTCTGGCACGAGTTCCTTTTGTCAGGTCACACGCAAAGTGCGAAGCTGTAGCCGCGCTTCCCCCATTCCCTAGCAGAAAGATCGTGCCCCCGCGCTGCTGACAGGCGAGGAGCGCCTCCGCAACCCTTTCAAGAAGCTGAAATGGCATCGCTTGCATCGTTACTGTAAGCTCTTGCCAGTAGCGCTGAATGTCGTCATACATAATATTCTACCTTTTCTCCAACTAAAACGGCTGAAGTAGACACTGTACTTCCTAATAAGATCACGTTACAATACGCGCCCCGGTAAAATCAAATTCAAAAGGCATTTCATACAGGCCAAGTTTTTTCATCTCACTTCGTACGTTCTCCTGCTGGGGAAGTGGACAGTACAGAAGCAGAAAGCCGCCACCACCCGCCCCGGTGATTTTGCCACCAACTGCCCCAGCCTCGCGAGCCGCAGTATACCAATGGTCAATCGCCTGTGAAGAAATTTTTTGCGAGAGACCTTTCTTCTCTTGCCAACCTCGATGGAGCAACTGCCCAAATTGATCCAGTTCTGCCGCCATCAGCGCCTTTTGCATCTCCTCTGCCAGCGCTTTGAGGCGATGGAGCGTTTCAATCGTCTGCGTCTTTTGCTCTGTATCTTTGCTCTGCTGCCGCAAAATATCTGCTGAGTTGCGCACCTGACCGGCAGTGAACAGTAACAGGCGTTCATTCAGCGCCGCAACCGTACCAGCAGGCAGCTCTACAGGAGTTACCTGCACGTCATCAGCCGTAAAAGTTAGCGTATTCAGGCCGCCATAGGTGCTGGCATACTGATCTTGCTTACCAATCGGCATCTGCAAGCGCTCAATTTCCAGAAAACAGGCCAGCTCAGCGCTCTCTTCTGTCGTCATCTGTCGCTCACAATAGGCGGCCAGTGCGCTAATCAATGCGACCGTCATTGCACTTGATGAGCCAAGACCGCTCCCCGGTGCGACTTCAGAAGCCAGGAAGAGATTGATACCGTCACGCAGATAGCCACGCTCTTGAAACCACGCCAGCACTGCTTTGGGCAATGCCAGCGGTGCTTCTGCAGAAAGCCGCTGACCGGCGGGATACTGTTCCCACAGATGGTAATCCGCTGAGCTGATACGAATACTACTATCCGCTGTCTTCTCTACAATAACGGTGCAATAGCGAGTGATAGCTGTGCTGAGCACGAAACCGTCGTGGCTCTTATAATAAGCCGCGAGGTCTGTTCCCCCTCCTCCGAAGCTGATTCTGACCGGGGCGCGTGCAATAATCATCAGGTACTCCTCTTACGGCCAGCTTGTCTCGGTGAATGGCGTAACTAACACTTCCTGGAGCGCAGATTCAGGCGGTAACTGTGCTGCAAATACAATGGTTGCCGCAACGTTCGCTGGATCTTGCAAATTCTTCGGATCAGGCATAGGAATACCTTGATCTACAAAGCGGTCAAAGAAATGCGTACTCATGCCACCTGGAATGATCGTGGTAACGCGAATACCATGTGCCCGTCCCTCAACTCCTAGACCCTGGCTGAAGCCGATCAGGCCGCGCTTGGTCGCATGATATGCGGCCGCGTTAGCCCAGGAGCGTAGCGCTGCTGTAGAGGCGACATTAAAAATATGTCCGTAGTGCTGCTGCTTCATATACGGCCATGCCGCCTTCGCGAACAGAAAGGGACCGCGCAAATTAACACCAAGCACCGCATCCCACTGCTCAACTGTCATCTCCTCCACTGAGATTGTGTGATCAATGGCGGCGCAGTTGACGATAATATCCACACGTCCAAACTGCTCACCCACGCGTTTGACAAGTGCAAAGACAGCCTCGGCATCGCTGACATCACATGGTAGCGCCAGGGTTGCCACGCCCTGAGCGCTCAAACTCTCGCTCACACGCTTAGCAGCCTCGGCATTTATATCAACGCAGGCGACCATACAGCCCACCTGCGCAAAGGCGCGCGCCGTCGCTTCACCCAGGCCACTCCCCGCTCCAGTTACAATCACACTTCTCTCTTGCAGCGTATGGTCACTCATTTGTAGAAACCCTTTCTCGTTAATTTCACACAAAATATGAACATTTCAACGCGTAGGGGAGGACCTCGTGCCCTCCTGCTCGTGTGGTGTAGGATAGTTCATCGACTGCATCCCCACCATGGGCGACCACAAGGGTCGCGCCCTACGCGTGTTCCTAAAGACCTATATTTGAAAGGAGATCATTATGTCTGGGAACACCATCCAGCACCAAATGGTCATTTAGAGAGGAGAACCTCACCTCTAAAATAAACGCATTACACGACATCGTATTCGCGGATCAGCTCGGCGAACAGCTCGGTCGCATTGCGTCTGCGATCCTCCACCGTAGTAGGCAGACCGAGATGGTATGTTCCACTTGGCAAAATACCACAACCCCCGTATTTGCGAATCAGCAAAAACTGTACTACCACTTCCTCGCCCGCATGCTCGGCGGGCAAGCGCTGCCACCACGAGAAGCCGCCGATATTCAGCAACTTCTCCCTATCATACAGGACATTCGCGCCGCCTACCCAGGCGATCTTATAACGCACCACTGCGCCAGTAGACACAAGCTTCTGCTCCAGATGCAGGGGATTCGCGGCATTATTGATACGATGCCTCTCCCACGGTAACGACTCCGGGGTAAACGGCTCCGGCGTCACCGGCCCTTCCCACAACTCAATCTGCTGCTGATGTGGCCGCACATCGTGTAGGAGGTGCAACCCTGTAGCGGCACAGCCTACAAAGCCACAACCTTCTTCCTGAAGCACAGTCAGCATGCGCTGCATAACTGGCGGGTCCAGTAGCACATCATCATCGAAATAATGCACGTAAGGGGTCCTGCTCTGTTGCAGCAGAAACTCCCGCTGCTCAGCCATACCACGGCGTGGCAGGTGCGAGTGCAATGTGACCGTGTGACCATGCCAGCGCAATGCTCGCACCAGCGTCTGGATCTCAATACTCTCCAGGTACGAATCTGCCGGGTCAGTCTGGTCAGACACAACGACATTAAAGTCTGTAAAGGTCTGACCCAGCAGGCTCGTGAGCACGACAGCCAGCCCGGTTTTGCGTCCATATGTTGGAATCAACACATCTACCTGTGCCACGGCTTATTCCCCTCCCAAAGTAGCATTCTGCGGCTCTGTCGATAAAGTGGAAGAGCGTGCAGCCAAAGGTTGTTCCTGCCGCTTGTGTGCACTCAAAACCTCCTCGTACAGAGCTGCTGTACGCTGTGCGACCGTTGACCAGGTAAATTCCTGCTCGACTCGCTTGCGCGCCGTTTGCCCCATTCGTTGCCGTGTCTCAGGCTCCTGGAAGAGCTGATAGAGCTGTTGGGCCAGGGCCTGGGGATCTCGTGGTGGAACCAGAAATCCAGTCTCTTCATCAGCGAGCGTATAGGTAATACCTCCAACGGCAGAGCCGATTACTGGGCGGCCACAGGCCATCCCCTCCAAGGGAGTCAGGCCAAATGGCTCGTACCAGGGTGTCGTCACAGCCACATCACCCGCGCTATAGTAGTAACGCAGCGTGTCCTGTTGCCGTTTCCCAACGAAGCGCACATGCTCTGTGATCTCCAGTTCTGCTACCAGCCGTTGCAGTTCGCCGATCTCCGGTGTCGCAACTGGATCTGGCTCCGGCGTCTCTCCACCGACAAGCAGCAGGCGAATCTTCTCTGCCTGATCGGGCGAGCGTTCTTTACAGATGCACACGAGCTCTGCTACAGCGCGCACGACGTTGCGCACATCCTTGCGTGGTAGCATCCGTCCGACGTAAACGACCACAAACTCTGTGTCTGAGATTCCTGCAACTGCAATGTGCTCTCTTGCTTCGTGCCGCTCGACAGGCCGAAAGATCTCAGTATTTACGGCAGAGGGAATAACCACAACTTTCTGCGGGTCCGCGCCATAATCAGCAACGAGTTCCGTCTCCTCGCTTGGACACTGTGCGATCAGCCGATCTACCTTACGAATAATCTCGTGTTCGATCTCAATACGTTCGTCCGGGCTGCTATCCATACTTCCCTGGTGCCGTCGTTTGGTCTTTCCCATAGCATGGAATATCTGCACAACCGGGCGCGCGAGTATGCGTCGTAGCTCGGTTGCCACCCAGCCGGACATCCAGAAGTTGCCGTGCAGCAGGTCGTAGCCTGTCTGCTCTCTGTGTGCAAAATCCAGAAAGGCATCGCGGAACTCAGGCATGTATTGCCAGAGCTGATCCTTTAGGCGAAACTCTGCAGGACCTGCCGCCAGGTGCACGATACGCACACCATCAGCCCATTGGACGATTGCAGGGACAGCCTCATTGTCGCGTCGCGTGAAGATATCGACAAGGTATCCCTGCTGTACCAGGTTGCGCGCGACTTCATCCACGTAGACATTCTGTCCTCCTGCGTCCTCCCCACCACGCAGTGCCAGGGGACTAGCATGCTCACTCAAAAAAGCTACCCTTCTGGATCTTTGCATGAATCTCTACCTTTGCTCCTACAAGTATTGTATTGCTACATCGAAATACACGCCAAAGTTTCCCTTTCACCTGAAAAGATTGTCAATTTTGGCATAACGCGCACCTGGCGTTAATTAAGGGAAGCTTTTTGCTCGCTGCTGGATCTCTTTTGCTTGCAGAAACGCGGCATTCCAGTCGCGCGCAAAGCGTTGCAGCCCGAAGCGTTGTTCAGCGACCGCTCGTGCATGCTCACCTAGTTCCCGTGCCTCTGCCAGATTCTCTAGCAGACGGAGCATATGTCGAACGAGTTCGTCAAGGTCGCAGGAGATGTATCCGCTCTTCCCGTTCTCGATCACCGTAGGTAATTCAGTCGTTGCTAGAGCAATTACGGGCATCCCTATCGTCATCGCCTCTATCACAGCCAGCGGCAGGCTCGTGTAGCGAATCGGACTAAAGAGGAAACGATACTCGGCAATACGGCGGTGCAAGGAGCGATAAGGTACATCGCCCAGGCCACCGAACTCCTCGGTCATCATGCCAACTGCGTCAAGCGGGAGCTGTTGTTGCACCTGCTGGAAGATATCATAGCCAGCAATGCGCGGGCGCTTCTGCAAACCATTAATGATCGTGATCCCGCGCGCCAGTTCTCCTGTATAGCGTGCTTGCGGATCAATTGCGACGCTGTGCTCGATGACGGTGGTCGGTGTTATGCCGTTGTTCCACATCAAGCGATTGTAGTGCGTGACGTGTACCAGCAACATTGCTGGATTGTCAATAAGGTGACGCGTGTCGGTCGCATGGGGTTTCGGCGTATTATGTTCCAGGTAGATTGCCGGTAGCCTGCGCTGCTCTTCGCTTAAAATCTCGTATTGGTCTTCGTTGTAGTTCTTCGGTGTCTGGAAAATAATCAGATCAAGATCCAGTTTATGTACCTCTTCCGCAGGAACCTCGCGCACATACTCTGGCAGATCAAACGTTGGTCCACGCCCTCCATACCCTTCGGGACGATCGGGTTTCGTTGGTAGGTACCAATCGTGCTCTATTCGCCCTAACGTATTCAGATAGCTCCCGTGGATATGCCAGATCAGAATTTTTAATCGTTGCATGGACGCTCCTGCTCCCTCTCTTCCGGGGCAACTGTCAGGCCAGAGATCTCTGTCTGTGAACGACGTAGCGTTGCATCTGTCCAGGCGAGAGAGGAAAAACGAGAAATATGTTTTGAATTTGAGTTTAGGAAACGCTCGGCCTGACCGATTACCATGGAAGGCGTCAACCAGCGCAGGCAACGATGGTCAATCGGGCATTCCCAGTACCCACATGGGCTACACTCCACAATTCTGCGCAAAGTGGGATGCAGCACAGTATCCAGCGGTGCCCAGCGAGCGTAGTCAGCCGGGCCGAACAGCGTAATACTCGGACGCTCAACTGCGTGGGAGAGATGAGCTGGCCCAGTATCATTACTGATGAACAGGTCGAGCATACTGATCACGCCTGCCAATCCGCCCAGCGAAGTTTTCCCTGTTAGATTGAGTACGGGCACGTGCACACGCTCGATCACGTTCTGCACAATCGCCTCTTCACCCGGTCCGCCAGTAATGACGATCTGTGCATTAAAGCGGCGTGCAAGCTCATCAGCCACAAGTGCGAAATATTCGGCGGGCCAGCGGCGTGCGGGTGGCCGTGCGCCGGGATGCAGTCCTATCCAGGGCCTGTCCGCATGCGGCAGATCCCTTAATAGTGTTGTAGCCTCAACATGGTCTTCTTCAAAGAGCGGAAACTCCAATTCGGTTTGTAATTCAGTACAGCCCAGCATTTCGGCCAGCCTCAGGTTGCGCCACACCTCGTGCTCATCTTGTGGGTAGATTGCTCCAAAGTCCAGGAAGGCAGGCTGCTCCCCCTCATAACTGCCAGCAGTCATGCGCGCGCCCAGTGTATGCACAAATGGATTACTACTCCCTCCGCTCCCATGCATCTGTATTGCAAGATCATAGCCATAAAGCTGCTGCTCTGCGATGAAGGCGCGGATACGTTCCTCATTGGTTGCCACTTCACGAATGCCGGGGTAGCCAACGAACTCGACAAAACGATCCAGATAACGGTCGTAACGACGCACAAGTTCTTTTGCCCATGGCAGGCCGATAAATGTAATCTCTGCGTCGGGAAAGCGCTTCCTTATTGCCCGCAACGCTGGCACCGCGACAAGAAAATCTCCCAGGTAGAGACCACGAAAGATTGCAATACGCTGTACATCCTGCAATAAAGACCCTTGACTCATTGCACACCTCCTTGCTGTATATTCCCATTCTCAACCTCATTCCCGCTTATATCGGCCGTATTCCTTACGGCCTTGCTCTTAATCTCATCATGATTGCCATCCTGTTGGGATTGTGCATTCAGCAGGGTCAGCGCCGCATCCAGGACCTCTTGCGGCTCAATATCCAGGCATGGTAAGCCGATCGGACACTCGAATAGATAACAGGGATTGCACGGCGTGGGTCGGCGCAATAAGATAGCTCGCTTTGTACGCGGTCGCCACTGCTCCTCCAGCTCTGTCCCGGCAAAGAGCACGACTTCAGGTGTTCGGAGCGCATCTGCCAGATGCATTGGCAGCGTATTGTTACAGATTACTAACGCTGCTCCCTCAATCAACGCTGCATACTCACTTAAAGTGGTCTCGCTTATAACATAAGCAGCATCAGGCGCGCCTTGCCGCATCTCTGCCATCACCGCCTCTTCGCGCTCGACTCCGGTCACCACTACCTGCCTCCCTTGTTTCAGCAGCGCGTTCGCAATCTGCACAAAACGCTTGGTAGGATACCGCCGTGACTTCGCACTCGCACCCGGATGGAGAAGAATGTACTCTTTATCTACCGCAACGCCTTGTTTCCGTAGGCGCTCCTGGGCACCCTGTCGCGCCTCACTGCTCACATTAATAAGCAGTCGGCGATCACGCACGCTAAAGCCAAGCATCTCTACCAGGCGCAGATTGCGCTCGACCTGGTGCATCTCGTCAGGCGCGCCTTTCAGCTCAGTCGAGAGCGTTGCCCCTGCGAACTCCTTTGACTCGCCAACGCGTAATGGAATGCCTGCCAGGTAGCAGGCGTAACCAAGGCTATGCGGCGACTGGCTAAAGGAGGTAAAAATGAATGCTGCATCAAACTTGCGTGACGCCAGCAGGTCGATCAACTCACGTTCCCGCGCGGGATCGAACGCCATTCTCCCTCCGACATCCTGCCAGAGCGCACGCCAGGGAATCACATCGTCCACCCATGGTAGCAGAGGAGCGGCGAGTGCGCCTCCGGGACTGGCAAGCAGGGTGATGCGAGCTTGAGGGGATGTCTCTTTGATCGCGCGTAGCGCTGGCCCCACCATCACAACGTCTCCCAGATTATCCATACGCGCTACCAGAATAGTGCGTGCCGCTAGCCACTCGTTCATGAAGCGACCTCCTGCTGCATTTTTCCTGGCACACCGCTACGCTCTCTACTCGCTTCAGCCAGCAATTGGACGGCGTTTGTTACAACTGTTTGTGGAGAAACCAGTCGCAAGCACTCGTGCTGATAGGGACACACGCGCTGATAACAGATACGACAGGGGACATCGTGAAAGAGCTGGCGATGGGGCACACGCCATGGTCCCCATTGTTCGGGAGGGTTGGTCAGAGCGAAGAGCGCAATCACGGGCGTTGTTAGCGCTGCCGCAACGTGCATTGGACCTGTATTATTTGTGATAGTTAGATCCGCGTGCTCAATCAGGGCACAGAACTCGGCGAATGGCAGTACGCCTGCCAGAGCAACAACAGCTTCACGATGCTCAGGCTGAAGTGCGGCAACGATGCGTTGCACCAGTTCCTGCTCGTCTGGCCCACCTGTGACAGCAACGTATGCACCAATCTGCTCTACCAGCAGATCAATAACCTGCACATACATCTCTTCGGGATAGGTACGTGCGGGCATGCTGCACCCAGGATGCACTACAATGAATGGTCTTTTATATGCTTTCATACCCGCAAGACGCTCACTCAATGCAACCTGAGCCTCTTCAGGTACTTTCAGCACCATATCTTTCTGCTCGGTTGTAAAACCAAGAGCGCCCACGAGATCCAGGCCACGCTCCACCTCGTGCATCATCCGTTCGGGATGCTTGTGGCGAGTTGTCAGCAGCGAGCCAGGTCCGTCGATCGAGGCGGCAGCACGTAGAGGAATGTCAGCAAGGTAACAGAGATACGCAGCAGGCAACGAACTCTGGCGAAATGAGGTGAAGATGATTGCTCCATCGAAGTGATGTTCACGTAGTCTGGCAATCATGCGTTGTTCGCGCTGGCTATCCTGAGGAAGTTTCTGCCACGGATCCATCTGTGGCGACGAGTAGACAATCACATCGTCGATATCGGGGTCGAGCCTGCCGATCTGTGCTCCCACCGAGCTTGTCAACAACGTCAGAGCCGCCTCTGGTAGCGTCTGCTTGATGGCGTGGAATGCTGGTGTGCACAACAACACATCCCCTAGATTATCGAGCCGGATGAGCAATATTTTGCGAGCCGCCTCCCAACGCGAATCAATCATAGCTCTCCCCCCTGGCATGCACGTTCTGCTCACCGGCAGAATTTTCTCTGTTCATATGTAATACGCCCGGACTAGACTGTTCGGTTGAGTTCCCGCTCGCTTGCTCGCCTGCTAAAGCGACAATGCGCGAGATGACACGACTGGTACTCATCTGCCCGACTAGCGGCAGAATCACGACCCGTCCCCCACCTGCGCGGACCGCCTCGGCTTCAGGTAGCTCCTCATCAGCGTAATCGCCACCTTTGACATGGATATGTGGACGCAGTGCACGGATCAGCTCGGTTGGCGTGTCTTCGTCGAAGAGCAGCACGTGATCGACCATATCCAGTGCCGCTACCAGTGCCAGCCGATCTCGCTCACTGTTAATTGGTCTCCTATCTCCCTTTAAACGGCGCGTTCCGCTGTCGCTATTGACCCCGACGATCAGCACATCCCCAAGCGCTTTCGCCTGGCGCAGAAAATGGACGTGCCCGGCGTGCAAGATATCGAAGACACCGTTGGTAAAGACAAGCGTGCGACCGAGCAGGCGCTCGACCTCTAGCTGAGCCTGAAGCTGTGTGAGCGAATTGCTCCCTTCGCTATGTGCCTGCATCGTATAGGCGCGCAAACTCACACGCTGCAACAACTCCTGATAGCCTACTGAGGTTGTGCGCTGCTTGCTGACGGCGATAGCTGCTGCGTCGATGCCGATCTGCACAGCCTCGCTCAGGCTTCCACCTGCTGCGATTCCCAGGGCTGCGGCTGCGGCAAAAGAATCGCCTGCACCAACGTCGTTCGCGTGTGCAACCGGATGTGCGGGGAGATGAGTAGCAGGATTCTGCCGGTCTAGCAGGAGCACACCATGTTCGGCCAGTGTTATCGCAACATGCTCTGTCACCAGCATCTCCAACATCTGCCGCCCGATCCGCTCGACATGCTCCAGGTTCGCAGGCCCCTCAGCCTCTTCATGCGTAGCGCGTTCCGACTTCCCTCCGTCTCCTACCAGCATGCGTGCCTCGCTGTAGTTGGGCGTTACTACTGTCACGGGCAGCTCTTTAAAGCGTTGCAAGGCCTTAGAGTCAACCAGGATTGGCTTCGGCCTCTCGCTATGGAGAGTGCGCAGACGCTCTAGCAATCCGTCCCAGATCACACCGTAGCAATAGTCAGAGATGACGATGACATCACAACGCGCATACAGCTCTTCAAGAAAGGCGAGAAGCTGCTGCTGAGACTGCTGTGTATAGGGGGAGGCATGCGGGCTACGAGCCGAGCCGTCATCGAAGCGCACAACATACTGACCGTTTGCCAGAATACGCAGCTTATGCTGTGTTGGGAGCATCTCGTCCTCAACCAGCCACTCTATAGGCAGGTGGAGTTCTTGCAACGTAGAGCGTAGCAACGACCCAGCCAGATCGCGTCCAATAACACCAAGCAGGGAAACATCTGCCTCTAACGCACGCAGGTTCGCAGCAGTGTTCGCCGCACCACCGGGGAGACGCTGCTCTAACGTCTTGCTTACCACTGGCACTGGGCCTTCACTGCATAGCCGTGCAGCCTCTCCCTCCAGATACGTATCCAGCATCACATCACCAATGACGAGCACATGTAGTTGACGAAAGCGGCGCACCAGTTCAATAGCTTCTGGATACTGAGCTAGCGGCTGCATTAATGCACCTCCGGCGTATTCTGTTGCTCCGTCCTCTGCAATTGTTGCACTGTCTCCCACCAGGATGACGGTTTATATCCCAGGTCGATCTCCTGTTCCAGTCTTGCGACAGCCTCAATGAGACGCAATGCGTGCAGCGTGTTGGGAGCAACAAAGGTGGGGACGCGCAGTGCTGTTGTCGGAAACTTCTCACTGCCAATATCAACGAGAACTGTGCGACATCCTGCTCGATTGCCAGCCTCAACGTCGTCGAGGATATCGCCGACGAACCAAGAATGCTGTAGATCTAACTGCAACTCTCTCGCTGCTCGTAGTGGCATCCCTGGCTGTGGTTTGCGACAGCTACAGCGAAATGAGAGTTCAGGAGCAGCTCCATCGGGATGATGTGGACAATGATAGATGCCGTCAAGGTGGACTCCCCAGCGAGCAAGCTCAGAGCGTAAGTGCTCATGCATTCGTGCCAGATCATCCTCCGTAAAATACCCGCGTGCGATCCCAGCCTGGTTTGTGATAACAACAAGCGCAAAGCCCATCGCCTGTAATGCATGCAGCTCCGGTCCAAGTGAATCGTAGAGACGGAGATGTTCAGGACGGGAGGGATAGTGATAGGGATGGACCAGTGTCCCATCGCGGTCGAGAAAGAGTGCAGGCCGCCCACTCATCGGCAGCCACCTTCCTCAGAAGACGTAAGCAGTGGCGAGGGCGTGTCCTGCTTATCGTGTACCTGATCTTCACAAAGCTGTGCTTCGACGATATCGCATAAAAGATGTGTAATAATCATGTGTAGCTCTTGAGCTGTTGCAGTATCTACACCTTGCACACGAAGCGCTATATCAGCCAGGCTCTCCAGGCTGCATGGTCTGTCTCCCACTATAGCGAGCACGCGCAATAATCCATGTCGCCCAGCAGCGGCGGCGCGCACAATATTCTCGGATTCGCCACTGGTACTAAATACTACCAGAAGATCGTCGGGCTGCCCAAGCGCTCGGACCTGGCGCGAGAACACATCCGCATACCCATAATCATTGGAGACCGCCGTTAAAATAGCTGTATCAGTGGTCAACGCAAGAGCGGCGTAAGGAGCACGGTCACGTTTAAAGCGTCCCACCAGCTCAGCCGCGAAATGCTGCGCTTCAGCAGCGCTTCCCCCATTGCCAGCGATCAATACCTTATGCCCGCTCCGCAACGTCTCCACAAGCAGTATCGCCGCGTCAGCAAGTTCCTGCGCACCATTTATCAGATGAGCTAACGCGTTGGCGAGGGTCTTGCGACGATTCTCCAAAGCATCAACAATGCTAGTAACAGCTATATGCCCATCACGAGAGAGTGTTCCAGGCTCTCCAGATGATACATACACCACAGGCTCTCCAGAATGATATAGTCCCATACAAGCATACACGCCTTCTTGAATCTTGATACGGCATACAAGCATACACGACACTTTTTTGTGGAGCCGCCGGTTCTCAGTTTCTCTAGACGAGCACGAAGAATTAGCCGAGCAGTTCCAAGGCACCTATACTATAGTAACTGACGTTCTTTCTATAATTCAAGTCATCAATAAAAATGCTAAGAATTTTCTTAGACTTCTCTGTATGTCTGTACGTTATATACAGTGGAGCTTACGGCTTGTGTATACTCTATCGATTGGGTAGAATAGAGGAAAGCAGGCATCTTTTCACTTACAACCCCTGTAGATGAAAAAGTGTCCTCTACATCAAAACGTGTAAATACAGGCGGCCGTGAGAGCACACAGGAGAGCCACCCTATGGCAGAAAAAGCACCCGCACGAGCGGTATTGATCCTCAATCCGACCTCCGGTTCGTCAGCGCTTGCATCGAACCACGTTTCTATAGATGAAGGGGCAGAGCAAATTCTTGCAGCGCTCCGTCAGCACGCTATTGAACCCGAAGTACTCTACACAACACCCGACGACCCCGGACTGGAACTGGCGCAGCAGGCAGTGCAGGGGGGAGCTGAGCTGGTGATTGCCGCTGGTGGTGATGGCACACTGCATGCTGTTGCACAGGGTTTGATCGGCTCTTCAAGCACACTGGGCATTATTCCGATGGGTACAATGAATAATATTGCTCATAGTCTAGAAATTCCTGAAGATATTGAAGAGGCGTGTAAAGTTATTGCTCAGGGCGAGACAAGCCTGATCGATGTTGGCAGAATTAATGATCATATCTTTCTTGAAGTTGCAGGCATCGGTTTGGAGGCGGCGCTCTTCCCGGCGGCGGAGGAGATCAAAAGCAAGGGTATTGTCTCGACGCTGCGAGGCGTTATGGACGGACTGATCACCCTTTTCTCGTTTCGCTCTACCCGTTTCGCGATCTCCTTCGACGGGCGACGGGTGCGGCGCTTCAATGCCGTTCAGCTTAGTGTCTGCAACTCGCCCTATTACGGAGCACATCTGCGCTTTGCCCCCAAAGCAGTCATGAATGATGGCTTTCTAGATGTTCTAATTTACAAAAACTTCAGCAAGCTTGATTATATGCGCCATGCTATCTCCATCAGTCGAGGTGGACGCGTACTACAAATGAAGGTGACGCAGCGCAAGATCAAGACAATGCGTATTCGCACTCAGCAGCCAATCGTTATCCATGCTGATGGCACGCAGATTGGTTTCACACCTGCGATGATTACGATACAGCCAGGTGTGTTGCGTGTCCGCGTCTCCACAAAGGTGGTTGCCGGACCACATATCCTTGACGAAGAAAAGAAACAGCGAAGACTCTTTAGGCGTACGCAGCAAGCGACAGAGTCTATAGAAGAGAAAGGGCCATTGCATGTCTAGTAGCAAGCCAACAGGTACAACGAACCTTTCCCAAGGGCCAGATGCAGCCTCGCTTCCTCTAACGCCGGTCAAGCTGCCAGAGATTCCGGCAGTGACTGAAGCTCAGCGAATAGCAGCAGAAAGTGCCGTTTCAGGACGGCGTGCTGTATCGCGCGGCACAATCTTCATGGCATTCTATCTCTGGCTGCTCTCAGGCGCGTTACTGCTTTCCTGGATTGCTCAGCGTACGCAATTCTTCCCGGGAGATATGTCGATTACCTCGCGCCTGCAAAAATATCGTAGCCCCTGGATGCGGCGTTTCTTCTTTGGTGTCTCAGAGATCGGCTTTCCCAAGTTTGCCGTGCCGTTTACAGCTATCGCGGCAGCGATCCTTATGGCGCTGCGTTTCCGCCTGGAAGCACTTTTCATTCTGCTCACGTCATCATCTACAGTGCTGAATGTGCTGGTCAAACGCCTGATCAAACGGCCTCGTCCAACACAAGAACTGGTAACGGTTGTACGCGTCATCAACGAGCCGAGCTTTCCGAGCGGGCACGTGATGTACTACACCAATTTCTATGGCTTGCTGATCTACCTGCTCGCCACGAACTGGCGCTCAGGACGTATTCGCAATTTTCTCATAACGATCTTTGCTGCCTTGATCGCCTTCATCGGCCCTTCACGCGTCTATCTCGGAGCGCACTGGCCGAGCGATGTGATGGCTGGCTACCTCTACGGTGGTCTCTGGTTTGGTGGTATCATGGCGCTCTACCTGCGAGTTAAGGCCTGGCTCCATCCTGTCAAAGGTGAAGCACCTGGAGTTGTCAACCCTCTCAAGCAACCAGGTGAACAGGAAGGCGAAATCGTCCACGAGTAACGAAATCGGGGTATTTGACGTGTAACTGCTTATCGGAAACCTGAGCGAAGCTAGCTTTGAGAAGAGCGTTGGTTTCCGCATAAGATCTAAGTTAAAGGTGAGAAGAAAATAGAAAGGGTATTTCATTATGGGTATTGCAGAGACGCATGGCGAGATTGTCAAAAATCTCATGAATGCTTTGGAAGTGAATGATCGAGAGACGGCAGAGAGTTTTCTTGCCGACGACTTTATCAGCTCTGGCTGGACACCTCGTCCAGTGGATAAGAATGCGTTTCTCAACATTATCAGTAACCTCAAGGAAGGAATACCAGGGCTGATCTTTAACCTGCATAATGTGTTAGAGCCGAGTGAGACAACGGTCACAGCGACAATCCAGGTAACGGGCTATCAGAGCGATAGCTTTATCCTACCAGATCTTGGCACGCCACCGATTCCGCAGACGGCAAACAGTGTTTCGTTGCCGGCTGAGAATGTGAGCTTTGTCTTTGTGGACAGGCTCATCAAGTCGATGTCTGTTCAACACGTGCAGGGAGGCGGCATTCGCGGCCTGCTCCATCAACTTGGTGTCGATCTCACCATTATTCAATAGAGGCAAGCGCTATTTGTCCTAGCGAATGTGCCAGAATTGAGGATCGTAAAAAAATAGGGTAAAGATACAGGTAGAGAAAGCATACTTCCCGTCTGGCCTCTGCCACAGAGCCTCATTGCAGGGCCAAATATGCTAGTTTTCAGTCAGAACGACACTTTGTATTCTCTTATTCAGCCAGAAACGACGCTGGGCGTCTTGATAGCTGGTGCAAACGCCACTCTCGTGGCTAGCTTCGCTCATCTGGCCGAGAGGAAGTGCCTGGCTTTCGCTCATCTGACTGAGAAGTAGTATTTAAAACGTCTTGTTAGCCGTCAAAAGCAGAGATGCAGGAAACGTACTCTCTTTAAGTATAGATTAGGGAATTTCGCATAGGGAAGGGCCTTGCGTCCTCCTGCTGGTTAGCATGCACCTATCTGAGCCGTTGTGCGTTGCTACCAGGGCGACCACAAGGGTCGCGCCCTACGCGGTTGTCCCAAACTCTATGTGTAGAGAACTATATCCCGCATCTGGACGTGGTGGCTCACTGCTCTCTATGTTGCCACTGCTCAATGGCTCTGATCCTGATGTGCTACTTCTGTGGCGGCGTGAACGTATGCTTTTCTCTTTTATCCACGTTTTTATAAGTAAAATCTTCTTTTTCGCCTTTTCTCATGTCATAATATTGTCGTCCGCGCCAGTCCACGCCACGTTTTGTCAGAATGCGCCACATTGACTCGCCGAGAATGCCCTCAAAGATTGCGCCTGCTAACGGGTGGGTGAAGGCGTAGTACCAGGGCACACGAAGCTGTCGATCCAACCAGAAACGATAGGCGAGCAGCGAACTCAACTCCAGGCTTGCAGCAGCAGTTGCTTCAGCCACTCCTACCATCTGATTTTTGCCTTTTCTGCGGGTCAGGGAGCTATAGAGTGCGTACACGGGAAGGAGAAAGGGCACAATCGAGATCATGGGTAGCCCGATCAGCTCTAACAGAACAAAAGCTGTTCCACCACGATTGCCAAGATAAGCGTTTTTGCGCCAGCCACGCCACGTATCTTGCAGACCGCGGTACATGTGCACATGCACCAGCTCGCCTCCATCGACGAAGAGTAGCCGGTAACCGTACTCTTTGACGACACGTGCCAGATCACGGTCATCGAGCAGAGTACTACGTAGATCGGGGCGCGCATAGCCTCCGAGCTTGTCGTAGACAGAGCGACGCAACAGGATATACTGCCCGTTTGCTACCGCCACGTCACTCAGGGGATCGTTGACCTGGCGCGGAGGATAGAGCATGCTAATACCCAGGTAGGCCATCGGCATCAGGACGCGATCCCAGAATGTTGGCAGTTCTTGTTGTGAACCCAGTGTTAATAAGTCCAGATGAGATTCGTTCGCCTGCGTTACGGCCGAACGTAAGGCATTGGGAGCGTGCCACGTATCGGCATCTGTAAAGAGCAGCCAATCGCCATGAGCTTCGCGCACCCCTCGATGCAGGGCGTGAGGTTTCCCAGCCCAACCAGCGGGAAGCTCGCGTAGCCTCAGTACGTAGAGGTTCTTGCCATTGGGATGAGTATGCGCCAGCGTATCAAGTTCACGTTCAGTGCCGTCCGTCGAGTTGTCATCGACGACGATCACCTCGTAGTTCTGGTAGTCCTGCTCCAGCAGCGAGCGTACACAACGTGCAATATTCTGTTCCTCATTGCGCGCAGGTACGATAATTGAGACACGAGAAGCATCTGAAGCCGGTGGAGTAGAGGATGAGCGAGGGGGAAGCGGTCGAGCACGATCCTCTTTCCGAGGAGTTGTGCGCAACCAGACCACCAGGTAAAACCCGACCACATTGATAACATGAAGCCAGAGGAGCAGGCGTGGCCAGGAGCGGAAGCGATTCTGTTTTCTCATAATAAATACTCTTCTTCCTGCGAATTATGAATTCTATTATATCAATGAAACCGTAGATCACCAAATTTCAATGCAAAGATGCACGGCTTCTCAGCATATCTCTTGCGAGGTGAGCATACTGATGCTACAATCTGTCAGGGAAAGGTAGTGAAAAGATGCGTCTGCTGGAGATGGCGATAGATCATTTTCACTATTCGTGTTTATCAAGACACAGAAAAACATGCGGCAACAATTTCCTGTTCCATTGAGAGCGCTTTTTCTCAGCATACTCTTTTGCATCTGCATAACTCTGCTTCTTCCCCCGGCAGAGGTATCAGCGCATGCCTACGTAATCGGTTCCGACCCCATTGATGGCTCGACGGTGAGTAGGGCACCGCGTACAGTTCATATCTATTTTAATGCTGCCATCAGCTCTCTCAGCAGCGCTCAGATCTATGCTGTTGAAAAAGGAAGCTTTGTCAATGTCAGCGGTGATGTCAACACTATCATTGTACCCAATGAGCAGGAGCTAGTTGTGCCATTGCGCACTCCTGCCAATCTTCCCGAAGGTAGCTATCTTGTGACCTGGAGGGCGGTAGCTAATGCTGATGGACAGACAACCTTCGGGAAAATTGGCTTCAATGTTGGCTATTCCAGTGCGGGACTTGCTGGTACTCCATTGCTTGGGCCGAGCACGAGCAATGATCTTGAGCAGATGCAAGCCCTTGACCCAGCGCATTTCACCCATATACTCGCAGTCGCCTGGGAGTGGCTGACGTTGCTGGCCCTGGTAGGTTGGCTGGGTATCCTGGTGATGGAACAGTTCGTGCTTGCCGACAAGGGGCGTTGCCAGGAATTATTAGCAACGGTCAAAAAACGGACCTATTCTCTGCAATGGCTCTGCCTGGTTACGCTGCTATTCGGTGAAGTCGTCTCTCTGCTATTGCGCACGGTCAACCTGGTAGAGGCACTGAATAATAATAGTCAGTTCCTTGTAGCGCTCTTTAGTATTCTTACTGCGACTGCTTATGGATATATATGGCTTGCACGTTTCGCCTTTCTCCTGACCGCTCTTGGATTACTCTTCTGGTCCTACCGTACACCTCCTCCAGATACAAAACCGCAACCCGCTGTAGAAGTAGCCACTGCAATAGCAAACGAGAAAGTAACTTCAGAGGCTGCATCTGTTCCTGAGACACCTGCAATACAATCTGTTCCTGCTCTCTTAAAATCATCAGCAGTGCCGCGTACTATTACGATGGAAAAGAAAGCATCTGTACTGGAGGCTCCTCCTGCTCGACGTATCCTACGCCTGGCATGGATACTGCTGGCTGGAGGAATTGTGCTCAGTACTGTCCTGGAACATGCTTCGGCTCAAGTGTTGCATCCGCGACTAAGTGCGATGTTGATGGACTGCCTTGCGCTGGTTTCACAAGGCGTATGGTTCGGTGGCTTTGCTTATCTTGCCTACGTCCTGTTACCTGTGTTTGGTGTAAGAGAACGCGATTATCAGACGGAGACACTGGTTGCGTTACTACGCCGTGTTGCACCAACCTTTTTAGTTGCCATGATCGTTAACGGAATCAGCACATTCTTTCTCTACGAAGCCAGTATTTCAAATAGATTGCAACTGTTTAACAATCCTTATGGTCGTACGCTTTTCTCACAGGGCGTAATACTTGTACTTACTGCTACTTTGAGTTTCTACACGCTTAATGTGCTTCGTCCTCGACTTGCGCGACAGGCCGTGCTACTGCCCGTGGTAGATGCAGAACTACCGGCGCGTCGCCTCCGTTATTCTGCGCTCGGCAATACCCAGCGCCTCTTCAAATTGTTGAGTAGTGCAGTTGCGATATCAGGGGTAGTAGTCTTGCTCTGTTCAGCGTTGCTCTCATTCTTTTCTCCGCCCATCGTCTTCCCTGATGTCGTCTATAACAACAGCCCCGCAATCGCCACCAGCGATGCCAACACGCAGACCAAACAGCTTGCTAATCTTACTGTCACGCTATCATTGTTGCCTGGCCACATCAACGAGGTGAACACATTGCTCCTGCTGGTCAACGATAGTAGTGGTAAGCCGGTCACTGATGCTCAGGTACAGATGCGCACCAATATGCCAGTTATGGATATGGGCACAAGTCAGACCACCTTTAAAGGTGGAAATCCCGTTTACTCGATCACCTTTGAAAAGAACGCAACCTTCAACATGGCCGGTCTCTGGACCGTTGATCTCACAATCCAGAGGCCGAATCAGGAGGCTGTGCAAGGAACGTTCCAGGTGATGCTGCTATAACGCTGTTCTTTTAGCGCAGGATGTTGCTCATCACAAACATCAGATTAGCGGGTCGCTCAGCTATGCGACGCATCAAGTAGGGGTACCACTGCGAGCCATAAGGGACGTAGACACGGACATTGTAGCCCTCCTTGATAAGCTTTTCTTGCAGGTCACGGCGTATTCCATAAAGCATCTGGAACTCGAAGAGCGATTTGCTGATACCATGGTCGCGTATATATGCAGTAGCAGTATCAACGATATGTTGATCGTGGGTGGCTACAGCAGGATAGTTACCACGTGCCAGCAGCATCTCCATCAGTTGAATGTAGTTCCGGTCCACGTCCGCTTTCTCCTGAAAGGCGATCTCAGCAGGCTCTTTATATGCCCCCTTTACCAGGCGCACGCGTACTTTATGTTCGATGAGTCTCTCGATATCCCGCTTGCTGCGGTGGAGGTAGGATTGGATCACGGTGCCAACCTGTTGATACTGTTCGCGCATACGCAGCGTCATCTCGACCGTCCGTTCCGTGTAGGCCGAGGCTTCCATGTCGATGCAGACAAAAACTCCGAGCTCTTCTGCATATTCTAGAATACTGTGTACGTTTTCTTCACATAGCTCAGGTGAGATATCGAGACCAAGCGCGGTAAGCTTGATTGAGATATTTGCATCGGTATCCGTCTTCTTCACCAGGTCGATTGCTTTGATATAGTTCTGTGCTGCGGCACGAGCCTCTTTGTCATCCGAGACGTTTTCACCGAGCAGGTCCAGCGCGACCTGAATGTGCTTTTCGTTGAGGGTATGGGCAACCTGGAGAGCATCATCCAATACTTCACCGGCGACGAAACGGCGCGCGGCGCTGCGCGCAACGCGGTTGTGTGTCACAAAATCCTTCATGCGCGGATTGTGCGCCAGGTACAGCAATGTATCTTTTAGCATTAGAGTTCTCCTTCAACTAAACCTGATGTTTTCTGTCACTGTGGAAGAGGATAATGAATGAATCCTCGCAATCGTTCCGTACGCTTACCAGTGAAAAGCCAGGCGAATCATACGATCCCATAGGAAGTCGGGGACAAAGCGGCGCAGAATAACCACAAGCGACGCAGTTGCTGGCACCGGGTAGCGAGCACGTGGTTTGGGCGACGCGAGAATTTTTGTCACGAGTTCGCTGACACGCTCCATTGGAAATCCCGATTGTCCCGCTCTTTGGGCTCCCTTAATGGTAAATTGCATCAGCGGTTTGTATGGACTATGTTCCATCCGCTCTCCCAGTTGGTCTAGTGCACGTTGCAAGCTTGTCTGCCAGATGCTCGTAGGGCTAGACGCGGGCTCGATCAGCACGACTTTGACGCCAAACGGTGCCAGCTCCAGGCGTAAAGCATCGCTAAGCGCCTCTAATGCAAATTTACTGGCTGAATAGGCTCCCGTCATCGGCGTAACAGTCTTGCCACTAATACTGCTGATATTAATAATGGTGCCACGTGCGCTTTTCAGGAAGGGAAGAAATGCCTGGGTAACCGCAATGTGTGCAACGACGTTGATTTCAAATTGTGCACGCAGATCCTCCAGTGGGATGAGTTCGATAGGCATCCCGTACGCAGTGCCCGCGTTGTTCATCAATGCATCCAGACGTGGTACGCTGCCAGAGGAGCCAGCCAGGTCAGAGGTTTCCTCGCGCAACAGTACTTCTACCTGCTGTGCCAGCATTTTTACCTGCCCTTCAACGGTAATATCGCAGAGCAGAACAGTCAGGTTCTCTACTGCCTGTCGTTCTGTTGCTTCGTTGCGTAAGCTCTCGCGATCCTCTTCTTTGCGTACAGTTGCGAACACATGCCAGCCCTGTTGAGCGAGCGACAACGCAGTGACGCGTCCAAAGCCGCTTGAACAACCGGTGATAACTATTGTTTTTCTACTCATCAGTTTTCTTCCCCTGTCCGATACGTTCCCACAAACCCAGGCGCATCAGCTCGGTGCGCGCCTCAAATCCGAACGAATTCGGGTCTATGCTGCGCCCATGACGCAGCACCAGGCCGCGTAGCATCTCGATAAATTCAGCTTTGCTCGCCTTGTCTTGCTCAAAAGGAATATGTTGTGCCAGGCGCTCGATTGCCTGCCTGTTGTACCATTGCTCTTGTGACTCTGCCATAGAAATATGCTCTTTATATTTCATATTTCGATCACCAGGATTTTTCCTACTATAATGGTAGCACCGCTCCCATCGGTTATTCAAGGGTTTGCAGGTAGTGGAGAGTTCATGCTGAAATATGTTGAGACCTGGTGAATATTCTTCCATCCCTATAGCCATTTTAACCTAGTCGTTACAGCGAGACTTGATAGGATGATGGAGAGATGTTAGTGTTAAAGTGTGTGGGAAAGTGCTAACATTCATATAAACGGAAGATAAGCTAAATAAGCTGAGGTAGGCCCGAAAGATGCTCTGTTCTTATTGTAAGATGGCACGTATGGCGAACGAAGAGCCATGTCCAAATTGCGGTGCACCCTCACCACTGCTAAAAATATCGAAGATAGATGATTGGGGAACAGATACACGATCTGTTTCGCTAAATAATAGAGGAGGGGGCCAGGACGCGGTAAGCATAGGAAATTCCTGGTCACGGGTTGAACCAACTGCGTGGAATAGCTCCTTTAACGCAGTATCACTTCCTCAAACAAGCACACTTAATGAGCAGGTAAAGCAAACGGCAGCGTTATCTGTGCCGGCCCTGCGTGGGAATAAGCCTGCAGCTGGAGCAAATCTTTCCACAGTCTCTCTTCATCTTATTCCAGAACAGTTTGTGGAACATCTGTTGCCGGCCCCAATTGAGAAGCCGGAAATGTGGCATGTGCCACCAATGTATACAAAAACCAGGCCAACGACGCCTCGCTACCGTATCATAAGTGGCTTCCTTAGCATCATGATCGTCTCACTCTTGCTCTGCGGTGGCCTGGGCTACTACGTCAAGGTCAGCGGCAAGCTGGATGCACTGCTACAGTTCTATAATACCGGCTCATTGCAACAGGGCAATGCAGGCCCAAAGATGCAACTGCCTGACGCTCCTGACAAGGTTGATGCTGGTCCTGCTTACACTATTATTCCGTCCGCAACAACAGCTAAAAGTATCGATGCAAATAACTTCGCCCCTACCGCAGAACGAGCGTTCGCGGTAAATCAGCCCTTCTTTCTGACCTATAGCGTGCAATCTCCGCAGGGACAGAGTGGCAAGGTGATGGTGAAGTGGTACGCAAATAATGAGTTGCTGCGTAGTATCTCCAGTGATAAAGTTATTCAGGGTGGTACATGGGAAAGCGGAAGCGTGAAAATGATCTATTCATTGTCTACCGAAGGAACAGTTGAGATCTACTGGAATGAGCAACTTGCACAACGGCTCTACTTTGTTGTGCGCTAAAAATGGGAAGCGAAGAGCGCTCTCTTTTACTATCCACAACAGTGAAAGAGAGCGCTCTTCGCTTTTTGTCTGTGTGCCCTTGTATACCCGTTATTTACAGGTGGTCTCGACTGCGACATCACCATGGACGCGAACCTGGCAGGCCAGGCGCATATTGGGATTTTTCTTAAGGTCGCCGCGCAACCAGAATTTCTCCATGAACGAGAGAGAATTGGTGTTAGCTGCTGGAGTAACAGCGACTCGATCTGTTCCGCATAGTCCATTGCCATGGCAATTGGCGAACTTCCACAGCCCGCAATAGACCGGCACGTCATTCTCCAGAGCGGGGTAGCGGACGGTATCGCCCTCCGGCACCTCTACGCGTACATTTTCACGAACATACGTAATTACTGGCAATGTTATATCCTCCAAGAAAAGATGATAGCGTTCTTAATACCTGTTATATGCGTTGGAAAATATTTACCTGGCTGGTTTTGCTTGTCAGAATATAGCACAGAAGCCTGGATGCGTCAATTTAGCATACAGTCTCTGCCGCTACAGCAACATAGTTGGCATGGATATCAGAGATGAGAGCAAGACGCATCTGCTTTCCTTTAGGGATGGTTTCAGCGTGTCCCTCCTGGTGTCGTAGTAGCACCTGGTATTGGTGTAGGTGTTGCCGACGGGGTTGGCGTAGCTGTCGTAGTTGCGGTTGGCGTAGCAGGTGCAACGAGCGTGAATGAAACTGCTACTTTCTTTACAACGCTATCTGCACTTAATGTAATTGTGCCCTGGTAGGAACCGGGAGCCAGACCTGTACTATCTGCTGTGACGGAAAGTGTCGCCTGTTCACCTGCATTGAGGAAGCCACTAGCAGGCGTGATATGCAACCACGTGCCCTGGTCATTTGTGCTTGCGCTGGCTGACCAATCTAGGGCAAGCCCGCCACTATTTTGTACCGTAAGCGATTGCCCGGCTGGTTGTTGACCTACATTGGCTTGAAATGCAAGCGAGGCAGGAGAAGGAACCAGTTCACCCGGTGCAACAACTGTCACTGTCACGGAGAGCTGTGCATATGCATCTCCTGTGAGATTAATGTATCCGGTGTAGGTGCCAGAGGACAGTTGTTGAGACTGCACACGCACCGCAAGTATCGCGCTTCTCGCCGCTGGTAGAGTTCCGTCAGGAGGGAGCAGTGATAGCCAGAGAGATCCATCGCCTGTTGTCACGTTGCTCCGCCAGTGCAGCGGTTGCCCACCTGTATTTTGAATAACGAAGGTTTGATCCGCTGGTGCCTGCCCTGCATTGCTAGTAAAGTTGAGCGCCGTTTTAGAAATACCTAGTTTTGCGGGTGCCGTCTTCACGCTCATCGTCACATTTAATTGCAGAGGAGGTGTAGACTGACCTTTTAATGTGAATGAGACATGCCCTGTATACTCACGTGGTGCAAGTCCATCCCGATTGACTGTTACCTGAACACTCTCACTCCCCGCAAATGAGCCATTATTTGGAGACATTGTTAACCATGGCTGATCACTATTCGCCTGCCATGTTGCCTGACCTCCACCGCTGTTACGCAGGGTAGTTGTTTGATTGGAAACCACGCCGGGAGCCGCCGCATCAAAGGCTAATGTCTGTTGTGCTAGCTGCAAGCTGGCTGATGCTGTTGAGGGCGCTATTATAGTAATGGCGGTGGAAAATGTCCGTGTTGCCTCCTTATCGGTTACATAGATCTGGTGCAAGCCTGTTGAACACTTTTCGGGCACACGTATATGCAACGAGAATGAGCCATCATTATTCGTGCGTACCTGTAGTGGTTGACCGTTTTCGCTGGTGAGCGCTTGGTGGGCATCCAATGCGAAGAGCATCTGGTGGCGTGCTTCAAAACCACGTCCATCGAGTGTAAATGTATCATTGGCACGCATGGTGTTGGGAACCGGACGAAGAATCGCGGCGGCATTGCTTGGCTGTGTTCTGATCTGTGCAAAGGCAATGATACTGCTAGCGATAAGAAAGAGAAAGCTAGCTACTGTTAGCAAACGATAGCGTGTGCGTTGAGAGAAGGCCAGGCGCAGGCGACGAGAAGGGAGAGCTATCTTGTGTCGCTCTGTTTCGATCTCTTGTTTCACCTGACTCTGACGTACAGGATGAACGGGAAGCAGCTCTTCTCGATAGCGCTTGAGTGCAGGTGCTTCATCGGTTGCAGGGAGTACAATCTGCTCTGGCTCCAGCAGTGGTGTTGGATCTGAAAGGGGTCGTTGTGCGAGTATTTTGCTTGATTGATAAGGTTGATCCTCTGGATGTAACCCTGCATAGTGCCCTGCTCGATGGGGTGAGGCGGCCGGGACAGAAGGTCGCGAAAATGTTCGTGAAGATACTCGGCTTACTTCTGAAGTACGTTTTTTCTTTAAAAACGCATGTCCACAACGACTACATATCTGAGCATCGGCACGGTGTAGTTTATGACAATATACACAACGCTTCGTCTCCATACAGACCTCGTCGAGTTGCTCTACATATCAAGTGCAAGAGAAGATCTATCGCGAAATTTAATTGAAGAGTATCAGTAGACTCTCTCTCTAATAAACGCATACAGTCTGGCATTTCCAAACCATCTCTCCAATACGCGTAACAATTGTAGCGTTAGAGGGTTGAGTAGCTGTATGTCAGGTTGTATTGTACCATATCTATCGAAAGTAGAGGAGTTTGTTATGCAAGGAAAACGGAGCATTATTCTTCTCTTTTGTACATTCGCGCTAGTTATATTGACAAGATTTAATATAACTAGCACGAACCAGTTCGTCGGCTAAAGTAGACGAAGAGGTGAGAACAGGTCGTCAATGCGTAGGCGTAGGAGTTGCTGTTGCAGCCGTAAAGGTATTGATATTAACTGTTCGATCACCTACGACTGCGACGGTTGCACTTCCAGTGTAGCTCGCATGTTGGGTATCAGTACCGGTAGCAGTCAGCGTATATGATCCCTGCGGCACATTGCTAAAGCTATAGTTACCCGAACCATCGGCAGTCCCGTTCATTACAATGGCACCACTGCTATTTTTCAATGCTACACTTGCAGCGGCTAAAGGAGCCGATTTATCACAAATCGTACTGGTACAGGCGGTAACTGTACCGTGTACAGTAGCACCAGAGACAACCAGTACGACAGCGATTGACTGTGGGCCAGCGCTATTTACTCCATTTGTATCGGCCGCCGTAAAGGTGATAGTTCCACTATATGTATTGGGGGATAGCTGGCTGGCGTTTGCGCTGACACTGATCGAACTGCTCCCTCCATTGACTACCCTCGAAGTTGGCGAGATTGACAACCATCCAGCGCTGCTCGCATCAGTAGTAGTTGTCCAGTTGGCTGGAAGCACGCAAGCGCCGGCTGTACTGATAGCCAGAGTTTGCGCGGCAGATGTTTGCCCCTGCATGACTGAGAAATTCAAGCCAGTTGGGGAGACTGTAATGCCACAGCGCTGCGAAAGGTTAATGGAAACATTGACAACGCTTGAACCTCCCTGAACCGATTGGCCACTAACATCGGTAGCAGAGATAGCTACCTGTCCGCGATGCAAACCACTGGATAAGTCTGCCGTATTTGGGGCAACAGAGACAGTTGCTACCTGTCCACTATTCGTAAAGGTGCCAGACGCGGGTGATACTTTTATCCAGGCATCTGTAGCGTTGACGGTCGTACTCCAGTAGACAGGCCAATTACAATTGCCCGTGGCAGTAAGTGTAAACGTTTGTGGATTCGGATTTGCTGATCCCTGCACTCCACGGAATCCCAGAAGTGTATTTGATGGCGGTGATAGCTTACAGGCATCATTTACCTTGAAGGTAATCGCAATAGCCTGTGGACTTCCACTTGCGGCTCCATTCTTGCCGTCAGAGCCTTCGAGTGAAATCTGACCTGAATAGCTTCCCGCCGCAAGACCGTTCGCACTGACACTTACAACAAGTTGTCCCTGTTGGTTTGGCTGAACTATTCCGCCACTTGGTGTTGCTCCAAGCCAACTATTGGCGAATTGAGTTACATTTGTATGCCAGTGGAGCGGACTTGAGCCGGTATTGGTAATCGTAACCGACTGCGCTGGTGGATCAGCCTGGCCTGTTGTCGTTGTAAAGTTAAGCGTAAGGGGCGATGCACCGATTACAGGCGCTTGTGGAGAGGGTGGTGACTGCACTGTAAGCAGTACTGCTATAGTTTGCGTGCTCTTGCTCGTTAAGCCAACACCCGTTACTGTAATCTCACCCTGGTACGATCCTGGTGACAGGATGGCTACATTTACGCTTACAGTTAAATTCGCACTATCTGTCCCATTGAAAACACCACTGGTTTGGTTGATAACGAGCCAGGGGTCAGAAGAGGCCGCATTCCACTGCATCTTTGTTTTTCCATCACAGCCGCCACTTGTTGAAAGATTGATCGATTGAGAGCCTGGATTATCTTTTTTGGCAACGGCAGTAAAGGTCAAAGAACCACTGTTTACTGCTAGCCCACACCCTGGCTGGACCGTCAAAGACACTTCTATGCTTTGTGGAGCGTTGAGCGCTTTATGACCGTCTGCGCTATTGAACAGCAGTTGTCGGCTATAGGTGCCGGGTAGGACGTAGTGACTATGAGCTGTTATACGAATCGATGCTGTCGCCCCTGGCTCAACCCGACCTGACGTAGTGTCTGTTGCCAACCAGTTGAAGTTTGGATCAAAGGCTGCCAGAGCCGCATTGGGCGATTGCGATCCCGGTGCTGTAGATGCTGTTGAATCTCCAAGCGTCCAGTAAAGCGGCTGTTTGCCAGGATTACTCACTACGAGTGTCTGCGCATCGGGGTCAGTCCCACCATCGGTGGCGAGAAACGAGAGCACAGCGGGAGAGATTGCCATGACCGCACCAACATCACTCGGCAACGCACGAACCATCATATGCACCATGATGGTCTGAGGCGAAGAGACGTTTGAAGTGATGGTAATCAGTCCCGTATAATCACCAGGGGCAAGATTTGTACGTGTTCCTCCGATAGAGATTTTCTGCATATCGCTAAACACACCATGTGCTGGTGAAATGCCTAACCATGGTTGGTCACTTGTTGCAGACCAGGTGATAGACTCATCACCATCATTCTGTAGTGTCAGAGGCTGAATAGTATTTGCCCCCTGGATGTTCGCACCCAGGTCGATATCTGTTTGAGCAATATGCAATTGTGCGGGACGCGTTGGACCTGCATCTACACGCAATGTTGCATTGGCAATATAACGCGTTATTGCATCTTCAACAGATATAGTATGAAAACCGGGTCCCCAATCATTTTGGATCGTCGTTGTCAGGCTTGCCGAACCGGTTTTGTCAGGTTGGACGAGCGCTTTCCCTCTATTAGTAACAACAGGAATCGCGATATCACGTGTAAATAAGAGCTGTGCCTGTGCAGAAAAATTGTGTACAGCCAGTGTTACTGCTTCTCCATACTTGACAACGTTTTTAGACAGAGTCAGAGTGGGTCCTGTCTTGACTATCTTCTGATCTGGTACATTCGGGTGAAAGACAGTAAAGGAGAGCAGGACGGAGTCTATAGTAATTGCTAGAGCTGCCGCGACTGCAATACATGCGAAAATAACCCGCAACCGTCTATGCTTGTGTTTATTGTTGTCATCCGGTAAGGGCTGAGTATCGGGAGGAGGAGGTGGCATCCAACCAGTTTCAACGGCATAACGCACATCGTCTACTTCGATGCGTCGAACCTCTGAGTGTGTAGGAAAGTGTCGCGCCTGTAAGGGATCAGGGTGGTCAGACCAGATGTCCTGCTCCTCTTCCTCCGTCGTCTGGAGCCAGGGCCATAAGAGCGCTAATTTACGGCTCACGCTGGAGCGCTGGAGTGCTGGCATTGGCTGGGTATTGTAGTCAATATGTGGCAAGGGCGTGCTGTCTCGCCTGATATCAGCGGATATATCGCGTAAGGGTGAGAGACGCGAGGCTCGTGGTGTACGCTGTCCGTGCGAACCATCTTCCGCTGCAATATGCCGGGCTGCATCACTCAAACGGTTGAGCGTATTATCAATTCTATCTGTAAAAGCTGTAATAATATTTTGAATAGGAGATAGCGGCTGCGGTGCTGTCGGTGTTGAGATGAACTCCTCTCGCGACAGTCTTGCTTCTCCATGAGAAGATGGTATAGGAGATAATTCCAGAAGAGGAACTCCACCAGGTGGTTGAGCAGTGAAAAAATCTTGTTGTTCTTCCGCTGCTGGTTGTGGTAAAGTATCAATCTCAACGAAATCTGAGGATGTTCGTCTCTGCTTAGCGGGTGCAGGCTTACGCTGTTGCTCTTTGCCTGAAAGCAGCGCCCAGCACGCATCACAGAACATGAAGTTATCGGTGCACGGCTGATGACAACGTGAACATATTCTCATTCAACAATCTCTTTCAAAAAAATATATGCCGCATATGCATCCTGCATTAGTGCAAACGTCTTGCTGAAAGCAGAATATCCCCTCATTCCCAATATGCAGCCACGTTTTCTTTCATAGCATCCAGATAGTTATTGTTCAGTCCATCTCCACTAATAGAACGTGCAAATATTGGTATTTGTCACATGCATTAGCCCAATTGTCAGTGGATAATTTGTACTCTATTCTTGTGTATATAAAAGAAATTTGTGTAACTATATTTACACAAGAAGCCTACTCGTGCTTCTCTAGTAGTATACGCCATGCTCTTGGGAAATGCGCTGAGTAGTACTAATGACGGAAGTCATTAAGGCGAGAAAAAGTACCGGAACTGTCAGGTTTCTTTTCTGCTCTGATGCGGCCTAACACGTCATCCTGTGAGTATCACGGTCATCAAATCGTCCTTACGTGAAATGTATTGAGACTTGCCGCGTCCATTGTCGGCACACAGGTGACACAGGTGCACTGTTCAAAAACTGAAAGTCCAGTACTTTTCCGATAGACTGTTACTCGCGTAACGTTGCACCGAACTGATCGCTTAAAGCTTGAATAATCTGAGACTGAAGTGTATTTGCCTCTGCGTCAGTTAGTGTACGGTTATTGTCCTGATAAACAAGTGTATACGTGAGATTCTTTTTGCCAGCAGGAATAGGTTCACCGGTATACACATCGAAGAGTTCGACTGAACGGAGCAGGTTGCTTCCATGCTGCACAATCACATCTTGAATGTTCTGACTGGCAATGTGCTGATTCACCACAAGGGCCAGATCGCGCGTCAATTCCTGATGCCGCAAAATTGGCTGGTAGGTTGTAGAAAGAGGCACTGCTGCATAAAGCCGTTCCAGGTCAAGCTCACATAGATAAGCACGATGTAGCAGATCGTAGCGCTGCTGCACCAATGGATGCACCTCCCCAAGAACGCCAACTGGACTGAACGTCTGCTCACCCGCTTCCGATGTATGGGGCAGCTCTAGTAGTGCACAACGACCAGGATGGAACGTTGGATGCTGAGTTGGTGTAAAGCGATAGCTCCGAATATGCAGGCCTTCGAGGAGCGTCTCTACTACCCCCTTTAAGTCGTAGAAATCAGCCGGGCGCATCAACTCGCGAATCCAGGAGATTTCCGCAGGTCCACAGAGTGCGAAAGCAACGGCTCGCCGCTCATCAGGATGCTGGACAGCATCCTCCGCAGGAAGGTAGCGCCGTCCAATCTCAAAGAAGCGCAGGCCAGCCCTGTTACGCTTGCTATTTTCCTGCACAATCTCCATCAGCCCGCTCAAAAGTGTCAGGCGCAGCACCTCCATGTCACTGCTGAGTGGATTAGTGAGTGTAACAGCGCGAACGCTCTGTGGATCAAAGGGAGCAACGCTCTGTGTTGTGCTCGTGCTTGTTATGTTTCCATTCGTATGCTTGCCATTTGTCTCTTGCGAGAGATACTGAACCGACCCGTGGTCTGCCTGCGACAGTAAGTTGATCATGCGTGTGCGACTGGTCAAGGCATAGGTGACGATCTCGTTGAGGCCTGACCCCATGAGCAGCGTGCGTACCTCCTGCTCGCGCTGGAACCAGCGATCCTGCATCGGTTCGGGCAAGGGACCGTTTGGAATTGTGCTGGGAATCTTGTCATATCCGATCAAGCGCACCACTTCTTCGACGAGGTCGGCTCCCTCATCGATATCAGTGCGGTAGGTTGGTACTGTCACCCTCATCGTCTTACCGTTCTCGTCCGGCTGTACGGAAAATCCCAGCCGACTCAGAGCATCTGCCGCCTCTTGTTGCGTCACTTTCAGCGACGTAAGCCACTCAACCTCGTCGGTAGAGAACGAGAGGGTGCGAGGTTGAACCGGTCGAGAATAGGAATCGACGATGCCGGGGTGAACAGTACCTCCTGCCAGTTCTGCCATCAGTTGCATCGCACGATTGGCTCCCACGAGCACCAGTTCGGGATCGAGTCCCTTCTCGAAGCGGCTGGAAGCATCTGTGCGCAGTCCGAGTACAGTCGAGGTACGGCGCACACTGCTGCCATTGAAGTTTGCAGCTTCTAGCAGCACACGTGTCGTCTGCTCACTCACTTCGCTGACTGCTCCACCCATCACGCCAGCAATAGCTGTTGCCTGCTGCGGATCAGTAATCAAGAGCATATCTGGTGTAAGGATACGCTTCACATCATCGAGTGTTGTCAGCGTTTCGCCCTCGTGCGCGCGTCGCACAATGATAGTATGTTCGGGGACGCGGTCGTAGTCGAAGCCATGCAGCGGTTGCCCAAACTCCAGCATGACATAGTTGGTGATATCCACGATATTATTGATGGGACGCATGCCAGCCGCAAGCAAGCGTCGTCCCATCCAGCTTGGCGAAGGACCAATTTTGATATTGCTAACCACGCGCGCTGTGTAACGCGGACAGAGTTCTGTATCCTCAACGATGACCTTGACCAACTCGTGCGTTGGTGTGCCCTCTTCGTGCAGAACAGACTGTGGAATGCGCAATGGTTGACCTGTCAATGCCGAGACTTCACGTGCGATGCCAATAATGGACGAGAGGTCGCTGCGATGCGCCTTGATCGAGAAATCCAGCACGATCTCGCCCAGCAAATCGGTCAGTTTCAGGCCGATTGGTGTCTCTGGATCAAGGATATAGATGCCTGAGTGGTCGTTGCCCATGCCCAACTCACGGGGTGAGCAGAGCATGCCCTGTGAGACGTAGCCCATCTTGCGCGTCTCACTAATAGTGATGTCACCAACCTGAGCGCCAGGCAGCGCCAGGGGCACTTTGTCGCCCAGGCGAATATTGGGTGCTCCACAGATGACGTTGAGTTCCTGACTTCCAGTATTTACATGCGTGTAATTCAGGTGATCAGAGTCAGCCACCTTCTCCAGGTGTGTAATCTGCGCAGTAATGATCTTATCGCCCCAACTCTTGCCGACGTACTCGATCGACTCAACCTCCAGCCCCGCCATTGTCAATGTGTGTGCCAGCTCTTCTGGCGACTGCGTGATATCTACATACTCTTTGAGCCAGCTCAAAGGTACTTTCATCGTAATTTCTCCTTATATACTTGTTTGTTTATTATTAATCTAGAACTGGCGTAAGAAGCGCAGGTCGTTGGCGGAGAAGAGGCGAATCTCTCCGATATCGTATTTCGACATCGCGATACGTTCTACACCCATACCAAAGGCGAAGCCACGATATCTTTTGGGATCGTAACCAACTTCGCGCAGCACGCGTGGATGGACCATCCCGGACCCCAGTACCTCGATCCAACCACTATATTTGCAGGTGCGACAGCCTTTCCCGCCACAGATACCACAACTAATATCTACTTCCGCGCTTGGCTCAGTGAACGGGAAGTAACTGCCGCGAAAACGTAGGCGACGATCTGCGCCGAACATCTCATGCGCGAAACGCTCCAGACAGCCTTTCAGATCGGCCATCGTGCAGTTTTCATCTACAAGCAGGCCCTCGATCTGGTGGAACATCGCCTCGTGTGAGGCGTCGATGGCCTCGTTGCGATAGACCTTACCGGGAACGACGACGCGAACCGGTGGCTGAGTCTGCTGCATCGTGCGAATCTGCATCGGTGATGTCTGTGTGCGCAGGAGCAGTTGGCCCGGCACGACCCAGAAGGTATCCTGCATATCGCGTGCCGGGTGATCGGCAGGGATATTGAGCGCCTGGAAGTTATAGTAATCTGTTTCCACCTCAACGCCCTGTACAGTACTGAAGCCCATCTTCTCGAAGATGCTCGTAATCTCCAGGATTGTGCGCGTAATCGGGTGCATATGCCCACCCGGTAGCGCACGGCCTGGAAGCGTCACATCGAGCCGCTCCTGCTCAAGCGTTTGCAGCATCTCACGCTCCTTGAGCGCCTGGCGGCGTGCGGCAAGCCCTTTCTCCAGCTCAGACTTGACCGCGTTGATTTTTTGACCCACGACTGGCCGCTCTTCTTTAGACAATTTCGGCATGACGGCTGAGAGATTTTTCAGTTCCCCGCGATTCCGTCCCAGGTAGCGCGTATCCCATTCATCGAGTTCGCTGCTTGTCGCAATCGACTCCAGTTCTGCGAGAGCACGGGTGCGCAATTCGTCGAGCTGCCCTAGCAATTGATCGAGTTGTCCTAGCATATTTCCTCCAGAAAAACAAAAGACCGACACTCGTCACAAGGACGAAGTTGTCGGTTTGCAAGCTCCGTGGTACCACCTTTATTGAATGTCAGCTCGTGCTCCTAAACATATGCTTCTATTGAGGAGCGTGAGCGTTGTCATTCCACTTGTTGTCTGATAACGGGGACCATCCGGGGCTACCTATACCTACGGAGCACTCTTACGACAAGAGCCACTCAAGTTTTCAGTAGCCAGCTCTGGGGTGAACTTCGGCGAGCGTGTGTGCGAAAGGGCTTCCAGTCACTGACCCTCTCTCCCTGTAGCGCGTCTTACTCGCGTACTCTCCCCATCATTGCCTTTGCATCGTGCGTATAGATTCTTTTAACGAAGACAAGTATAGCAGTTTTTGGAGGAGAAGTCTATCAAAATTTGCTGGGAGAAGGGTACAGCTTCCACTAACCGGTGAAAGAGAAGATCTCGCCCTGCAATTGCATGAGCGAGATCTCTTACAGAGTACCTCTGCTTTCCTATCAGCTAAAACTGGGTGAACCATGTGTCGCCGCTATAGGGCTGTCCATCAGCGCCCTGATCGACTGTTATGGTCGCGTTCAACGAGTTATAGCCGGTGGAAGCTTCCCAGAGACCACTATTGGCGAGGTGGATCGAATATTCGGGACGATCATGCAACGACGAGGCCATATCCGGGAAGTTTAAGAAGGCCGCGTACTGTCCCTGGGGCATGTCAGTGGGCAATCCAGCAGTGATATCAACCGTACGTGTTGTCCCGCCAAATCCGTAACGGAGGTCTTCCCCCTGCCAGGTGATGCGATACTGTGCTCCGGTCTGAGTATTGCGCAGGATGATCTCAGGACGGCGCAAGTTGTACATTTTGCCATAGCCATCATTGGTGATAGTATAGCTCATCGAGAACGTATTGCCAGGCTTGACGCTGTCGGGCAAGGTCGCGTTGGTCAAACGGAAGCGATAGCCCAGATTCTTAGCGATGGTGTCGTAGCAGCCATTGTTTTTCCACCCTTGAATGACCGTCGGTTCGTAGTCAGTGTTCAGGGTATCAAAACGCAGATATTCCAGATCTTTTTGCGCATTGTCGCAGCCGATGAAGGGCTGGGCATCTGCCCCTGAATTACAGGTCTCGCCGCCTACCGGAACAAAGCGATTATCAGCGTTGAGAAAGTCTTTTTCCTTTTGGACGTCTCCATAGGTTGACCAGTCGTTAGGCGAGGCGAGGAAACAGTCATTATGTGCTCCAACTCGTGAGCGTTCGCCGCTATTGGAGCCACCATAGGCTGTTCCCTCATCCAGAGGGGTATCGCCATAGAGGGAGAACTTGTAACGGGGGTAGCGTTCGGCAACCATACGATCAGCCGGCAAAACTTCTAACAGTTTGCTCATAATGGCGCGGGTGTTGTCATTGGCCTCGTAAGTAGGCTGTCCATTCGCTTCGCCTTCGTTATTGTTGGTTGTGTGGTGCCATTCTCCCCACACGCCGATGAAGCCTGCTTCCATAAAGGCAATGACATCCTCGTTGTCTTGCAGGACTGGCTTCAGTTGGTCGAGGTGACGTATAATCTGCGAGGCAGGGGCATCTTCGTCATGATACCAGCCCTGAGCAGTATTTTCGCCAAAGTTGTAGGAGAAGCGTGGAATCGCTTTCAGGCCGGCTTGACGCACTATCGAGAGCTGATCGCGAATACTGTTGAGGATGGTATCATCTAGATCACGGGTGCGATAATCTGAGATGACATAATTCAGGCGAACCATCGTGATATTCTGTGACCGCGCCTGCTGCAAATCGCCCAGGTTAACATTCACCCAGTCGGGGTGTGTAGGATAGTACGCGAAACGTGCAACGAAAAAGCCACGCTCGGGATTTGCAAAGTTCTCGTCGGTTCCTTGATAGGTCACACTTGCAGCATGAGCGCGTCTCAAGTTAAAAGGGTTGGAACCTATTAACAGTACGATAAGTAGCACTCCTAGTAGGAGTATGCCTCTGCGTCCTCGCAGCAGGCGTAAGCAACCATGCAATGGATAAACCTCCTTGTTAAGATAAACCATGTTGTGAAACAGAGATCTTCTTGACTTCACCACCTTTCTCAAACGGCATTTCTGTTGACTAGATGTACATACGACAATGTAAAAGTTTAGATGCGCTGAGGCTCTTTGTGAAGAGGGTATAGGCTACTGCAAATAGTAGTTTCTCCCCATAGATGTAGTTTGTGGATATGGTGAGAAACCAGTACAATTTTCTAGATTTCAGTAAACTATTTCCCATCAATACTCATAAAAATACCATCCGTCTCACTATATGTCAATAGAGAACGAGAAAAGCTGGATGACGTCTATCGGATAGTACCTTGAAGTCGAGAAAAAATGTATCTTGTGATCTGGGAATACCAGTGACAGCGCTATTGACAGGAGAGAAGAGGGTGGGATATAGTTTCAGCAAAGAGTAAACATTTGCGCTTGATAGGAAAAAAGCATGGGAGCGACTCTTCGGGATGTGGCAAAGTTGGCGGCGGTATCTATCGCAACCGCATCGCGTGTCTTAAATGGTGAAGGTAATTATTCTGTTTCTAACGCCACCCAAACACGCGTCTGGGAAGCGGCACGTCAACTGAACTATCAGTCTAATGATGCGCTGCAACGCCTACAACGCCGCTCGGACCAGAATTCGTATAGCATTGGTCTATTGATGAGCGGTGTCTCCGCCAAATTTTCTGACCCTTTCTGGTCGGTTGTGATTGATGGTATTAATACCGAATTGACACGTCATCAGTATCATTTACGGTTTGCATTTCTTTTTGAGGATCTACGTGAAAAACATCTCCGTCGTATTATCGATCCTTTATTTATTGATGGGCTGATCATCATAGGGGATGAAGCGTGTCTGGCTGCTATGCATGACAATCCAATCAGGCAGGATCACATGCTCGTAATTGCCTCTGATCCCCCTCGTCCAGACGGCGTACTGCCTATAGACGTAGTGACAATGGAAAAGGAGCGTGGCGTCCACGCTATGGTTTCCCATCTGGTAAGTTTGGGACACCGCCGCCTGGTTTTTGTTGGACCGGATCGCTCACTCGACGAGCGTGCCAGGGCATTTGAGCATGCGCTTGCTGCGTATGAATTACCATGTTCAAGCTCGTCTTTTATTAAAACACCCTGGCATTCAGAAGGGGCCTATCCAATCCTGTGCGAACTTTTTCAAGAGCATGCTATCGAGGCGGATGCTCTCGTCTGTGGTTGCGATACCATCGCTATAGGTGCGATGCGCGCTGCTAAAGAAAACTCGCTGCGCATTCCTGATGATTTAGCAATTACGGGCTTTGATGATATTGCTTTTGCGCGTGATCTGGAGCCACCTCTGACAACAGTCTCTGTACCGCAACGCTTGATGGGTGAGCTGGCGGCTCGGCGCATTATCGAACGGGCTACCACTCCCGATTTGCCTTCGATCATTCAAACAGTTCCTACTTCCCTGGTCATTCGCTCTTCCTGTGGCAGCCATCTGCAGAAACATATTTCTGTGATCGGCTAAATCTTTTTAGCGCGTCTTTTCTACAACAAACAAATAGAATATCTGGGAGAGTACTCTTTCCTAACCGTTGCCATTGGTAGCAAATGTGCAACCTCTAACTGGCAATGTGCACTCTTTACTATAGAGCACAGAACGCAGTAGTTTTTCCTGTGTCATCCGCACAAGTAATAATAATAGACCTGGAGAGAAAGAGTTGGATCATAACTAAACTTTCTCTTGACAACTAGATCTCTACATGGTAAGTTATTCCCATTCTCCTGTAACGTTTGCAGAAAAAAAGAAAAGCTCTTTCTTTGCGAAACGAGTGCTCATTGTGCGAATATATTGATGTTTTCGCGCATCTATAGTAGAGAGGAGACTGATAATGTCCAAGGAATGGACAGTGTCCAATGAAGGGACTTCTTCCCCTGTATCCCTTGCTCAAACGCCTTTGTCCTCACAGGTAACACGGCGGCGCATGTTACATCTCTTTGCCACTGGTGGTGCCATGTTAGTTGGTGGAGCCGCTTTGAGTGCATGCGGCGGGTCATCCGCAAGCGTGAATGTCACGCTCTATAGCGCTACCTATCCTTTCAGCCCGATGCCAACAAAGCAGGATCAGGCGAAAAATCCCTCACTCAAAGCGTACGCCCAGAGTCTTCAACGTTGGTTTGATAAGAATCCAGGAGTAACAATCAAGAGCAGCTCTACGAATATTTGGGATCAGCAGCAGTTGACAACGGCTATTTCAGCAGGAACGGCTCCAAGCTGGGTACCCGGAAACGTCGTCGGAGGGTGGGCCTATGACAATGTTTTAGCCGCCTTTGCTCGTGGTATGGTGGCTGATGTCACACAACTGATTGATCAGTATCAAGTAAATAAGAAGATCGCATCCTATGTTCAGCCTCTCTGGAGCCGCTGGAAAGTCAACGGCAAATATTACGGTGTTCCTCAGGCGTTTCACGCAGGCTATGGTGTCTATTACCGACGCGATCTCCTACGTGATGCTGGAGTTGAGGAACCGAAACTAACTTGGACCTGGGATGACTTGCACACCGTTGCTAAAGCTCTTACCAAGGATAAGCGCACCGGAGCAGCATTTAATTGGTATGGTATCACACGTATCTTGAGTGCCAACCAGATGGATCTTTTGACCACGTTGCCCTCTCCCCAAAACTCCTGGCCCTGGCGCATTGATTACAACTCTAGAAGTGATGATTGGACACGGTTGGTCAGTTTCTACCGGAACATGCTATTGAATGAGAAGGTGATTCTTTCAAATCCCAACCCGTCATACGGTGATCCTGATGTTGCAAAAGTTTTTGCTCGTGAAGATGCGGCGATGTTTATGGCAGACACCAATTTCTTCACACGCCCTGCCAGTGATGATTTAAGCATAGTACAACTCGCAAATCGGCTCAAAAAACCGATTGATGAAGTGGCTGGCTTCCTGCCCATTCCTTATGGGACCTATGGAACCTTTAACGATACTCAACCCTATCTGAGTGTCGTCTCCTTCAATCCCCGCCTGGGTCGTGATCAGACAGCCCTGGACAAAGCGTTCGGCCTCTACTCCTATATGCAGTTCGATCAGGGATATATTGATCAGCAAGTGGCGACGTATCAGCAGACAAAAGATCCGCAGCAGGTGTACAGTACTGTTACTCCAGTAAATGGTCTGCTCAAAATTGAGGGTGTTCCAGTTTCAGCGGGTGATGCCTGGGGCAAGCATTATATGCAAACCATCGAGCAAACGTTGAAGATTCCTCTAATACCTCAGCGAAGCTGGTACCTGCCACCTGAACAAAATGCTCAACCAACCTCCGATGCTCAGGCTGATGCACAAACTGCACTGTCTTTCTCACAGAGAAATGTAGCCGATATCCTCACACACGAACAGGATGTGCTTAATCAGCAGCTTGCTGGACTTAGTTCAAGTATTCCCAAAGATGCTTTCTTGAAGGGTTCCAAAGAATACTATCAGGCTGTAGCTGCTTTCTGGAAAAAGCAGGCCCCGCAGTTCTACTCAGAGATCTTTTCTCCCTGGTACCAGCAAAAAATACAACCCGTCTTACATGTGTAAAGCTTGATAGTAGAGGTATAACAGGCAAAGAAGGAATATACTTCCTTCTTTGCCTGGTTCTCTAGAGAAGGTGTACTTATCATGGCTGATCATGTGACAGGAGCAACCGCTGTCGAACATCTCTCGAATGACCAGACTCAAGGGCAAGCTTCAACACTGCGGCGTCGTAGCCGTATCGAAGTCTGGCTTTTTATGGTTGCAGGATTGGTCTTTCATCTCGTCTGGGGTTGGTACCCTCTAGTTGTGGCCTTTATTATCAGTTTCACTGATGCTCAACCAATTTTACCCAGTCGCTATACTGGCATTGAGAGTTATGTGCGTGTCGTGACAGATCCTCTAGTTGCTCAGGCATTTCGTGTCACGTTGCTCTACGCCGGTCTGAGTATTGCATTGACCTTTGTCATTCCAATTGTCGTTGCAGTGCTGCTGATGGAGATGCCACCAAAGGTGATGCGTTGGATGATGTTACTCTGGTTTTTACCGATCAGTCCAATTGCAAGCACAATTCTCTGGAAATATTTCTATAATGACCAGTACGGTCTGTTTACCTCCATAGCGACTCATTTTTTGCATCTCCCCAAACCTGCCTTTCTCAGCGACCCAAATCAGGTGCTTTTCTGGCTGATCTTCCCCGGCATCCTGCTGTTCGGTCCTGGTTTGATTTATATGGCAAGCCTTCAGGGTGTTCCCGCTTCGTATTATGAGGCAGCAGAGGTTGAAGGGGCGGGGTTCTGGCGAAAAATGTGGACGATTTCGTTTCCACGCCTTCGCCCCATGATCTCGATGTTGTTGACTTTTGCGATCATTGGTTCCTTGCAGGAGTTCACCTGGCCGCAGTTGATGACCGGGGGATCCCCCGAGGGCGCTAGCCGGACAGTTGTGATGTACCTTTACTCGTATATCCAGAATCAGCGTTTCTCCGACGCAACTGCGCTCTCGATCTTTCTGTTCGCATTGATTTTGCTGATCGTGATTATCTTCCGCCTCTTCTTCAAAGAAGATCCAGATGCCTAAAAGGAATTGCTGGCTTTGAGTCGTGGAGACAAAACGTTGCTAGCGCTGATCGAGATTGCTATACCAAAGGAGTATCAATTATGCCATTGTTTCCCAGTGTCGGAAGAAAGCAGCCGGGTGTGCGTTTCACCTGGTATGTGGTGGTAGGACTGCTCTGTCTGGGTGTTTTTTTACACTTACTTCCCTTCTATTTTATGATCGTGACCTCGCTCAAATCAGGTTTTGAGGTGCTTGCCGATCCACCCACCATCTGGCCTCAACATCTGACGCTGGCAGGCTGGCAGCTCGTTTTTCAGATTACCACTGCGGATGCAACAAATGCTGCTGTTCGTCAACTCATGGATCAGCCTTTTTACGTGTATTTTTGGAACTCCATTTTTATGGCTGGTATGACTTTGATCCTCTCCCTGCCCATTACGTCTTTGCTGGCCTATGCCAATAGTAAACTGCAACGGGGTGTTGCCGCTCGCTGGACCTTCCTGTATTGTATTGGTACGATGATGGTACCCGCTGCTGTCACCTTACTGCCGTCGTTGCTTTTAACCCTCAATTTTCCCTTTGCGCTTCCTGAAGGCTCTGTCCCTTCCCTGCCTGGGAGTACGATGCCATTTCCCACTCTTCGTATCTGGGATACTCCGTGGGCTGTTATCCTACCAGGGGTCTTCAATGCCTTCAATTTCTTACTTTTCAAAGGCTTTTTCGATACCATTCCTAACACAGTAATTCAAGCTGCCCGTGTCGATGGAGGCACTGAATTCAATATTTTCCGGCGCATTGTGCTGCCCATGAGTATTCCTGTCTATGCCGTCGCTGCCTGGCTTCAGTTCGGTTCAGTCTGGGATAACTTTCTCTGGCCCTCTTTAGTTTTTGGGAGCAGCGAAAAAATTCCCACCTCGGTTGCGATCTATACGCTAATGCAGCGCTTTACAGCAGCGGGGGCTACAGATGTGCATCAGGCCCTTGGACAGTCTGAGGCGATGAAAGAAATTCTCAAAGCTGGTCTCTCCTGGAATGGGATGATGGTGCTTGGCATCTTGCAAACCATCCCCGTCTTTGTGATGTTCATTGTCTGTCGCGAGTATCTCTTGCGTGGTGTGCGTATCCGAGGTCTGAAGTAAGGTACAGCATTGTGTGTCACTGCTAATGTATTTGTATTGTAGAAGCTTCTTCTTGCCCGTCGGGGGCGAAGTGAAGCCAAAAATCATCGACAGTACAAAACAATTCGAGGAGATTCATCTCCGATGGCAAATAGATGCTATTGGTCTAGCGCCTATTCTCGCTCATTGGAGAGGGTCTCCTTATCCAGAACCCAGGATATTCAAAAATGCTTGACGAGGAAAGATCTTTCTGCTATACTGATCCCATCATAAATTCGGGGTGTAGCGCAGCCCGGTAGCGCACTACAATGGGGTTGTAGTGGTCGGAGGTTCAAATCCTCTCGCCCCGACTACGAAGAAGACAGAAAGCAGTTTCATCAACGCGCTTCCTGTCTTATTTTATTGCCCTTAACAAGAACCCTTGCTACTTGCACTTCAAAATTGAGAGCAAAATAGGGAGAAATCTACTGTATATCACTCTCAGCTTCGATAACCTTCAACCACAGCCCATCACCCTGTTGTGCCAACTCCTCGCTAACCAGACCCGCAAACATAGGAACATGGGTTCGTAAACGATCTAATAATTCAGATATCGTAAGAGGTGGGTTTTTCAGAGCAGCGGCTTGACTTATTAATATTCTATTCATAATGTCTCTATTTGAATGGAATATACTAACAAGAAATTCATCTGGTGACTGCGCCTCCACTTCATAACGGGCTAAGATACCAGGCGGAAAATCTTTAAGGTTTCGCGTAACAATAATATGAGCTTTGCTGCATACAGCCGCCGCTAGAACATGCTTATCCTTTTTATTAATCGGCATTGAGTTTATTAAGCGTTTATGTGGTGCAACAAAACAATAGTCAAAATTTGCCTTTATTGTTTCAACAAGTCGCTGAGCTTTATCCTCTGATACGAACAATTTCGCAATAAGATTACGCTGTACTTCATCCATTATTTCGTCTGTAAATCGTAGTTTACAAATATTTTCTTTACACGCGCGAAGGATAGTATCACGAAGCGGCGCTGATATAAGAACACAAGCATCAGGCACTACAATCAACGACATTATAAAAAAACCTCTCAAAATTTAGCAAACAAGCCTGTTCATCGCAACGACGCGTGAACAGGCGGGCTATATATAAATTATTCGTAAAGACCCAAATCCTGACTCATCTGAGTAATCTCATCTAACGCACGCTCCTGCTCTGTCTCACGCTGCTCTTTATAGCTCATTAGATCACTGAGTTTGACGCGACGATGAGTGCCAACTTTTACAAACGGCATCTTCTTTTGTTCCAGCAATTTTACAAGAAAGGGCCTTGAAACACCTAATATCTCCGCTGCTTCCTGAGTGGTCAGCTCTTTATGGCGAGGAACAAGTAAGATGACTCTATCACGCAACATATGATAAACAACAAGCTTAAGTACCTGGAACACTGCACGAGGTAACACAATAAAACTTCCGTCAGGCCCAACAAGTTTAGGCACATAACTATCGCTATTCGATACCTCCGTAATTTTGCTCAACTCACGCTTTTCACTTTCAGCAATTGGGACATGCTCCAGTACTTGCATAGTTGTTCTCCTCTTTACTTGTTAGATTCACATCTTTATAACTCCATAATCATAATACACAGTATTCGAAATAAACGCAATAGACAAAATAAACAAAACGCATATCGCTAACGAGTCACCTGAGAGAGAGCAAATCTGATTTATACCTTCTTGACAGCCGTAATCAGCGCCGCACCCGGCGTAATCAGGCGATGGCTGCGCACTTGCTCCATACCGGCATCCTCCAGCCACGTCTTAACGGTCGGGAAGGGATAACATGTCCCGCCAACCGTCGTCATGGTCAGGGCCATAAACTGGACCATCAGCGAGGCGAGGCGCGAACCGTGCGTCTGATCCGTCACCTGGTCGACAAAGACAAGCACGCCGCCGGGTTTAAGTGTCTGCACAACCTTCGCCAGCAGCGCCGCGTTCATCTCTGGCTGCAAAAGATGCGCAATATGGAAGTACAAGGCGACATCGAAGGGTTCCGCGAAGAGTTGCGGGAAATCATCTTGCACAATGTCGGCACAGACGAAATCCATACGCTCCTCCATCTTCGTAAACTTGGCCGTACGCTGGCCCGCCTCGATCCCTGGCTGAATATCGAGTATAGTCGCATGCAAACGCGGATGCTTGCGACAAAATAGAACGCTATATCCAGCATGCGAGCCACCCACATCCAACAAACGT
>DAOUDD010000104.1:0-12692 GCA_034431765.1 Ktedonobacteraceae bacterium | reverse complement strand
TGGTCGTGTTGGGAGAGCAGGTAGAAGGTCCAGCTCAGCGTATTCTGCGCCGTCTCGTGACCCGCCGCGATAAAGGTAAGCACCTGGTCTCGTACCTGCGTATTCGTCATCATCACCCCCTCGTCCTGTGCCTGCAGCAGCATCGAGAGCACATCCCCTGTATCGTTTCCTGCCATGCGACGTTGCTCGATCAGCCCATACACAAAATCGTCCAATGTCTGCTTTCCCAGAAGCACTTTGCCAACCTTTGTAAAGGGGAGCTTCATCAGCAGTGATGTCAGCGGCCCAAAATTGCGTCGGGAGGCACCAATCACCACATTAAACGCCTCGCCCAGCTCATTTACCTGTGTCAACGAATCGATATTGAATAGCGCCTTTACAATAATGCGCAGTGTCAGATGCTGCATCGCCTCCGCTATATTCAGCTCCTCACCGGCCCGCCACTCCTGTACTGTTCCCTCTGTCAAGCGCACCATTGTCTCAGCATACCCCTCGACGCGTTGCCGATGAAAGGCTGGTTGTACCAGTCGGCGCTGTTGGCGATGAAAATCGCCATCGCTCGTCAGTAGACCGTCGCCCAGTAGAGCACGCAGATTAAAGCTACCACCGCGATTTGGTTTGTGAAAATTGCGATGGTGCTCGATCAGAATATAGCGGACGTGTTCCGGGCGAAAACACAGCACAAGCGGCTCATCCTTCACATAGGCCGTCGCAATACGGGGAAAAGCCTGCTGCGTCTTGCGCAAGAAGCGCAACGGATTACGCTGGAATTGTAGCGCATTGCCCAGGTATGGTAGACCTTTGGGACCGGGGGGAAGAGTCATGTTCTTCATTATCCTTTATCCTTAGCACTCCAATAGCATAGCACATCATGAGAAAATTTGCTCTCGTCTTGCTGTCTTTATCTACATTTTTTCGGGAGGCTGTCAAAAATGGGTACTATTTATGAACAGTGTGTAATTTTTCTCCTTCCTTTTACGTTTCTCTATAAAGGGGGATAATTTCTTTTTGAAGCCTCTTGTCGATGAGTGCTTTGTATTTATATTTCTCTATTCAATGTAGGGAAGCAAAAAACGATGCTTATAGGTTGAAGGATGTTGCTGCCGAGCAGTAAGTTGTGCTTCTTGAACAGGATAGAGTCCGTTCGTTATCTGGCGATTGAAGCCTGATGTGGCTGTGCGTTGTGTTTGCGCATTTCCTTGTAAATCTGGTTATTATGAGCATCATTTGCGGCAATTGATGCTTAGCATTGTTTCTGACTTTCTAAGGGGGTCATAAGTGAAAATCACTTTTCTTGGACATATTGGCTTGTTTGTTGAGACTTCCTACGGAAGTATTCTATGCGATCCCTGGTTCAACCCTGCCTATTTTGCATCCTGGTTTCCATTTCCAGATAATGAAACGATAGATCGCGAGAAAATAGCTCAACCGACCTATTTGTATGTGTCACATCTGCACCGGGATCATTTTGATGCAGACTTCTTGCGCGAACATGTGTCGAAAGAGACAACGGTGATTCTCCCAGATTATCCTTTGAATTTGTTGGAACGACGCCTGCGTGACCTGGGATTTACTAATTTTCTGCAGACGAAGAATTCGCAGGCTGTAGAGGTAGATGGGCTGCGTTTGATGGTTATGGCGATGACAGCACCTACCGATGGGCCACTTGGTGATTCGAGTTTGTTAATTGATGATGGCGAGACACGCCTGCTCAATCAGAATGACTCAAGGCCTATAGATCTAGACCTGCTCAACAGCTTTGGCCCGTTTGATATACATTTCGTACAATTCTCCGGTGCCATCTGGTATCCAATGGCCTACCAATATCCAGAGAGGATGATGCAGGAGTTGGGGCGCAAGAAGCGCGAGAATGAGATGGCACGCGCCCTGCGCTATATCCGCGAAATTGATGCAAAATTTGTCGTTCCAGCAGCAGGGCCGCCCTGTTTTCTGGATGACCACCTCTTCGACTTCAATGATTTTGACCGTGATCCTACCAATACCTTTCCTGATCAGGCAACATTTATTGAGTATATGCATGCTCATGACAGGAAGAATGGCCTCCTGGCGATTCCGAATAGCGTGATTACGTTGAAGCATGATCACTGTGTTGTAGAACATCCTTTGCCGGATACGCAAATACAGGATATTTTTCACAACAAACGTGCTTACCTGGAACAGTACAAGGCGCGTCGGCAGCCAGCGATTGATGCAGAGAAAGCCTCCTGGCCGCGTGGAAAGGTCGATATTCTGACGGCTCTGCAAGAGTGGTTTGAGCCACTCATGGAGATGGCAGACCTGACGGCGGTGGGGATTAATGGGCGTGTGCTGATCGATTGCGCTGTGCAGCAGATTGTCCTCGATTTTCACACGCGCAAGGTTTATGCCTGGAAGAACGAAGAGTGGAATTACCGCTTTGAGATAGATCATGCCTTGCTTGAGTACTGTATCCTCCATCATGAGGAAGACTGGATCAACCTGCTTTTCCTCTCCTGTCGCTTCCAGGCGGAGCGCAAAGGTGCCTACAACGAATACGTGTACAACTTCTTTAAGTGTCTCACCTCGGAACGTTTACAATATGCTGAAGGCTACTATTCCGAAAAGGCTGATGTGAAACAACTGTGGGAGAGCAACGGCTATCGCATTCAGAGGCGCTGCCCGCACCTTAAAGCTGATCTGGCGCACTTCTCGAAGATCGAAAATGGCATTCTCACTTGCACGATGCATGGCTGGCAATTTGATCTCGCCACGGGACGTTGTCTGACTTCAGAGGGCCATCCACTTTATGCGCAGCCGATTGAGCAAAAGAATAGAATAGAGGAACCGTTGGTTTCAGGGGTGGAAACCGATCATGAGGAAAGCAATGGGCTGACAGGAGAGGGTGGAGAGAAGAAGAGTGATGCGTTTGTACGAACGAAATGTGATCATTGCTGGTATCAAGAGAAGGATGTACAATCGTCTAAGCACTAGATTCTGGTGAGGAGATAAAGTATATCTTTTGTCGTGCAAAATCAGGTGGAGCTGTACGCACCTCAATGGAATCAGGCGCGTCGTGGGAGATGTCGAGGGCAAACAGGGGTGAGTGGTGACGGAGGTGGGCGTGGCAAGCGCCAAGATATTTCAGGTAGCGTGAATGCTGGCCGCGCAGGGAGCGCTTGTCCCGCTTCTCCCTTCGGGAGCGGGACAAGCGCTCCGTTGGGAAAAGAGAGGAGAAGGGCGAAGGGAGAGAGGCTGGAAGGTGTCACGGTACTCGTTTTTGCTCAAGAGACTTTGCGCGATCCCGTTCAGGATTTGCTGACGTGTCCAGCCGCGTTCGTCGTAGCCGAAGTAGAAGACGTGCTTGACCAGGCCGGTTGTCTGCCACCAGCTCCCCAGGTGGTGCAGGAGCAATTCCTACGTGGGGTTTGGTTTGTGGTGGGTGGATGTTTCGTGTAATCTATCATGGCGTTGGTGAGATGTTTATAAAAAGAAAGCCCGCTCCAGCCGTGGAGAGCGTCGTTGCTCTCCGGGTGGAGGGAGCTTTCTTTCCCCCATGTTAGTTACGAAGAGGTTTGCCGGTGGTGAGGATGGCTTGCATGCGCTCCTGGGTCTTTTCCATGCCGCAGAGGCGCACGAAGGCTTCGCGTTCGAGGTCGAGGACGTATTGTTCGGTGACGGGTGTGACTGGTGAGCAGTCGCCGCCGGTGAGGACGCGGGCGAGGGCGTTGCCGATGACGGCGTCGTGCTCGCTGACTTTGCCGGTGAGCAGGAGAGCTTCGACCTGCTGCTCCAGGACGAGGCGTGCACCGGGTCCTGGGAGGAGGAGCATCTGTGGCTGCGTAGGCTGCCATTTGCCGGCCTGGTGGGCCTCAGCGAGCTGCAGGGCGTCGGCTTTGGCGTCGCGGAGCAGGGTGTCGCGGCTGACGCTGATCCTGTCGGTTTTGCGCAGGAAGCGGAGTTCCTGGGCTTCGACGGCGCTGGTGGAGACCGTGGCGACGGCGATGATCTCAAAGGCGCGGCGCGAGGCGTTGAAGGGTCCACCCGCTTTGCTGGCTTTTTCGGCGCTGGCTCCGTGACGCAGCAGAAGTTCTTTACAGCCACCTCCAGCCGGGATGAGGCCGACTCCGGTTTCGACGAGGCCGATATAGCTCTCGGCGTAGGCGCGGCTGTGATTGCAGTGCATGATCATTTCGCAGCCGCCACCGAGTGCGCGGCCCGCCGGGGCGGCGACGATGGGGATGGGGCTGTATTTGAGCAACTGGTGCGCCTGCTGCAGGGCGTTGGCGGCCTGGTCGATCATCTCCCATGCTCCCTGGCGCGCTCCCATGAGCACGAGGAAGAGGTTTGCTCCGGCTGAGAAGTCGGGGGCTTCGTTGCCGATGACGAGGGCGCGGAACTTCTTCGACCCCTCTTCGACGGAGTAGCGCAGCATCTCGACGATGCCCTCGTCAATCGAGTTCATCTTGGTGTGGAATTCGAGACAGCCGATGCCGTCGCCGATGTCGATCAGTGAGGCCGAGCTGTTGCTGTGCACGACGCCGGCGCTCTTGCTACCTGCATGACCAGCTTTAATGTTGGGGAGCGAGACCAGGCCGGGCGTGACGGGGACGGGCTGGTAGGTGTTTGTTTTGAAGTCGAAGTACTGCTTCTGTCCGTCGTGTCTGATGTAGAAGCGGCCCTGTCCCTGCTGCTGGACACGCTTGACCAGTTCGGGTAGCTCGCGTCCAATGAAGACTTTGTGCAGGATATCGGGGCGTTGCAGCAGGACATCCCACATCTCGAAACTGCCCATGTCGAAGTTGAAGCCCCAGCGCATCGCGTTATCGATAGCGACGATGCTGTCGGCGATCTCCTCAGCACGATTGGCGGCGTAGATCAGGGAGTCGGCGGTGGTCGTGCGGGCGAAAGAGCTAGCGCGGTCGTCGCCGTCAAGGATGAGCAGCATACGTTCGATGGGATCATCGACGTTGCGCGCGGCTCCAATTGAAGCGAAGCGCACCTTTTGTTTTGGCTCGTATTCGAGCGTCTTGAGGTTCAGTTCGAGGATGACCGACTCACCTTCGGGACTTTTGATGCGTTTGTAGAAGCCCTGACCGCTCTTCTCACCAAGCCACCCGCGCCCGATGATCTCGTTGATGACCTGGGGGACGCGGAAGGTCTCGCGCTGCTCGTCCTGCGGCGCGTTCTCGTAGAGGTTATCGGCGACGTGCTTGAGCGTGTCGAGTCCCGATAGATCGGCGGTGCGGAAGACAGCGGATTTGGGTCGGCCCATGTTGGGTCCGAGAATCGTGTCCACCTCGCCGATAGTGTAGCCCTCGTCGAGTGCGCGGTGCATGGTTGAGAGGAAGCCGTAGGTGCCGATGCGGTTGGCGATGAAGTTCGGCGTATCTTTACAGAACACGACACCCTTGCCGAGCACCTCGGCGCTGAACGTCTGCATAAATTGCAGGACGGCGGGATCGGTATTGGCGTTGGGCACGATCTCCAGCAGGCGCATGTAGCGTACCGGATTGAAGAAGTGCGTGATCAGAAAGTTGCGGCGGAACGTCTCGGAGCGGCCCTCGATCAGCAAGTGGGCGGGGAGGCCGGAAGTGTTGGAACTGACTATTGTATTCGGTTTGAGCACTTGCTCAATCTTCTCGTAGAGCGCGTGCTTGATGTCGAGGCGCTCGATCACAGCCTCGACGATCCAATCGACCTCAGCAAGCTTCGGCAGATCGTCCTCGACGTTGCCGATGGTGATCAATTCGGCTGCTCGTTTGCTATAGAAGGAGGCGGGCTTTGCTTTGAGCGCTTTCTCCAGACCGCTGCGTGCAACTATATTGCGATCTTTTGCGCCTTGCGGCACGATGTCGAGCAGCAGACTGGGGATGCCAACGTTGGCGAGGTGGGCAGCGATTGCGGCCCCCATCACGCCGGCTCCCAGCACAGCGACTTTACGTATCGAGTATGTCATAGCTACGCCATCCTCTCGATCAGTGTCGCGACGCCCTGGCCGCCGCCCACGCAGAGGGTGGCGATGCCCAGCGTTTTGTTGTGTGTTTGCAGATCGTTGAGCAGCGTAGCGATCAAGCGTGCGCCGCTACAGCCGAGCGGGTGACCGAGGGCGATTGCGCCACCGTGTGGGTTGAGCTTCTCCTGGTCGATCCCCAGTTCTTGCACGACTGAAAGGCTCTGCGCGGCAAAGGCCTCATTCAGCTCGATGATATCGATATCGCTGATCTGTAGAGCTGCGCGCTGCAAGAGTTTGCGCACGGCGGGAACCGGTCCGATGCCCATTACGTCGGGGCGAACGCCGGAGACGGCCATAGTGCGAACGCGTGCCAGAGGGGTGATGCCGAGATCGCGGGCGCGCTCTGCCGACATAAGGACAACGGCCGCGGCCCCGTCGTTGAGCGGGCTAGAGTTGCCAGCGGTGACGCTGCCGCCCTTGATAAAGGCTGGTTCCAGGCTTGCCAATTTCTCCAGGGATGTGTCGCGGCGCGGACCCTCGTCGGTCTCCATCGAGCGGCCATTGGGCAGGGGGACGGGGACGATTTCGCGCTTGAAGATGCCGTTATCGGTTGCTGCGATGGCGCGCTGGTGGCTGCGCAGGGCAAAGGCGTCCTGGGCTTCGCGGCTAATCTTGTATTCGCGGGCCAGGTTTTCGGCGGTGATACCCATCGGCATGTAGCTGGAGTAGCCGTATTCCATCTCGCAGGGCGAGAAGGAGGATGCGCCGAGCTTTTCGGCCTCTTTAGGATCGTGCGTTTTGACGAGGCGCGGGTTGTAGCTTGGGTTGAAGCCGCCCATGGGGACGCGCGACATGCTCTCAACACCGCCGGCGATGATGACATCTCCGAGGCCGAGCATGATGTTTTGCGCGGCCATGTTGACGGCTTGCAGGCTGGAGGCGCAGAAGCGGTTGACCGTAACACCTCCCGCAGTCTCTGGTAGTCCTGCGAGTGCGCCGACGATGCGGGCGAGGTTCATGCCCTGTTCGCCTTCGGGGAAGGCGCAGCCGAGGATCACGTCTTCGATGAGTGAGCGGTCGAGTTTGGGGACGCGTTCGACGGCGGCGCGGACTGCGAGGGCGGCGAGGTCGTCGGGTCGCACATCTTTGAGTGCGCCTTTGTTTGCTCGTCCTATGGGTGTGCGTACTGCACTGACAATGACGGCTTCTGTCATGATGTGCTCCTTAGCTATCTATATTAGTGGCAACCGATGAGTTCGTAGGTTGGGATACGCACGATGCCGGTGGTGTGGCCGCGTAGCACCTCTTTGCCATGCTGGTTGCGACAGACGATATCAGCGCGCATGTTGATGCGCTGTTCGGTCTTTTCGAAGTGGGTGATGCGTACTTTGCAGGAGATGGAGTCTCCTACGAAGACGGGTCGGGCGAACTCGAAGACCATTTCCTGTGCGATCAGGTTCCACTCGCCGCCGATGCGGGTTGGGAGGGTGGCGGTGAGGAGTCCCTGTACCATGATACGTCCTTGCGGGTCCGGGTAGAGGTGGTGCGTGGCGCGATCACCTGATAGTTTGACGAAGAGCTGTACGTCTTCTTCTGTGAATGTACGCTCCCATGTTTGCATATCGCCAACTTGCACGATGTTGCCCCTTTCTGTAGTTGTGGTTGTTGTTCGACATTGGACGAAGTAACCGTCGTTGGTTACTCTTCAACGAGAAATGATGGTTTTTCGTGCTTACGAAATCCAGTGTAGAATCTAGTATACAACGTACGTTTTTCGTGCCGCCTGTGGCGGCATCGCGTAGGGTGTAAAGAGCGGGACCCTTGCGGTCGCTCTGGTCGGAGTGCACTCTGGTGAACCATTTTGCACAGCGGCGAGGCGGGAGGGCGCAAAGAGCACGAGGCCCTCCCCTACGCGGTTAGTTGGTTGTAAGGGTTGCGCCCCGCATGATTAGAGGGGGTAGCCCTGTTTTTCGACGACGATAGCGGCGATTTCGCGTTGGAGAGTGACGCCGTTGATGAGGTATTCACCAAGGTAGGCGTGGACGCGCTCCAGGACTTTTTCGACGCGCTTTTCGTCGATGTAGGTCATGATCATCCCTTTAAGATTGGTGTGGATGCGGGCGAAGGAGAGCCAGGTGGCAAGCTGTGCGAGTTTGACGTGCGTGCCACTGTTCTCGTCACCACGACGCACGGATTTGACCGCGCGGGCCAGAGCGCTATCGACCGCGTAGAGCTCGATGAGCAGGTTGGCGAGGTATTCGATGAACTCTTGCTCACCTTCGAGGGCCGCCATGTTCTGCATGTACTTCATGACGATCTGCACGGTTGCGTACATCGTAGCGTCTTTGGCGCGTTCGAGGGCGTTGACGGCTGTGCGTAGTTCGGCTGGAACAGTCTCTCCCGCGCGGTCGGGGGCCTGCCCGGCTTTGAGGCGATTCTCAAGTTCGGGGTAGAGCGACATCAGGTCGATCTTGCCCTTGAGGGCGCGGCGGAAGAGGGTGTTGACAGCGACCAGGCGGTTGATCTCGTTGGTGCCCTCGAAGATGCGCTGGATGCGGGCGTCGCGGTAGGCTTTTTCGATGGGATACTCCTGCATGAAGCCGTAGCCGCCAAAGATCTGGACACCCTCGTCCACGACCTGGGCCAGCACTTCGCTGCCGTGAATTTTGGCGATGGAGGCTTCGATGGCGTACTCCTCGACGGCCTTGAACATGGTCTCGGCGCTCTCGCTGTCGTTGCGCTGCACCTGGGAGATGTTGGCGGCGGTGCGGAAGACCTCGCTCTCGGCGGCATAGGTTTCAGCGGCCATGCGTGCGAGCTTCTTCTGAATCATACCGAACTCGTGCAGGAACTTGCCGAATGCTTTGCGCTCAGTGGTGTAGGTTGCGGCGAGTCCGATTGCTGTTCTTGCGCCGCCAACTGTGCCTGCACCAAGCTTAAGGCGACCGATATTGAGAATGTTAAAGGCAATCTTGTAGCCCTTGTGAATTTCGCCGAGCAGATTCTCGACGGGCACTTTGACATCCTCGAAGTAGACCTGGCGCGTGGAGGAGCCTTTGATGCCCATCTTGCGCTCCTCAGGACCGGTTGAGACGCCGGGCCAGGAGGCTTCGACGATAAAGGCGGAGGGTCGCTCGTTGCCGATACGGGCGAAGGCAACCATGACATCGGCGAAACCCGCGTTAGAGATCCACTGCTTGGTGCCATTGAGAATGTAGTACTTGCCGTCCTCTGACAGTTCGGCACGCGTGGTCAGGCCCATCGCGTCAGAGCCTACGCCTGGCTCAGTGAGGGCATAGGCAGAGATCCATTCACCGGTTGCCAGCTTTGGCAGGTAGCGCTGTTTCTGCTCCTCGGTGCCGTAGTAGACGATGGGGAGGGTGCCGATGGTGGTATGTGCACCGTAGGCGACGCTGAACGACGCTTCGCGTAGTTGCGAGGCGACGAGTGCGCTGGTGAGTAGACCCAGTTCGGCCCCTTCGTACTGCTCAGGAATCTCGATGGAGAGCAAGCCTTGCTCGCCTGCTTTCTTAACAAGCGAGGGCATTACCCCTGGCTCCTGGTGATCGATGGCTTCAACGAGTGGCATGACCTCGCGTGTCACGAAGGTGGCTGCCGACTCTTCAATCCAGCGCTGCTCCTCGTCGCGTTCCTCAAGCGTGAATATCCTTTCCGCGCTTTCGCTCACAGGTGTTGTGAGAAAGGCTGAACCCTGTTCAGTTGGCTGTATGGTTGTTGACATAGATAAAATGCTCCTTGGAGGATAGTAGGAATTAGATCACGCTGATTTTTGCTGTTGATAGGTATCCCGCAGCTCTCTACGTAAAACTTTGCCGATGATTGACTTGGGCAGTTCTTGCCGGAATTCTACAATTTTGGGTACTTTGTATGGTGCTAGATTTTGTTTGCAGAAGGCGAGAATTTCTTGCTTTGTCTTCTCACTGGGCGTATAGCCATCTTTGAGGACGATAAAGGCCGCGACGGTCTCGCCACGATAGGGATCGTCGATACCGGCTACCGCCGCTTCCAGAACGGGGGGAGCCAGGTAAAGCACTTCTTCAACTTCGCGCGGGTAGACGTTGAAGCCACTCGCAATGATCATATCTTTACTACGATCTACCACATAGAAGTAGCCATCCTCATCCATACGCCCGATGTCACCGGTGCGCATCCAGCCGTTGGTGAAGAGCGCGTCTATCTCGTCCTGGCGATTCCAGTAGCCTTGCATGATGTTAGGGCCTTTGACGACGATTTCGCCGACCTCGCCGGCCGGCAGGATCTTGCCGGTTTCGGGATCGAGAATGGCGGCCTCTACGTTGGGGATTGGGAGACCGATGCTGCCGTTGCGATTCTTCTCGGTCAATGGGTTGCAATGTGTCACGGGGGAGGCCTCGCTCAGTCCGTAGCCTTCGACCAGGTGACCACCTGTAACGGCATCGAAATCCTGCTGAACCTTTGCGGGCAGCGGCGATGCACCGCTAATGCAGTACTTCACCGATTGAATATGCTCGTGTTTCTTACTGACCTCGCGTAACAACGCAATATACATAGTAGGGATGCCGGGGAAGATTGCGGGTTTATACTGGCGAATCGCTTTAAGCACCTCAGCCGCTTTAAAGCGTGGCAGCAGCACCATTTTGGCGGCGAGCAGAATGGAGACATTCATGCCAGAAGTCAGCCCGTAGGCGTGGAAGAAGGGGGAGACGCAGAGCGAGACCTCTTTGCCCAGGCGCGCCCGTGGGACCCAGTGCTGTGTTTGCAGTGCGTTCGCGAGCAGGTTGCGATGAGTGAGCATTGCACCTTTTGACAGCCCTGTTGTCCCGCCAGTGTATTGCAAGACAGCCAGATCGCTACCGGTGGCGGGAATGGGCAGATTGAAGAGTTCGATGCCGCCGCGCGTACGGGATTGCAACAATGGTTGCATCTGGTGCAGCGTCGGATCTGCCTCCAGCTCAGCCCTTGTCAACGCAGGCTGAGGCACCTTCACCTTGCGCTGGCTGAGAGGATAGAGCGTGCGCAGCAGAGGCGGCATGAAGTCGGAAGGACTTGTAACGATGATGTGTTCCAGCCCTGTCTGCGAGCGAATCGCGCGCACCGTTGGGTAGAACGAATCGAGCATGACCAATACTTTTGCGCCTGAGTCGGCCATCTGGTGCTGCATCTCGCGCTCCGTATAGAGCGGGTTAGTGGGAACTACGACCGCTCCGGCACGCAATGCACCATAGAAAGCTATCGGGTACTGCGGAACGTTTGGCAATGCGATTGCCACACGGTCTCCTTTGCGCACACCCAGACGTTGCAGCGCCACAGCAAAGTGATTCGCCAGGCTAGAGAATTGCGCGTAGGTGATGCGCGTCCCGTAGTAGATCATGGCGATATTGTTCGGGTAGAAGCCGGAGGCGGTATCAAGAATCCAGGTCAGGGGGTGATCCGGGATATCTATCTTGTGAGGAACTCCATCTTCATATGAGCGGAGCCAGGGAAAACTACCTTCTGTCTGTGGTGTAAGAGTTTTTTGGGCAGGCGACTTCGCTTGAGTGTTGTTGACCAATGATGAGTCCGACATGCGTTTTATAGCTCCTCTCCTTACTGCCTATCGAAAACCTGAGCGCGTAGCGCCAGACACCTAAGTGTCGTTGGTTTTCGCATAAGATCCAGGGGCATCTCCTCATGAGATGCGGAGGTGACACCTCTGTCACCTGACAAGCAACAACAACCCGCTGTTTCAATTATAAAATCCTGAGCAGAAGAAGAACACGTTGCCAGCTAACATTTTTTGCGTCATAATAAGAGGTGTAGCTAACGAGATGTTTGTAGAGGATGGGAATGTCCAGGATACGAATAAGGAAGGGATCGAAACATGCAAGAGAAGGGCAATGCTGTTTCCATGGATACAACCAATAGTGACGTGCGAGAGGAGAAAACACCTGAGTTTTCCCAACTGATCACGCGTTTTCGTCAGCAGCAAGGGATGTCGCAGGGGCAACTGGCGCAGGCGACGCGGCTCTCGCGCACCTATGTCTACCACCTGGAGACAGGTCAGCGGCTCAACCCCTCGCCGCACGTGGTGCAGAGCATTGCACGCGCACTCGATCTGCAAAATCCCGAACGTGAGCTCCTCTACGACGCGTATAGTGAGCTAACCGGTCAATACCTGGACCGTGAGCAATTGGGTGGGACACTGCTCAACGTGGGTGAGCTGGCGAGTCTGCTGGTACATAATACCTCGTATCCCGCTCATTCGCTGGATAAATTGTGGTATATCAAATCCTGGAACACGGCCGCTCTAGCACTGTTTGAGCTGAATGAGGAGCGGCTGGAGCATGGGAAGCTGCATCTGCTGAGCCTTGTCTTTGATCCGCAGATGCGCCGGCGTTTTCATGGGTGGGAGCTGCTGGCTCGTCGGCTGGTAAGCGATTTTCAGTATAATACATGCACAGTTACACATCTGCCAGAGTATAAAACGCTGTGGAAACAGTTGCGTGCTTTGCCAGAGTTCAAGCGCATCTCCTCAACGGTCTATCCACATAGCAGGCCTGAACCATCGTTCGTCTTTCATGTGCAGAATAGCAAGCTGGGCCGTCTCGTGCTACGCACAGCAACAACAATGTTTACCGGTGTGAATACCTATTCGATGGTGAGCTATGTGCCCAGCGATCAGCAGACCCTGGCGATCTACCGCACGCATGGTTGGCAGTCAGAGGATGAGGGAGAGGAAGAGTGAGATCGAGATGTGGGGTGTGTTGGACATAGGTGCAAC
>DAOUDD010000103.1:0-15847 GCA_034431765.1 Ktedonobacteraceae bacterium | reverse complement strand
ACGCGTTGCGAGAAGAGTTTTGGGGTGCAACGTTTGGTGATCTAACAGATAAGTATGGCGTGAACTGGATGTTCAACTTCGATAAGAATCAGAACGCCTAAAGCAAAAGAAGAGTGAGTATATAATTCCCTTGACAGCCTTTTGGAGCTGCAATATATATACTCTTATTGCCTTTGAAGAGGTGATAAGAGTATTTTCCTTTTTCATACCATCTGACGAATGTCAATAAATTACAAGTGAGAAGCCATGAGGAGTGGTAACTGCGCGGCGCGTTTTGAGCGTACGCCACGCGTACTTACTGATCCCGATATGTTTGCGCAGGAAGTTGAGCTGTTGCTCAGAGAAATGTTCGGAGGCTGCGAGTACAACACTGCGTAACTCGGAGCGCAATGTATTAATGCGGGTTTCAAGTGCCGCAAGCCGCTGGGTATCATGTGGAAGCCCCTGTACGGCCAGCCGCGCAAGGTCGGCCCACTGGCTGGAAGGTGTGCGCATGGCATCAACCCTTTCCTTGATAAAGGTAAGCACTTCATCAAAGTCTGGTACAGAGCTGAGATTGGGCATCAAAAATCTCCTCTTTCTTCTCTGTGTGCAGCTATGTGCAACATATATTGCATGTAAGAGTAAGAGTGTGAGGCTGGGAGGCTGGGCGCATCTCCGCTTCTCACATAAGCTCATCTTCTTTCGGATAAGAAAGTTCTCTTCGTATCACCTGCTCACAGGCAGGAAAGATTGGCTTGGTCTGGAAAGTGGATCTCTTCTCCAAGGAAACAGCCTCTTTACGCTCCCCAAAAAAAGACCCACACAAAAAGCTCGTAGATCAGGTTAAACTACGATGCATGTTCTCAAATGAGCGACGTGCACTCTCAAGCGATGGAACTGTTGGTTGATCATTTTCGACAATAAAATATTTTGTTCCACCCGGCCGTGCAGCCTCAATAAAGCCCGCGATATCGAGAGTACCGTCTCCAACCTCAGTGAAGGTGCGTTCAGGAGTCATATCCTTGAGATGGAGTGAGGCGATACGACTCGCGTACTTCTGAATAAAAGCGACAGGATCGACACCAGCGTACGAGGTCCAATAGGTATCCAGCTCCAGTTTGAGCAGATTTGGATCGGTCTCGTTCAACAGATTTTCAAGCAACGTGTGCTCACCCTCTCTCTGAAACTCGAAATCGTGGTTATGGTAACCCAATGTGACGCCACGTGCCTGTGCGTGCTGACCCAGCTCATTGAAACGCCTGGCGAGTTGTTTGAAGCTATCTCCACTACGCAGTTTAGGATCAAGCCAGGGAATGATCAGCAGGGAACAACCAATTTCGAGGCAGTAATTCACCTCGCGGTCAAAGTCCTCCTCAAGTGCTTGCAGGCCGACGTGTGTGCCTACAGCCTGAAGATTGTTGTCGGCAAGCAGCGCAGCCATCTCTTTAGAAGGAATATCGCCATAACCGGCAAATTCAACGCCAGAATACCCTATCTCGGCCACGCGGCGCAGTGTTAGTCTGAAATCCTTCGCCGTCTCGTCGCGAACCGTGTACAATTGCAGTGCTACTATATCGGTCATCAGAAAGCTCCCCTATAAAATAGAATGTAGTTGGTTAGCATGTGCTACGAATACCTGTACTCTTTTCTAAGTATACCATCTTTCATATCGAGATAGCCCCAAAGACGGGGTTTAAGAGGGGAGAAATTGTATGGCAGGACCAAAACAAGCTGGACCTTTGCACATCGGAATGATGATGCTCAAGAGTTGAATTACTTACCTATCTTTCGAGCAATTCAGAATACTACCTATGACTGTGTTATATTAGTCACAAATTTATGTCGAGAGGAAATAGTTTACAGGCGCTCCAGACTGTTGACAATCTGTGCGCCTGTGCTTATCAAACGGAGTAGCTTAACCAAAGTTTTTGCTTTCGTCGCGTTGGTAGGCAATTACTGCCAGGACCAGGAAGACTGTGGTGTAGCCCGCCAGCCAGAGCAGGTGGAACCAGAAAGGTTTGCCGTCCCCAGCTCCCAATACACTCCAGCCAAGCTGTGCCGCGTGGTAACTGGGGAAGTAGGGCGCGATCTTCTGAATGAAGTCAGGCGCGAACTGCAGCGGGATAAGCAGACCGGAGCCAAAGCCAAGCACCAGGAAGAGCATTGAGGCTATGGGTGCCGCCGAGTTCGGTCCCGCGATGTAACCCAGTGCGAAACCGATGATGATAAACGGTATCATATCCACCACGAGTAGGCCCGCGATCTGCAACAGCGTGGTAGCTGGAATAGAGAGTTTACCTACGAGAAGTGCAAAGGCAAAGAGCGTGCCCAGGCTGAGCAGACCCATGAAGATTGCAACGACCAGTTTGGCGAAGAAGTAGGCAAGCGGATGAAGCGGTGTAGCGCGCATCAACTTGTTCCAGCCCAATCCGCGTTCGCTCGCTACGCCTGCGCCAAAGGTGACAAAGCCTGTGAACATCGTTGCGTAACTCCCCAATGACACCATGATGTAGCTTGCTGCATTCACGCTCTGAATAGAATCTTTCACGTTCGGCAGACCAAACAGAGCGAAGAAGAGTACAGGCGAAAGAAGTGTTGGAATCATAAATGCCGGCATGCGTGCAAGCTTCAGGAATTCGCTATAGATGTAGTATGACAAAAACGCTTTTCGGGGTTGCTGTTGTATTTCCGCTGTGTTCAAGGGATTCTGTGCAATGTTCATAGTTTTATCCTTCGCCGTAATTATCGTTTTTTCTAATGAAAATGTACTGTATGTTACGCGTTGGCAAGAGCTTGTTCATGGGTGATCGAGATGAATGCTTCCTCCAGGCCAGCCCCAACAACCTCAAGGTCACGAATTTCAATACCTTGCTGGAATATCTGAGCCAGTGTCAGCTCTGGCTGTTGTGACACAAGATCGAAGAGATCTCTCTCAGTATGAATGCTCTGAACGCCGGGCAAATGGGAAAGTTCGGCTGCCCGGAGTTCCGTTGCGCGGAAACGAATGTGCTTGCCTCCCACCTGGCGCTTGATCTGCTCAGGGCTACCTTCGGCAACGACAACCCCTTTGTTGATAACGATGATGCGTTGTGCGAGAGCGTCAGCTTCCTGGAGATTGTGTGTGGTCAGCAGAATCGTTTTATGCTGTTGAACAAATGTGTCGATCTGCTCCCAGAAATTGCGCCGTGCCTCAACGTCCATTGCCACCGTAGGTTCATCGAGAAAGAGAACGTCGGGGTTGCCCGCGATAGCGAGCGCGAAGTAGAGACGCTGTCGTTGTCCACCCGAAAGTTTACCAACGATTGTGTGCGCTTTTTCACCCAACTGAGCCATCTCAATAACCGCTTCGGTTGAGAACGGATGCGGGTACAGCCGCCGAACAAGCTCGATAACCTCGTGTACCTTGAGCATTGCCGGTAGGCCAGACTCTTGCAGCATTGCCCCAATATGTGTGCGTGCAGAAGGCAAGCGGGGATTCTGACCGAAAACACGCGCGTATCCTTTTGTAGGGGCGCGCAAGCCGAGCATCAGCGAGATAGCGGTTGTTTTTCCTGCACCATTGGGTCCCAGGAGAGCAACAACTTCGCCTGGTTGAACGGTAAGATTGATACCTTTGAGGGCCTGTACTGTACCGAAGGTTTTGACTGCTTCATGAAGTTCGACTGCTGGAACTTCTGCACTGCTTTCCATTATTTCTGCTCCTGGCTCGATAGCATGTGTGATTGCTTTTTGACTACTCTGTTTGTCCATTTCTTACTCATGCGCATTCACTAATACCACTTCGTGCTTTGATACCTGCTGCAAACGTCATTTCGTTTCTAGCAAAGCTCATGCAGCAGAGAAGAAGTGTCTGGCTTCGCTCAACTGAATGGAAAGAGTATTCTGTGGACAAGAGAAAGTATACGGAAGTAGAGGGGATGTGAGGAGTGCTGGAAGAGCTATTCTGGCACTATGACTTTTGTCATGGGGATGTATGACTGGAGGAGCATGACCATTTCATGCTCCTCCATGATGTGTCGAGTAGAAATGTTATGGTAGACGCGCTTCGAGACCAAGCAATTGATCGCGCAGTTTGCGGTTCTCTTCGCGTACATCGTCGAGATCTTTGCGCAGGTCTTTATACTGCTCTTCTTGCTTGTCACTTGTACGTAACGTGTGAGCGGCGACGCGCATACGTCTTTTAGCACCATCGTCTAGTTCAGCCTGAATCACCTCTTCCAGATCGGGAAGAACCCTCTTATCGTTGAAGGCGGCCAGTGCATCGGCTGCTGTGGCACGTGTTGGCTCCCAGCTATCGTGGCGAAGCGCTTCGAGGAGTGCATCAATAGCTCTTTCACGAACTGCCAGGCTGTAGAGGTGACGATTCTCGCCTACGAACATCAGACCGCTGGCGGCACTACGGCGCAGAAGGACTGGATTACTCGCATTTGACAGGTAGTTTACCAGGATAGCGACGACACGATCATCACCGCTTTGCCCCAGACCTCGTAAGAGGCTCCGTTGAAAGATATGCATCCAGCTTGGCCGGTCAATAAAACGCAGCAGAAAGTCAACGCTTCCTTCAGTGCGCGTCTGAGCTAGCACTTCGGCACTGGCTGCTTCAACCAGGTAGCTCGGATCACCATTTTCAACGATAGGACGCAGGGCCGTTTGCGTTCGCTCTGCAAGACTTGTGCGCTGTGGTGCTTTAAATGTGCTCAAAGCACGGATGATAGCTTCACGCACACGCGAAAACTTTGTAGGATCAAGTTGCAAGAGCGCTAGCAGCAGGTTGGTATGTGCTCGATCAGTATTGTGTTTGGCGAGGGCCACTGCTGCGCTGAAGCGTACGCCCCAGAAAGCATCATTGTTCAAGGCATCGTTAAGGGCCAGCAAGCTGCTCTCCTCGCGTCTTTCGCCGAGTGCTTCGGCGGCCTCAATACGTCCAATGATATCCGGGTCATGGGCGAGTTGGTAGCGGAGCATGCGTATAGGGCGCTCAAAGTGCAGCGTTTTGAGCAGCCAGCCATCAGGATCTACCCGGATCATCAGCGGTTCGCGCTCTAGAGGAATGTAGAAGTTTTGCTCCACCTGCCCATCTTCGCCGAGCTGAACACGTATCGAAACGGTCTTTGTCTCTGTTGGAGACTCAGCATGGGCCGCTTCGTCTGAGGTGGGGACGGTAAAGGCGATATCCAGCGGCATGACAAAGCAGGCCGTCAGCACATCAATTTTCTGTGTCTGCTTGATTTTGAGGCGCGCCAGATTGTGCTCACTATCCCAGGTGAAGCTGACATCTAGTTCTGGGTGCCCGCCCCCGAAGACCCACTGCTGGAAGAAGCGCTCCAGGCTATGCCCGGTAACCTCTTCAAGGGTACGTTGCAGATCGGAGGTGACGACCTCGCGGGTGCGGAAGCGGTTCAGATACGCGTTGACGCCGCGCCGAAAGCCCGCATCCGTGAGCTGATGGCGCAGCATATGCAGCACCCAGGCCCCTTTATTGTAAAGATGGTGATCAAACAGCTCAAAGCCCTGATCGTGGTAGATGTAGTAGACGATGGGGCGGCGATATGTCTTATCCTCAGACAGGTAGCTTTTTTTCCCCTGATGCATCGAATATTTGAACGCGTCCTGTCCCAGATCGTGCTCCACCCACATACGCTCGAAGTAGGTAGCAAAACCCTCGTTGAGCCAGGCGTTTGACCAATCGCGGCAGGTTACCAGATCGCCAAACCACTGGTGCGCTAGCTCATGCGCAACAACAGGCACATAGTCCAGACTCAGATCGAGAGCCGCTTTTTTGTCCATCAATAGCGTAAAGCCGTGAGTCGTACAGGTGGTATGTTCCATCGCCCCTGTATAGATCTCAACAACTGTCTGATCATAGGTCTCGTAGGGATACTCGACACCGGTATACTCTGAGAAGAACTTCATCATGGCCGGAGTTTTGCCCATGTAGAGGAGGGCATCGTCTTTGCGGTCCTTGCGCACATAGTAGTTCACCGGCTTGCCATTATAGGTGTCCTCGATCAGCGCAAAGTCGCCGACGACCAGCGAGACCAGGTAGGCCGCGTGGGGCAGATCGTGCCGCCAATGATGCGTGCGTGTCTCACCGTGATCAAGCACCTCCAGCAGCTTGCCATTGGAGATCGTTTGAAAGCGGGCAGGCACAGTAGCGAGAATCTCTGTCGTGGCGCGTTCGTTCGGTGAATCGTGGCAGGGGAACCAGTAGCGGTTATAGCTGGGTTGCCCAAAGGTCCATGCCTGCTCTGGACGGGTAGGATCTTCGGGGGCGGGCTTAATAAATTGCAGGCCAATGCGAGGCTTAGCATGGTAGTAGACAGTCACGGTGAACTGTTCGCCGTGTGTATAGAGGCGATCTAAAGTCACCAGTAACTTCTTATCCGTCATCGTGTAGTGCAGCTCTGAGCCATTCTCAAGCGTGACACCTTCGATTTCGAGTTCAATTGCGTCGAAAGAGATTGTACGTATCTCCTCGTAGAGCACGAAGAAGCTTGTTGTCGCATTGCCACTGATCGTTTCTTGCTCGAAGTCGAGTGTCACAGCCAGTTTGACATGCTGAGCATCTACTGGTCGATCCGGCGCAAAGTGCAATGTATCACCAGGCAGCTCAAAGGAGCGCGATTCGGGAATGGGCAAGCTCTGCTGAGTAGTGAAGTGCAGCAGGCTATAGCCATTGCCCAGCTCAAGGGCCTGTGCTCGCTGACAGAATGTCATACGTTGTGTCTCCTTCCAGATATCTCTCTATCGTTTCGCATTGTGTGCACTTTTCCCTTACATGATACTCCCGGCATATATGAACTGCAAATAGCACTTGAGGAAGGCTGTCATTTTGAAAATATCCAGAGATCTGTTGTTAAAAATTTCTGAAAATCATGGATCTGCTCTCGTAGTTTTTCGTTGACGGTCATTTCTGGTCGGGGATCTACATAGTAGACCCCATTGAGCTTGTTCAGAGCAATTTGATAGATTTTCTCCTTTTTTCTTGCTTCTACCATAATGTGCAATACACCTCCTCTTCTACATTAAGAATATATGAGGGAACGATTGTAGCAGTGCTAACGTGGCTTCGCTGGCCTCAGAATTATAACATAAGTGCCCCCTTTCATCTATTGGACGATCACTACCTCAAGCCAGTCATTGCATTTGTTCGATAATTGTTTTAGGATCAAGATACGGTTACATAAAAAGGGACGGGAACGGCTGTTTCCAGGTAAAGGATGAGTAGGATGCAGAGAAAAGTACCTGGTATCAATAGATTAATGCAGTTTATGCGTTTCTTCCGCGTGTCTCGCTTGCTATTGTGGACGATCTGGGTCATCTACCGTGAACGGCGGCGCGTGCTGCGAGCACGTGAGCGTGGGAATTATGAGGTGCAGCCAGATGTTGAGGTCCTGGTCGAGGTGCTGGTGGCATTTCGTCAGACAGCGCTCAAGCTCGGCGTTTTGATGATCAAGCTCGGACAATTTTTAAGTTCGCGTGCTGATCTCTTACCTGAACGTGCGCTCACTGTGCTCACATCGCTGCAGGATGAAGTCCCGCCGGAGCCGTTTGAGCACGTTGTTGCGATGCTGGAAGCCGATCTGAGGCAACCTGTGGAGAAGGTGTTCAGGACGCTGGAGCGGGAGTGCGCTGCCGCAGCGTCGCTGGGTCAGGTGCACAAAGCGATTCTGGCGCGCACAGGTGAGACCGTGGCGGTCAAGGTGCAACGTCCGCACCTGGATCTGCTAGTGCGCTCAGATTTAAGCACACTCAAGTTCGTCATCTGGCTGGTTACACGTTTTGTCGATCCCGGTAGCCTGATCGATCTGTGGGGCTTCTACCGCGAGTTTCGCCGCACCGTCTTTGAAGAGATGGATTTCGCAGCTGAGGCGACGAATGCGCTACGTTTTCGCGAGATGTTTCAGCATGATCCAACTGTGTACATTCCAAAAGTTTACGAAGAGTATGTGACGCGGCATGTAATGGTGCTCGAGTGGATCGATGGTATTAAAATCAATGATTATGCGGCATTGAAGAAGAGAGGAGTTGATCGACTGGAGGTGGCGAAGCGCACGGTTAATGCCTACTTCCACCAGTTTTTTGAAGCAGGCTTCTTCCATGCTGATCCGCATCCGGGCAATATTTTTGTGAAGAGCGGCTCCTCGCCTTCAAGTCCAGTCATCGCCTTTATTGATTTTGGCATGGTTGGCTCGATTACACGGCATATGAAGCGTTCCATGCGTGAACTATTTCTGGGCGCTGTGACACGTGATGCGCATATGATTGCTAACGCGCTCAGTAAGCTTGGTTTCTTGCAAGAGACGGCGAATATGGTAGCGGTTGAACGTGCGCTGTCCCTGCTGCTGGATCAATACTATGGGATGACGCTGGGGGAGTTGCGCGATATGGATATGAGTGAGATCGCGCAGGATGTCGTCGAGCTGCTCTATGGACAGCCATTTCATATTCCCGCGCAGTTTGCCTTTTCCGGCCGTGCAGTGAGCACACTCGTTGGTGTCATTACTGGTTTAGCCCCTGATTTCGACTTCGTCAAAGTTGCAACTCCTTACGCACGTCATTTTCTGGGCCTGGACGCCAGCAGTGCGGGGGAGACTGCGACAGAGTTAGCTCGTCAACTGCTGGATACCGCTCGTGTCGTGACGACGCTACCCCGTTCAGTGGAACGGCTGATCACACGTATTGAGGCGGGACAGATCGAGGTGCGCCTGGCAAATCTCCCATTGGGTAGACAGCGTAGACGTGGTCGGAATCAGGCTGCTATCGAAGTTCCCAGCACAGGTGGACGCCTTACGTTGCTACTGGCCTTTCTCGGTTCACTCGCTGGAGGCGTCTATCTGACCAGTGCCCATCTTGTTGTGCCTGGCTGGTTCTGCCTTACGTTAGCTGGAGTGACGGCATTAGGAATGGTGTTGAAACGATAGTACCCTCTGGTACCGTTTCTTAAACAGCTGCTATCTCTGCTTCGTTATGTATGCTGCGATACAAGTTCGGAGCGAGAGCTTCGGTTTTTTTGAAGGCGAGAAAGTAGTAGGTAGCCAGGAATACTTGCAATTTATGTTTCAGCGATACAAATGGTCTGCTTTTTGGGGTACTAGGTCAGCAACGTCAAAGGAAAGTTCATCGACTATCCCGGTGCTTGATGGTATTCGAGCTATAGCAGCCCTGTTAGTACTTGAATTCCATATAGATAGAATGAATAACACGAGCTTGTGGGTGCCTAAGGAGCATCCGCTAGCAGCGGCATTGATTACCTCTGGTGAATCAGGTGTAATACTCTTTTTTGTGCTCTCAGGCTTTCTGCTCTTTATGCCATATGCGAAAGCGCTGCTTTTCGAGGCAAAATGGCCTTCGGCTCGTCAATTTTACATGCGCCGTGCATTACGTATTTTACCAGCGTATTATCTCTCTCTCGTACTGCTGATCCTTTTTTCTCAGCCTCAGTATCTGCAACCACAGCACTGGAAGGACCTTTTCCTGTTTGTCACGATGTTTATGGATTCAACGCCCGATACGTTCCGTCAGCTCAATGGTCCCTTCTGGACATTGGCGGTTGAGTGGCAATTCTATATGCTGATGCCTTTGCTTATGTTGGGCTTTTATAAGCTTGTCGGCAAGATTCAAGGTTCAGCGAAGCAACGCTTTTTAGGCGTACTCGCGTGCTGTCTGCTGCTGATCACCTATGGATTGTGTATCCGCTATGTGGGTATATATTGTGCTGGAAATCCACAAGAAACCTTTCATTTACCCGTTAGAGTGCGAGACGGCCTGCTCTTTTTTCTCTACGGTATTATTGGTAAGTACATGGAAACCTTTGCACTAGGAATGATCATTTCTGCCTGTTACATCTATGTTCAGCAATCTCCATTTGGGGAAAAAATGAAAGCACGGTTGCGGCGCATGAGTCCCTGGTTACTCTGTGCAGGCCTGGTACTCCTACTATTTACCGCGATCTGGCAATTTCAGGTGCAGAAACCGGTTGCGCAATTTAGTGTCTTGAATCCATTAGGGGATCTTTTCTTATTGCTTCATGAGTTCCTCAGCGGCATTGGCTATAGCATATGCATCCTCGCAATCCTATTCGGGTCACGCGCTTTAACTGCCCTGTTTAGTTTTCAACCTTTGCGAAAGTTAGGTACAATCTCGTTTGGCATCTATATCTGGCATCTCCCACTGCTTATCCTCTTTCGTGATACAACTCTACGTCTCTTCAGTCCAAAAACTCCACTTGCAGTCTATTTGGCATTTTGTGTAGGCGTGCTTGTCTATGTGATTCCAGCGGCAATAACGTCGTATGTGTTTGTGGAACGACCATTTATGAGGCTGAGGGTAGGGAGTGCAAGTAAGAAGGAAGTTGCTGAGCCTGTTGAGCCTGTGAAACAGACAGTTCCGTAACTGCTTATTCGAGGCTTTCCCATTCTCGATTGTCTGCTTGTGCCTGCGGCGCTGACAGTGTTTGGAGTGGTGAGATTTTTTGTGCATGGGACACGCACAAAAAATCTCATCGTAGTATTTATGCGCTCTGGTTAATCAGCAGCGCTAGTGGTAGCGGGGTCTGGTACAGCGATGCCGATACCCGCGGCAACACGGCGACCATAGTCGCTGTCGCACTGAGTCAGGTGGTAGACCATGCGCTCCTGAATGTCTTTGTTACACTTTTTGAGGTTTGTGACGAGGTTCTTGATCAGCTCGTCGCGCTCCCAATCCTCGAATGAGCGATAGCGCTCGCCGGCTTGCTTATAGGGATTAGTGCGGTCGATGGGCTGACGAACCAGTTTGCCTTCGATGCGTGGCTCGTACTCTTTCACGTCGCGTGAGGCTTCGTGCAGACCGTTACGGGAACTCGGCTCATAGTTGATGTGCGGATTCGCGAGCGTATCATTGCTATCAACGTAGTAGGTCATGTTGCCATCACGCTGGTTGGTTGCCACATGCGTCTGTGGATGGTTGATGGGCAATTGCAGATAGTTGGTGCCGACGCGATAGCGTTGTGTGTCGGAGTACGAGAATGTGCGCCCGACGAGCATCTTGTCATCAGAGAAATCAAGGCCATCGACAAGCACACCAGTACCGAAAGCAGACTGCTCCACCTCAGCGAAGAAGTTCTGCGGATTCTTGTTGAGCACCATGCGCCCGACGGGGATCTGCGGGAACTGGTCCTCCGGCCAGAGCTTCGTGTCGTCGAGCGGATCGAAGTCAAGTTCGGGGTGCTCGTCGTCGGACATAATCTGAACCTGTAGCTCCCATTCGGGATAGTCACCACGCTCGATAGCGTCATAGAGGTCCTGAGTGGCATGGTTGAAATTGGTTGCCTGAATCTCGTTTGCCTGCTCCTGCGTCAGGTTCTTCACTCCCTGCTTGGGCACCCAGTGGTATTTTACCAGGACCGCATTGCCCTCGCTATTAACCCATTTGTAAGTGTTGACGCCGGACCCCTGCATATGACGATAGTCAGCGGGGATACCCCAGGGACTGAAGAGCCAGGTGACCATGTGCATTGCTTCGGGAGTCAGGCTCACGAAATCGAACTGGCGATTCGGGTCCTGGCGGTTGGTGATGGGGTCGGGCTTGAACGAATGGATGAAATCAGGGAACTTGATGGCGTCACGGATGAAGAAGACCTTCAGGTTGTTGCCGACCATGTCCCAGTTGCCATCTTCAGTGTAGAACTTAACGGCGAAGCCCCGTGGATCACGCAGTGTCTCCGGTGAATGACCCCCATGGATGACGGTTGAAAAACGGACAAAGAGTGGCGTGCGTTTGCCCTTTTCCTGGAACAGTTTGGCGCGAGTGAACTTGCTGATCGGCTCATTGCCAACTGTCCCATATGCCTCGAAATATCCATGAGCGCCTGTACCACGTGCGTGCACGACTCGTTCAGGCACACGTTCGCGGTCAAAGTGCGAAATCTTCTCAAGAAACTGATAATTTTCAAGCGTAGCTGGTCCACGATTGCCGACGGTGCGCATGTCCTGATTATCGCGAACGGGATGGCCCTGGCGCGTTGTCAGGAGCGGCTGTTCATTTTGATTTTTTTGCTCGTTTTCGTTACTCATGATAGTCCTTTCTGAGTCACTGGTCAAGACGAGTGTCCAGCACCAGCGCTGGGTATGCTACAGAGCCTCTTTTGACCAAAAGCACTCTTATCATATCACGCTGGAACTCTTCTCCGTAAGAGTGATGTATAGCAAAAACGTCCTGGTGGAGAGAAGTTCATCATGAGCAGTAAAATGTACTAAAGTAGCAAGCAAAACGATTGTTTCTGTGGGAGCGTGTATGAGTTTAGACTATCAACTTCATGTATTTCGATATCCTGCTCTCGAAAGTATTATCGAGAAAGCTGTAGACTTCTTCGCTAAAACACCTGTTCATAACTTGCCGCCACCAGAGCGTTTTAGTGGACCAGGGGTTTATGGACTCTACTATATTGGTGATTTTGAACTGTACGGGCCTCTTGCACAAAGTAATCGAGGCAAGTACAATAAACCTATTTATATTGGAAAAGCAGTACCTCCGGGAGCGCGAACCGCACGGTTACGTACAAGTTTATCTGCGAGTTTAGCGGGTCGTTTTAACGAAGTCAAGTTTATGTTCTAGCATACAGTTTTGTATTGCATGCCAGCGCAGGATAAGGATTAATCTCAAAGCCGATTACATTATGGCCCTTGAGCATGGCTTCGACTAGTGTCGTCCCAACCCCAGCGAACGGATCTAAGACAGTTCCCTGTCTTCGTAGGTAATTATCAAGCGCCTGACTAACAAAGCTGCTGGAAAAACCTGCTATCCAGGGAACCCAGCGATGAATAGGTAATGTTTTGTTCGTGGAAAAAGAGGGATCGTTAAATGCAGAAGGGCTTTTGTCTGAATGTTCTGCATCTCTCTTATCGACCTCAAAGAGTCGCAGCTGTGTTTCTGCTTTGCCTGTTGAATGTGTGATAACTTTCATCCAGCACCTTCCACCTGTATAGACAACCTTTCAGACCGCAACTGGCCTGCATGTATCTGTCGATGTATAGTATCAATCAGAAGAGAGCAAGTCAAGGGTGTGAAACTATTTGTCCTGCATCTCTGCGGAGAAGATCCAGCAGTCCTGGTCTGTAGACAGGCTTTGTTTTTCTCTTCGTACACGGCCCTCGCGTTCCAGCTTGAGCAGGTGTGCTTCGACAGTTTGCATTGCCAGCGGGTGTAGCACAACGTCAATATCAGTGTAAATAGAGTGTACAAGCGTTGCCGCATCGGCCCCGCGAGTATAAGTGCGGAGCGTTGTGATGACCTGTTGCTCTCGTTCCATGCGGTGAGCAATGTATTCGGCAAGCTTTTGTTGCGGTTCGGTAATAATCAGCCCATGAGCGGGAACGATTTCAAGAATGTCGATCTGCTGTAAGCGTTGCAGCGAATGAATGTAGTCGAACATATCCCCTTCGGGAGGTGTCGGTACGACAACAGTACTGCTACTGGCTACAAGATCGCCCGCGAAGAGTATGCGCTGCCTTTCGAGTAGAAAACAGAGGTGATCGAAGCGATGACCGGGAGTATAGAGAGCACGTAAGGTATCATCCCCAACTGGAAAGGATGTGCCGTCTGCTATCTCGATATCAGCAATTTCTACACCTTGGCGGCTGAAGGCATAGATGGGAATATCAAGCCATTGACGTAGTGCGCTTGCGCCTCCGGTGTGATCAGGATGCCCATGCGTAATCAAAATACGGCGTAGCCCGCCACGTTTTGCTCCTTCGCTGACAAGAAGGTCCAGATGCTCTGAATCATCATCTGCTGGATCAATGACGATAGCTCCTTCACTACCACCACCTAGAATGATGGTATTCGTCCCTGGCCCCGTCAACAAAGAGGGATTAGGCGCGAGGAGAATACTATAGGGATTTGACATGCTCTACCTGCACTTCCTGGTGCTTCACCTTGTCTGACAATGACGGTGGGCGTTATCGAACGAGAGAAGGATAGACAATGGACCTTTCTGAATCTATATTCTCGTTCTTTAATAATGATATCACATCTGTTGTTTGTCGTTCCGCAAAACGTTCTTTTTTGGGTAGAGATAGAGAGAACTTATACTCGGATCAGAGGGGTAAATGGTTGTAGCATGATCTGTTATAATGGTTGGTAGGAAGCGAAGCGACTCAAAAAGTGAGCACACAATTTTCTGAAGAGAGAGTACATGGATGTCTACCACGAGTAAAGTACAGAGAACTGCCCATCTTCATGTGGGTCTGATTGGTGATCCCGTTGCGCATTCCTACTCTCCCCGCTTTCAGCAAGCAGCCTTTGATGCATTGCATATTCCTGCACGTTATGAACTATGGCATACGTCAGGACAGGGTTTGATACGGCGTGTTCGCTCATTGTGTGAAAAGGATTATCTTGGGGCAAACGTAACGATTCCGTATAAAGAGGCCGTACTGCCTCTGTTAGATGAAGTTGATTCGCTGGCCTCTCGCATCGGAGCAGTGAATACGATTGTGCACCGCGATGACTATCTCTTCGGCTATAATACTGATGCACCGGGGTTGCTGTATGCGCTTCATGAGCATGGCCTGGGTCAGATGCAGGAAGATGGGCAGGTAACGTTACAGGGGCACACTGCTGTACTGCTTGGTGCAGGGGGAGCTGCGCGTGGTGCGGCCTTTGCACTTGTGCTAGCTGGCGTTGATCGGCTAATCATTCTTAATCGGCATCTGGAACGTGCACAAAGATTAGCAGCCGAGGTGCAGCAGTGGTATGGTGGTCCTGTATTCACACTGAGTGATCCAGCCTTTTTAATTCCTCATCCCTCCTCCATTATTATCAATGCGACATCGCTGGGGATGCATAGCGATGTTAGCCCTCTCTCTGCTGACGTGCTGGCGCGTTTCGCTATGGACACGTTTGTCTATGATATGATCTACAATCCTTCTCAGACGCACTTGCTCTGTCAGGCCAGCATTATGGGGTTGCGCACGGCTAACGGATTATCAATGTTGTTGCATCAGGGGGCGCTCTCCTTTTCGCTCTGGACGAACAGGCAAGCTCCATTAGAGAGAATGCGTGCTGCACTGAGTTGAAGGGAATGTCCCTTAGTTGTAACTCGATATGATACAATGCTAGAGCAAGAAGTGATATTTGTTTCCTGTGCTTTTTGTGCCCACGCTTCATCGCTAGAAGCTGCTATGGCACGTCTCTGCACACCTTTGTCTATTGTTGCCAGTTGCATACAGCGTCGTTGTGCAACCACCAATCAGAGATAGGAGCGCTTCTTGTTTTGTAGGCTTGCCTTTGCATATATCATGAGGAGTGAGGAAGACCTATGCAGCAACCTCGACACTTGACGCTGGCAATTTTTCCCCAACATTTTGCAATCTGTCGCCTTCATCCCGATGGGTACATTCCTCACTGGGCGCTGCTTGGCGATTTTGTTTCGCTGACGCGAACGAACGATGAGCTCTCGATCGTCTGTCCACAGGAGAATGTGCCTGAGGATGCGCAGGCGGTGCGTAACTGGCGCTGTATGAAAGTGGATGGTCCCTTTGATTTTTCGGTGGTGGGTGTGCATGCCTCGCTTGCCTTGCCGCTTGCCGAGGCGAATATCAGCACCCTTGCTATCGCTACGTACGATACCGATCACCTTTTGCTACAAGAGGAGGATCTGGAGCATGCAGTGCGTGTGTTAACCCAAGCAGGCCATTCCTTTCGTACATAGTATGTGTTTCAATATTCCTGAAGTGGAACGAAAAAGACTGGTTTGAAAATGCATGAAATGGATCAAATGCGTGCGCATATCCATCCATATATCTAGTGGAGCTAGTATACTTGAGCGTTCTGAAAAGGTCGAGTAATTTGTATTAGGAGAATTTTAGTTATGAAATTTGTC
>DAOUDD010000102.1:0-15317 GCA_034431765.1 Ktedonobacteraceae bacterium | reverse complement strand
ATCAGGTGGGCGAGTGAAGGGCCAGTTCCCTCGAAGCCACGAACAAGAGCGAGGCAAGCGTGCTCCCTATGAGTCGTTCAATCCAAGCCCAGAAGAGCAGGATTGAACGACCCATAGGAAGCGTTATTGCTCGAAGTAGCTGGCTGTAAGGTCGGTATTTATAGCGACCGCTGTTTTCAGACCGCTGGCTGCGGCGAGGATGAGTTGGGCCTGCATGAAGGCTGTGGCGGTATCGCCAGCGGCGTACACACCTTTGATGCTGGTGTGGCCCAGTTCATCGATTGAGATGCCACCCAGAGCATTGGTTTCGCAGCCCAGGTCTTGCCCGATGGTGGTGGCCTGCTTCACTTGCACACTCACTAGCCCACCAGAGCGCTCAATAGCAGGGTGATGCTCAAAAACGATGCGCTCTAGCTGCCCAGCCTGACCAGTAAGGGCCACAATTTTCTCTTCGATAACGCCTATACCGTATTTCTCAAGAAACAGCTTTTGCTCTTCGTTGAGAACTTGATGTCCATTCGTACATAAGACGAGATCGCGGCTCCAGTTGTAGACGACTTTAGGGAGATGGGAGGCGGCCATCTCATTTTCGGCAAGAATGACCAACGGCTTATCTCGCAGTTCCCAGCCATCGCAATACGGGCAATTAAATATGCTCTTGCCATAGTAGTCGTGAATTCCCTCTATTGCAGGGAGAGTTTCCTGGACGCCTGTTGCAAGAAGGAGCGTACGAGCTTCAAACGTCTCACCATCGTCAGCAACCAACTTAAAGGATGTCTCCTGCTTGAGCACATTCTCGATCCGCGTGGGGTGAATTTGGACTGAAGGGTAGCGGGTGATATCCTGCTGACCTAGCGCGCGAAACTCAGCCGGGGATATTCCGTCGCGGGTAAGGAAACCGTGTGAGTGTTGAGTCACGGCATTGCGTGGCCTGTTGTCATCAAACAACGCGACCTTGCGCCTGGCTCGACCCAGCACTAAGGCGGAGTTCAAACCGGCTGGACCACCACCAATAATTGCACAATCAAGAATCATCGTTTTCTCCTTCATAATTAGAGATATTACAGACATATGTTATCTGCAATATGTTAAAAAAAGATCAGTGAAAGGTATTGGCAACCGTTGCAAGCCACTCCTGGTCGAAATTTTTGAGCAGGTCAAGCAGCTTTTTCTCCTGCAAATACTGTTCCATCGCTTGCTCGGCCTGATCCATCGTTCCTTGGATCAGACAGGAGGGGCTACGATGTTGCAGGTCACAGTGAAACAACGATCCGGTCCCTTCAATGGCATGAATCACGTGCAGAAAGGAAAGTTTCTCCTTCTGCTCCAGCAGCGTATATCCTCCACTCACTCCTGGCGTAGATGCAATGATCCCGGCCTTTACCAGTTTGGTCAAAATTTTGGACAGATACGATGGAGAGACATTGAGTATCTCTGCCATATGTTGTACTGCAATTGTTTTGCCCGCCGGGACAGCCACGAAATACAGCATTGTATGGAGCGCGTAATTCGTTGCTTTTGAATACTTCAAGCGGTTACCTCGCTATTATAGACTGAATATATCTACAATAGACCGAAAAGAGCAATTTGTCAAGCTCTATTATACGTGTATCAGCCTTAGAAAACCTCTCCACAAAAGTAGCTTAACACGCTCATAAAACATGCATTACAATGGGCTGCTATATTTATAGGGGCGGTGATTGCGATCTGTTGCGAGAAAGCGCTGTAGCGCACCGTTCATTCTAAGTAGTCAGTTTCTTTTCTATCTAGCATGCTGACACGTCTTGTTAGAGATTTGCGCACGGAACAGCGCGATGACATGGAAGCCTCTTTTCAGAAAGGAGTCATTTTGAAGAAGCAGTTTATGTCTCTAGCCTCTTACCATAAGGGTGTATTTGCCCTTGGAACACTGCTCGTTCTATTGAGTGGATTCTTTATTTATAGTTCCGCAACGGGTGCAAGGGCGGCGACGAAGGCAGTGAGCGTGCCTCGTCCTGACCATGTGGTGATTGTGATCGAGGAGAATCATTCGTATGATCAGATTATCGGGTCTTCGGATGCGCCCTATATCAATTCGCTGGCGCAACAGGGAGCTTCCTTTACCAATGCGCACGGCGTGAGGCATCCAAGTGAGCCAAACTACCTAGCGCTCTTTTCGGGATCGACGCAGGGTCTGACCAGCGACGCCTGTCCGAAGAACTACAGTGGGCCGAATCTAGGTGGAGAGCTGATCGGCGCGAAGTTCAGCTTCACGGGCTACTCAGAGAGCATGCCCTCTGCTGGTTATACTGGCTGTACGTATCCGAGCGCGCTCAATCCGTTGTATGCACGCAAGCATAATCCGTGGGTAGATTTTAGCGATGTGCCGGCAAGTGCAAATCAGCCGTGGACGAGCTTCCCAGGCGATTATAGCAAGCTGCCAACAGTTTCGATTGTAGTGCCAAATCAGCAAAATGATATGCACTCGGCCTCGGTCCAGCAAGGGGATACGTGGCTCCAGAATAATATTGACGGGTATCAACAGTGGGAGCAGACCCATAATAGTTTGCTGATCGTGACGTGGGATGAGGATGATAGTGCGAGTGGGAATCAGATTCCGACTCTGTTCGTGGGTCCGATGGTGAAAGCAGGACAGTATAGCGAGTCGATTAACCACTACAACACGTTGCGCACGCTAGAGGATATGTACGGTTTGCCATATGCCAACAATAGCGCAACTGTTGCTACGATCTCCGATGTGTGGAAGTAGGAAAGCCAGGGTATAAGAGATCCCGAACGTTGAAACGTCATGTGCCGTTGGTGCATGACGTTTCAACGTTTGAAAAAGTTTTTAAAACCTGACATACAGGTTCTTCCCCGCCTGACCAGCGCCTCCTTACGAAGAGGATACCTTATCAGCAACTTCATCAGCTACATGCTGTATAGGGAGTTTTCTTGCACTGGAGAACAGAAGGTAGCCGATGAATGCGAGGAGGAGCAGGTTACGGAGCGTAGTCAGCGGGTAGAAGAGAGGGATGGTGGGTACAAGCAAGATAGGGAGCTGGTTGTAGACGTATGGGAAGACGGCACTGGTGATTGAGCCGATCAGCCCCCAACAGACAACCCATACAAGCCTTCTTTCACCAATGTAGGCGAGGAGAGGGATAATCCAGAGCAGGTATTGGGGGCTAAAGACTTTGCCGGTGACCATAACGATCAAGAGAGTTAAGAGGCTGGCCGTGGCAAGGTCGATTTTCTTTATCCACTGCAGCCAGTAGGTGAAAAGGAGAGCAGCGGCTAACAGAAGCATGACGAGCAAGGAGAGCGCTGACGAGAGGGCAACGTTTGAACTGAGGACATTGAGGGAGCCGAAAGTGTACGCAAAGCTAAGCTTTGTCTCTCCGAGTAGGCTGACTAGCCAGGTGAGCGAGGAGAGGAGCGATTCTATCTGAACGGGTCGATAGCCGAAGTAGCTCAGGGGAGAGAGTGTGCCAGTGACGCTCAAAAGGAGCGAGAGGCTCATGACGAGGAGCGAGACAGCGACGAAGACGGCAAACGGTTGCCAGCGTTTCCAGCGGTACCATACTCCCTGCAGGGTTCTCTGCTGTGCGATGAAGAAGGGAAGGAGCAAGATCAGCGGGTAAAACTTGCTCAATGTCGCCAGAGCAAGCAGGGCGAAGGCCCAGTTCCAACGTGTACGTAGAGCAGAGAGCAGCGCGATGAAACAGAGGAGAGCAGGAACGACATCATAGCGTCCAGCAGCGGTAGACCACGCCCCGACGACAATATAAAAGGCGTAGACGTAGGCGGCAGAGCGCGATTTCCAGTGCAAGAGGAACAAGAAAAGGACGGATGCGAGAAGGATCATTTCAAACGCAAATGCAATTTGATAGACTGGTGGAGCAAGGAGAGCAAGTGAAAATGGGATAAGAGTGAGCAATGGATATTCGCCAGGCAGGGAGTGCAGAGGTTGTGCGGGAGATTGTCTTGCGACGAACGCAAGCAGAGGTGCAGGCAGTTTTGCCGCTCGCATCTGGTCCAGCAGCATCTCCTGAGTTAGCGCAGTGGTGTCGGATGTGGGTTGTGTGAGGAATGGGCACTGCATTGCAGGCAAAGTCTGGACTGCGGGGAGGCCGTGCCAGAAGGCGGTTGCGTAACACTGGTAGCGCGCGGCATCCGAATTGACTATCGAGTACTGCCAGGAGGCTCCGTAGTACAGAAGTGCACACATACACAAGAGGACGAACGCGTCCAACCAGAACAATAATCCTTGTTGCTTACTGCGGGTCTGCACCTGGGTAGTCTTTCGGAGTGCCTCATTGATTGTGTATTGGTCTGAATATTTCTCTATCACGCTTTGTTGCCTCTACTATCTTGCTATCTCTACTATCTCCATCTATTTCAAGCTTGCTGTATGTAGAACGCTTCGGGGGGCGTATCCATCACATGAGAAGCATGGTAGATCGTGATACTGCTGGCAGAGTAGGGAGGCAAGGGCAAACGGGGAGGAAAACGGACATGGCGGGCGCGCTGAAGATGCTGTTCCTTCCCATGGTGATGAATAGTGATAGCTCACAGCCGTGCGGCCCGACGGCCTGACGAAACGGACGTGTGGGGGAGACAGCGGACGCGATAAATGGAGTTTAAGAAAGTATGCTGGGTATCGCGAGAAGGCACGAGATGCACGTCCATGCCAATGAACAGGCGATAAACAGGCGATGAATCGCGGCGGACGCGACGGAGTCGGGTCCCTATTTGACGAGCAATGAATTACGGATGGGTGACTGGAATACTTTTTTAAGGCATGGTTCAAATTGAGCGTAAGCCAATGTGACAGTTTGAACGTGCCAGGCCTGTACGTGATCGAAATCCCCTTACATTGATAAGTAGTGGACGTCGTTTCAGGGCATCTGTTCAGTGGAAATCTTCTCACGTTCGCCATTGTATCAGATTGTGGGTAGAGCGAAGGGTGCTGCCGCAAGGGCAAAACAACGCTGGCTTCAACTGAAGAGGCGGCGGGCAAGTAATGCAAAGACCGTACCGGCTGCAATTCCTACCAGGAAGACAGTTCCTTTAGAGGCCACAGCAACAATAGCCAGAGTGAAAATTCCCAACCCGACGCTGCTTATTGGGAGGAGAGCAAGCACCTGGATAGCGGTAGCAATAGGAGGCTGCGTAATGGCTATAAGTATAATGGTAAATCCAATCCACATCAGGGCTGATGTGCAGACTATTTCGATGAGGCCGACGAGACCGCCAAACAGTGCTGTCATGCTCCAGTGTTGGGCTTGCAGCCATTTCCAGGGAAGGACTATCAAGAGTCCCCAGAAATGCATGCCCGCGAGGGCTGCCGCTATACCTGCATTGATTGAAAGTAAAGAGACAATTTGCTGTCCATTCAGTTCTCCAGTCTGCAAGGGAAGATTATTCCTGATCTCTGGGGACACAGAATTAAGAAACGCAAGGGAGAAGAGGTAGACAACGATGAAAGAAAAAAGCCCAAAGACTGGAATTGATGAGGATATAGGCCATTTTTGTGAAGTTGTTGAAGTATTCATACACTCAGTTCCTCTCGATATTCATGCAATGAACCAGTATGACAACAAGGATACCGCCCGGTAAGAGATTTATAAGCGGCTTCTCGTTTTTCTCTTTGCAAGAGACCGTCTGCTAAAAAGATTATAGTCTAAATTAAAGATAAGAGGAAGTGAGTTCAGTCATTATTTGAAAGGTGAGTATACTCATGGGTGAGAGTATGAGCGTGCTCACCCATTCCCAAGATGTGGAGTAGTCCTTTGCAACACTATCAGGCAGCTTTACCGCCGGTGATGTGGTTTACGAGGGCTTTGAAGACTTCGATGTTGGGGACGGTAGATAGGGAGACGTTCGCCCAACGGAAGAACGCGCCTTGCTGTTTGATTGTGATGAAGCCTCTGCTCTCGTTCATAGTGATCTCGTTTAATGCTGACCAGGGGAGAATGTTTCCCTGATAAGCTAGCCCCTGAGGGCTCACAGAGAGAGCGCCGAACATGACAGTTCTGCCTGATTGGTATTCCTGCCAGGCATTCGGGTAGAGGTAATGAGCGGTCTCTCTTTCGATTGTTTTTCCGAGTTCACGAAGACGTGCGAAAGTCGCATCGAGCTTTACGCCGTTCCCAGGCCAGCACTCTATTGTATAGGTGTGGTGATAGCTTGTTGTTGTGCTGGTAGAGCCATCTGAATCGGTAGATGTACTGCGGTGCTGAGTTACGGAATGCAAGACGGAACGCACCTCCTGCCAATGAACTACTTCGAGGGTATTCTGTCCGAGGAAAGCGAATCCATCCGTGTATATGTGCACTCTCAGTACACGCTTTTTATAGGCGCTGATGAGACCGAATAGAGCAAATACGACGAAAAGAAGTCCAAACAGTGGGAACAGTGTTGGTAGCAGGCCGGTAAAGGGTGACATAGGAATTCTTGAGAAGATCTGAATTATGGAGAATGATAATATAGCCCAGAAGCAGCCGAAAGCGGCCATGGCAAGTGAAACAAGCACAGAACACATGGTTGCGGGCTTGTATGTAGCTTTGAGTTCGCCGAGTTCATGGGTTGCAGCGATATGTTGTGGGTCGTTCGTCATCTGTTGAGCCATAGCCATAGGAAGCTCCTTGTACAGAAATAGGTTGTGTAGTGCCTGATGATATAGACGTTTATTTCTGAGTTTTTACAAATTTGAGTTACACAAAGAGCATCACCCCAAAGGGGGTATATTTCCTTTGGGGTGACGCTGTTGTTCAAGAACACTACGCAATTGTGAATGCGAAGATGTGTAACGTACCTTGATTGGTTGCACCATTCAAAGTGATACTGCTCACAGTCTTGCTCGTGTCGAGCGAGATTGCAGCGGTCGTGAAGAGATACGTCGTCGTCCTATCTGGTGCTCCACCAGAGTTACGATAAGACATCTTGGCTGCAACGCTATTGTTGAATGCGACTGGTGTAGTACCGGCAGCGAGCGTCCAGTCGCTGAAACCAAACGAAGCAGTCTGGGTACTTCCATCGCTATAGGTGATTGTGACCGTCCCCTGAGTATCACCATTGGTAGCGCTACCAAGGAAGGTGAGATGCGAGGCTCCAGCAGCAGCATTTGGCGTTGGGATTGCTTGCCCGTTGACCTGGATGTTATCCACAACGCCTGGTTGCACACTGGGCCATGTGTAAGCAACCCCATTAACGGTGACGCTAGCTCCTGGTGTGAAGCCTGCCTGCATAAGTTGCTGTGCGGAATAGCTGTAGCCTACTCCGTCGTAGTCGGCAGCACTTGAGTGGGCATCGTCAGATACACCAGTGTTGTTGAAGAATGGTAGGAGACTGCCTGGTTTTGCAATGACTACAGGAAGACTTACCTGTGGTAACTGCTGTCCACTGGCAGTTTGCAGCGAGAACGTCACTGTATAGTAGCCCTCTGCCAGTGAAGAAGAGGCCGCAATGGTAAAGGATTGATTTCCTGTTCCATTAGCTGCTATTGTGAAACTGCCAGTGGTAGGAGTCACAGTCAGACCAGAAGGTGGTGTTGCACTCCAATTGATGGTTGTACCCTTACCGGTAATATTCTTTCCTAGAATGCTCGCCTGTGTTGAGTCCCCTGGAGCTAATACAACGCGACCAGGACCGAAGGAGACGAACGTTCCTACCTCACCATACTGGTAAGATGGGGGTGCATCGGCTGGGCTGGCTCCCCATGTTGTGTTCGCGGTGGTACCGAGCGTAAAGTCAAGCGTACCGCCGTGAGCAACAAAAGAGGGTGGGAGCCAGGGCTTTGTGCTCGTTTTGCCATTGACCTTCAAGCTCTGAATGTAAAAGACGTCGGCTGAAGCTCCTGGCGCGTTGACAGTAATCGTTTGTCCACTCTCACGATGAACCGTCATACTTGGGAAAAGTGGGCTGGAGAGTGCGAGATTTGCAGTGCCAGGCGTCTCAGGGAACATGCCTAGAGCGGACCAGACGTACCATGCCGACATAGTGCCCAGGTCATCGTTGCCCGCCATACCTTCAGGACCGGGATACCAGAGCGTGTTCTGGACAGCACGGACAACCTGCTGTGCTCGATAAGGTGCACCAGCGTAGTCGTACTCCCAGGGTGTCTGGATCGTTGGCTCGTTTCCGAGAAACGCATATGGTGAGTTTGGTCCACCATTGAGTTGTGTAAAGAAGGTATCGAGTCGCTTCACAACATTGGCGTTGCCACCGAATGCATCGAAGAGACCACGTAGATTAAATGGAACCATCCAGTTGTACTGAGCTCCATCGCCCTCGACCCAGCCGGTACCACTGGTTGGATCGTATGCTCCCTGGAAAGAGCCATCCAGGTAACGTGGTTCCAGGTAGTTATCGGCAGGATTATACAGATTCTCCCAGTCCTGTGAACGCGCGACGAACTTCTGGTAATCGGCATTGTCACCAAGCGCTTGAGCGAACGAACCGATAGTGAAATCAGCGGTGTTGTACTCAAGAGTGGTTGAGGCCGGGCCATAGAAGTTGCAGCAGCCATAGGTACCGTTGAGCGGTTCATAGCCCAGGGTTTGGAGATAATTCAAGCCTGGACGCACGTTATTGGGCTGGGTAGCCTCTTTAATCATCGCCGCGAGTGCGGTTTTCGTATCAAAGTTGTGACCTCCGAATGCATAAATATCCGAAATGATCGCATCGGCAGGATCACCAACCATCACATAGGTTTCAGCATTCGCCAGTGTCCATTTTGGCAACTGTCCACTCTGAGCGTAGTCATTGACCATCGACTGTGCGACATCGCTGGCCTCGTGAGGAGCCAGGAACGCGAGCAATTGAGCCTCGGAGCGATAAATATCCCAGCCTGAAAAGTTTGCGTACTGGGCATGTCCGCTTGCCACCTTATGAATTTGCCCATCGAAGCCAATGTACTGTCCGTTGACATCGGAGAAGACGTTTGGCTGCAACAGGACATGATACAGGGCGGAGTAGAAGGTTTTGAGTTGGGTCGGAGTGCCGCCACTGACGTCAATCTTACTAAGCCATGAATTCCAGGTCTGGTGAGCATGCTTGAGCGCTATATCAAAGTTGCCGTGAGCATTCTCATTGTTCACATTCATATGAGCGTTAGCTACACTGACAAAAGAGAGGCCGACGCGCACACTGATTGCCGCACTTTTGGCTGTATTGAAGGTCACAAATGCACCGGAACCAGGGCCAGAGACCGTTGTATCAGGATGTTGTTGCGCGGCCTGAGCCTCTGCTGGGGTTACTTTTTGTTTTGTTGCAACCTTTGCCTGTGCAGAGAAGACCTGGTTGAGTTGCGGAGAGACTGTTGTATGCTCACTGGTAGCTGAAGTACTGCCAGGAGTGACAATGTTATTGTGCCATGTCCCTGTCGTCGCGAAGGGCTGGCTAAACTGTGCCCAGAAGTAAACGCGGTAGACATCGCGCGCTCCACAGAAGAAGCCACTGCTTGCCCAGCCTGAGATCGTGTCTTTCCCAATGTTTACCTGAGCGTCGTTGACCGTATTGATCGACCCTGAAGCATTGATTAACAGTGTTGCGGTCTGGTTTTGCGGATAGGAGAAACGGCCCGCACCACTTCTCTGTGTGGCTGTTAATTCAGTCGTTATGCCGTTATCCAACTTGACCTTGTAGTAGCCAGCGTAGGCTGTCTCATTGGAGTGTGAGAAGGTTGAATAGTAGAGAGAAGGATTCGTAGCCGGCGAGTCTGTGACGGTACCAGCATAGGGCATGAAGGGGATGTCGCTAAAGGTACTGCAACCGGCTCCGTTCAGGTGAGTAAGGCTAAAGCCTTTAATCCTGTTATCGGGGTACCAGTAGCCACCGGAATTATAGAGTGCCGTGTCTGGACTCCACTGCACCAGGCCAAATGGAGCATCTGCACCAGGGAACGTGTCACCACCACCAAATACTGCCCCTGGTTGGACGCCCGTACCGGTAAAGGGATCAACATACGAAGCAAAATCTGTACTGGAAGCGGAGACTGAAGAAGGATACTTCGCGTGAGAACTTGCAGCGAGAGCGCTGCCAGTAGGTAGGGAGAGAACTGCGGTCAAGAGCAAGGCTATTATGGACGTTACAACGGCACGAAGAAATCTCGACGTAAGAATACGTAACACTGCTGTTTCCTCCTTGATTTCAGCCAACAACTTATCTTGACGACTAGTAGTCTATACCTCCTTTCTGTGAAACAAACATTTTTTTCAATAGCGAAGTCAAACTGTGCATGAAGATTTTCTGTCTGTTGATAAAAAACGCATTATACGGAAAGTCTAGCGCTACGAACGAAGAATTTGACAGAACGGAAAGCAGTACAATTACGCTGTGGAAATAGGCACCTTGCAGAATAATAATAGCCGATAGATGTAGGATAGTCAAGTGTTCCATCTAGAGCGATGTAAGCAGACACTACGAGATTTACGAGTTGTTCGGTTTACTCTTTGGGGAATGCTTTGGCGGATGGAGGTTGATTATAGCGAGACGGGCGTGCAAACCGTGGCTATTGGGGGACATCTTTCTCAGCTTATACGTATTACTGATATGGGAAAAATTATGCAATTGATAGGTATAGAATTTTCGGCTCTGTCGTTGCCGATAGCGTTTGATATTCTAGCACTGTTGCAGAATATGCTGCATGTAGTGGGGTATCCGGCGGTGGCACTATTCGTGATGATTGAGAGTTCGGGAATTCCTTTTCCGGGCGAGACGATGCTGTTGCTGGCAGCGTTTTATGCAGCTACAGATGTGCAGTTACAGGTGCCGATTATTATTGTATGCGCTGCTCTAGGTGCTATTGTCGGAGATAATCTGGGGTATTATGCGGGGAAGACCGGTGGGAAGGCACTGGTCGAGAAATATGGACGATATATTCATCTGAAACCGGAACATCTTGAGCGTGCACAGCGCTTCTTTGCAAAGCATGGGGATAAGACAGTCTTCCTGGGTCGTTTTGTAGCGGTTTTACGAGCGTGGGCAGCTTTTCTGGCAGGGGTAAACCAGATGCACTGGCGCACCTTTCTCCTTTACAATGCGGCAGGTGGAATTTTATGGGCAACGATATACGGATTATTGGGATACTATGCAGGTCGCTTCTTCCACAATAACTTTGCACAGGTTGAGGGGCTGGCACGCAATATCTCCTTGCTTTTGGGAGGCGCTATTGTTCTGGTAGTACTTCTTATCGTGCTCAGGCTGTACCTGAAACGCAAGAAAGCGACTGGAGAAGCGAAGTAGTGGGGCTTTGCTATCTATATATCTGGCTGCCTGTACAAAAGTGCTACTCCTGAGCAGGTCGATATGTTACAATGGTGTGCGGCATGGAGAGATCTTTCTAATCTAAAACAAGGTGAGGTTTAGTATGGTTGTCCTGCAAGCAGGCCAGAAATTTGAGCGCTACCGTGTAGTTCGACAGCTTGGCAGTGGTACATCCGGTGTGAGCTATGAAGCGGAAGATATGATGCTACAACGGGCAGTAACACTGAAATTGATTCATCCCTGGTCCAGGTTGCCGGATTCTGCACGCCGTCAATTCTTCCGTGATATGCAGAGTATCAGTCTGCTAGCTCATCCATATCAGGCGGCGATGCTGGACTATGGAGAGGTGGATGGGCAGCTCTATATCGTGCGTCGTTTTGTCAGGGCGGGTTCGCTGCTCAATAGTGAGGGACGTGCATGGTTTGCTCCACCTCTCGCGTTCAAGGATGCAGTGACGTATGCGCATCAGCTTGCGCAGGCGCTCTATAATATCCACCGCTATGGGTATGTGCATGGCTCGCTCACACTTGCGAATATCCTGGTTCTGCGAGATCCAGGTGGAACCGCTGATACTGATTTTGCGCCATTTTTACTCTCCGATGTAGGAACCGCTTATTTTGTGCGGCGCAATGGTCGGCCGCAGATGGCGCGCTTACCGATAACTGCTGCACCTGAGCAGAGCCGAGGTCGCCTTACAGCGGCAAGTGATCAGTATGCCCTAGCTGTTATTCTTTATCTGTGGCTGGCGGGGCGTCCACCGTTTCTGGGTTCACCAGAGGAGATTGAACAGGCGAAACGGAGCGCAACTTTTCCCTTGCTGGTAGGTTTACATCCGCAGGTAACACTGGAACATGAAGGCATACTGCGCCGCGCGCTCAGCCCCTACCCGGATGAACGCTATCCAACGGTGCTTGCCTTTATCGAAGCGCTACGCACGTTGCAAGCGGCAACGAGCGATACGAAAGAGACCAGACCGCTTGCGACACTGCACTATAGCGAGAGGGAAGAGATGGAGGAGACATTGCAGCACAAAGCCATCTCTTTACCAACCGCCGCACAAACAGAAGCTCCAGCAGAATCTGCTGCTACCTATAAAAAAGCCCAAAACATAGCAGCTCTAGAGAATCTCGCTACAGAGACAGCAGAGGAGCAGGAGACGCCGGAGCCAATATCGACCTCATTTCTGCTTGACTATGATGCGTTGCGCCGTCTGACCACGCTGGCGAAGCAGGAGCCAGAACCGGCGCAACCCGAAGCTGCACCACAGATCGACCCCGACCTTCCCTCACCGCGTCCAGGCGAACAGCCTCCTACCCCGCTTCCCGATCCAGCACAGCCAGCACCGCAGGAAGCGCCTGTTCCTGCACCTGATCCTGAGCCGGGAGTGATCCCCCCCGCACCCGACATCGCCCAACCTTTAGCGGAGCCAGAGTTACCTCCGACAACACAGGCCCAACCAGAGGTAACGCCACCAGCTCAGCCATCCCCAGCCGCACCTCCGGCTCCTCAAGCACGTATCGAGGAGCACCAGCCTCTGCAACAGGACACGGATCCAGAAGGAGCGGAAGAAGACAATGCTTCCACTCAAGCAGACGAACCTGAGAGCAGCGAGGAATTAGCTCAAACGCTGCAAGGAATTGCTGAGATTGCTGCTGGAGAGAGCAACCAGCAGCAAGGGGTCGCGTCCGGGCTGGTAGAGGATGATCCAGCGCAACACTATATCTCTGATATTAGCGATGCCAGAGAGAGTGAAGAGGCTGTGTCATCGGTAGAAGTAGAGCAGACAGTCGATGTGGATGAGGGGGAAGCACCTGCAATAGAGGGACACGAGAGAGCAGTATCGGCTCAGCCAACTGTATCAGCTGAGACTGACGAAGAGGTTGCATACGCTTCATCCCAGCGAGATACGGTTGAATCCGCAGCGGGGAGCGAGCACGTTCAGAGTCATGCTGCTGAGTCTGAGGTAGGGAGCGAGCCTGTTCAGGCTCAGAGTGTTGAGCTTGAAGGATCAGGAGAGCACGTTCAGGCATACAATACTGAAGTTCAGGCTGAGAGGGAACATGTTCAGGCTCACGATGCGCTACCTGGAGACGGTCGTGGGCAAGCCGAAACGGAAGGATTGTCTGAGAACATTGAAGTAGGAGAGGGTGAAAGTGAAGTGGCTGGTAGGCAGAGAGAGCATGTCCAAATGGAAGAGAGCAGTGGACCGCTTCATGAGCAACAGGGAGAGCAGCCGGCAGAGGCTGTAGAAGTGGCAGCATTGGTAAACTCGCAAGACGCACAGGCTGTCAGTGGAACTCAGGCAGGTGTGCAGCCGCTAGCACAATTCGTTATTTCATCTTCTTATCTGCAAGAACCACGCTATTATACACTGGAGCGCGAGGAGACGACGATTGGGCGTGCAGGTTCGAGTGATCTCTTGCTCGACTACGATGCCACCACCTCGCGTCACCACGCCCTGGTACGTTACGAGCAGGGGCGCTACTTTATCTACGACACACGCAGTGCACATGGAGTCGTAATCAACAAGCAGACGATTCCTGCGGAGATGGCGTATCCCCTTGCGAATGGCGACAATATTTACATTGGCGAATATACGCTTGTGTTTCAGTTTCCGACGCAGTTGAAGGAAGCAGAGACAACGCCGGAACATGCAGTTTCGTAGGGTCAAGGTGTTTCCATTCTAACTCACCTCTATTTTAGCCCATGACGAAATTGTAGGCAGTAGTTTGCAAATAGCTGAGATTTTTGCAAGGCGGCCAGCTTGCAAAAATCTCAACTATTTACATGAATCTCCTTCTTTTCTTCTCGCTTCCTCATTACACTATGCGTATGCTCTGCGAAAAATGAATTGTTCCCCGATTCCTCCCATGACCTTGACATCTTCTTTCTCCTTTTGCTACACTACATCTGTAGACTATACAGTACAATCTGTATGTTCCGTATAGTATAGACATGGATGTTACCAGAGCACGAGGAAAAGGAATGGCTGGATTTTCCATCGAGAAGAGAAAAAGGGGGGGGAAAGATGGAGGAGATGGGAGAGAGCGCCTGTTGCAAGCGGCGGAGCGGCTGGCACAGCAGAGTTCTTTTGATGGGGTTACTGTTGATGAGATTGTCAAAGCAGCAGATCTCTCGCGTCCGGCCTTTTACTATCATTTTGCAGGGGGCAAAGAGGAGTTACGAGCTGAGCTGATACGCCTGGGGGCGCTGGAAGAGACGGAGGTGCTGGATAATCGGCAAGCTATTCTTGGGGCGGCGCTCCGTGTATTTGCGCGTTCGGGAATAAATGCTGCAACGCTTGATGAGATTGCAGCGGAGGCTCATGTCTCACGTGGTGCGGTATGCTGGCACTATGGTGGAAAGGATGAGCTGCTGAGAGCGATCATTGAGCAGCATACTGCATACGCAACGTTGCGCAGTACCATGGAACAGATTGAGCAGGAGCTACAGGACACGGATTCACTTGATGAGCAAATGGTACTCCGTCGGATTGCAGGAGGTTTTTACGATGCATTTATCGCACAGGGTGATCTACCACGTTTAAGCGTGCTGCTCGTCCATACACATCCTGAGGCAGCTCGATTGCTGGCACAGCGGATCGCGAACGGACGTAAGTTTATAACGACCTATGTTCAGGAGAGGCAGGAGGCCGGGGTTTTTCGCAAGGATATAGATGCAAATCTATTTGTGCATATGCTTGCGATGACGTTTGTGATGTCTGCTATTGGGCGGGGACTGACTGAATTGCTGCCATTGGAACATCTCTCGCGAGAGGAGGCAATTGAGCAGGTGGTCTCTACACTGCTGTATGGGATTACGCGCAAAGGAGAGGAGAGGGAAAGAGGACACGACAATGACGGTTGAGAATTATTGCGTTAGTGCGATAAATGATTTTTCACAATCCATTGCATTTTTGGTACGCAATGTGTTTTTCGTGTATTGATTGTGTTTATTGGGTTATGTTATGGATTGAAAGTCGTGTTGTAGGTTGTGAGCGACAGTGTAGGTTGTGAGCGACAGTGTAGGCTGTGAGCGACAGTGTAGGTTGTGAGCGACAGTGTAGG
>DAOUDD010000101.1:0-36211 GCA_034431765.1 Ktedonobacteraceae bacterium | reverse complement strand
ACGGCAATAGCTATGTGTTATACCTTGTATAGCATATAGCAATATTTCCTCTTGAGAAAAGGAAGGAAACTATGTCAACATTTCCTGAGCAGAATGCGACACCGCAGCCGCAGGTGTCTGTCGCTTCGAATACACAGACAGGGATGGTTCAAACAGGACAACAGCAACAACCACCCAGGCCATATGCGGTAGCAACACATGATCTGGTACGTGTTTTCGGTCAGAAGATGGCTGTCAATCACTTGAATCTAGCCGTTCGCCCTGGTGAGTTCTTTGGTTTTCTTGGACCAAATGGAGCCGGTAAATCGACATCTATTAAAATGATGACCGGGCTTTTGCGTCCGAGTGGAGGCAATGTCTGGATCAATGGGGTCAATGTCTGGACAGAGCCACTGCGAGCACGCGCCCTGATGGGCGTGCTTCCTGAATACCTCAATCTGTACGAGCGTTTGAGCGGGAGGGAGTTTATTACGTTCTCCGGGCATATGTATGGAGTGCCAGAGGCTGATATTCAGCTTCGTACTGAAGAGCTTCTGCAAGTGCTAGACTTAGCGAACGACGCAGATAAGTTAATTGTTGATTATTCTGTCGGTATGCGTAAAAAAGCTGCGCTGGCTGCTGCGATTATTCATCGGCCTCAGGTGCTCTTCCTCGATGAACCGTTTGAAGGCATTGATCCCGTCAGCTCACGTGTTATCCGCGATATTCTGCATGACCTGACGAGGCGTGGAACGACCGTCTTTTTCTCCTCGCATATCATGGAGGTGGTTGAGCGTCTGAGCACACGCGTCGGCATTATCAACCAGGGCGTCTTGGTCGCCGAGGGCACGTTACAAGAATTGCGTGAGCGGGCAAGTGGTAACAATAAAGATGCGACACTGGAAGACATTTTCCTCAATGTGATTGGTGTACGCAATGAGACGCATAATTTAAGCTGGCTTGAGTAACAGAGGAGGACATGTATGAATATACATGCTGATAAACTGCGATGGCTGTTCTGGCTGCGCTGGAAAATGTTTACGCGCGGTTTTGCTCGCGGCGGTTCAAGCCGTATCCTTTCCGTCATCATTCTAGCTCTTTTTGTGCTTTTCTTCGTTGGTGGCATTAGCATCTCCTTCTTCTTTGCCTTTCGTGGTCTGCCCGCCCCCGCCAATGCAGAGGTACTGTTTCTGGTACTTACAGGAGTCTATATCCTCTGGGTTCTCCTGCCATTGCTTCAAATCAATACAAACGAGGGCCTGGATCTGTCAAAGCTAGCGCTCTTCCCGCTGACACGTGGCGAGCTGATGCTGAGCCTATTGTTTTCTACAGTACTTGATCTCAGCGTTGTTGCTCTCCTCATACTATTCGTGGCTATTGTGGCCGGATGGGCATTTACAATACCACTCGGACTCTTTGCTCTCCTGACAATGCTTGTTTTTTACGTGCAACTTGTCAGTATCAGCCAGCTTATCGTAGCGCTCCTGCAACCCTTGTTGCAGAGCCGACGCTTCCGTGAGCTGATTGCACTGGTAAGTGTGCTGCTGTTCTCATCAATTTACCTCTGTCAGTTTGCCTTACGTCCGCTCCTGGCAGCAGGATTTGCTCAAAGCCTCACCAATGCCGCCTACTCACCATTTCTGCAATGGCTCCCTTCTGGTATGGCGGCGCGAGCAATTCAGCAGGCAGCAGTCGGCGACTGGGGGCTTGCCTTTGTCTGGCTGGCTGCATTGCTGGTGATCAGTTGTCTCTTTCTCTATTTCTGGCAGTTCCTTGTTGAGCGAGGTTTAACCAGTTCAGGAGAGAGTGCTGGGCAGGCGCGCACAGTTCGCCATCGTCATGCGGCTACGACCGTTCAAGGGACATATTCGTCCCAGACTTCAACACTTGCAGGCCTGCTTCCACCAGTCGTTAGTGCGGTTATGGTTAAGGATCTTAAATACCTATGGCGTGATCCACAACTGAAAAGCCTGTTGATCCGCTCACTTTTCTCGGTTATTGTTCTCATTGTTGTGCTTGTTGTACCACGGGGATCGAGCACTGGTATTCCACTCTGGTCACAATCCTGGCTGGAATTCTACGTACCGAATGTCGTACTGCTCTCCTTATTCACACTGGCATTCAACACCCTTGGTTTTGAGCGTCAGAGCCTGACAACACTTTTTCTGTTCCCGACACAGCCACGTTACATTTTGTGGGGAAAGAATCTAGCAGTCTTTTTGCTTGGGCTGGGGGAAATTCTAATCCTGGCGTTTGGTATCGCTTTTGTTGTCAACGGTTGGGCATTCCTTGTCCCCTCACTGATAATTGGACTAGCAGGTATGGGCGTGATCCTCGCCATCGGAAACTTCACCTCCACGTTTTACCCGATGCGCGCGCCAAGATCCATGCGTGGCTTTCGCACAACGGGCAATATGTCCGCTGAAGAGGGATGTTTGTATGGTGTCATTTCGATAGTAGCATTGATTGTAGCAATCATTGTTCTCCTACCAGTCCTGCTCGGCGTCATACTCCCACTTTTCTTTAATGCACAATGGATCTGGACTATCAGCGTGCCACTTTCACTGGTCTATGGGATGACGATCTACTTCATCACTACCTGGCTAGTTGCACCTCGCATGCTCAGAAGAGCACCTGAAATCCTTGAAGTTGTGACAAGAGAGTAAGGACAGTGTTTCTGTCGTAAATTCATGCTACACGATCTGACGCGCTAAATATAAGAAAGAGGCTAGCGGAAGTTACTAGCCTCTTTGCCTGTCTTGGACTTACCGCTTTCTTATAAAAGGACAGGGCTTATCTCAATATCATATTTTCTGCGTATCCAACTTATTACTCTCTTCTTTGCCTCTCGGCATTACCCTGTTGCACATGATCCTGAACTGTCACCGCAGTCACCTCATCTTGTGTATGCTCTTCATCCTTTTCTGTTTCATTTGGCTTCTTTAACTTAGCATAGCGGCGGAATAGCACAACAGGTACAATGAGCAGAGCGATCACAATAATATATGCAGCAACGCTTGCGATAGCGCCAAAGATTGAAGCTTGTTGTGGTGTTGTAGCAACCAGAGGAGGGTTCAGACCAGTGATAATAAAGTGTGGATTGCCATCAACTTTGACCGTTGTAATAACCTGATGTGCAAGGATATCAAGCATAGCAACGTTTCCACCGGCAAGTGCAGCAAATCCCAACTGCCCATCACTCGTGATCGCAATTGATTCAGGGCGAACTCCAAGTGGAATCGTACGACGTGGTTCAGATGGCGCTTTAAAGCCACTATTGACCGGGTCAAGAACGAGCAACTGCTTGTTCTGTTGATCTGGCACATACACCTGTCCTGTCGTTTCATCAAAATCCATTGGTCCATAGACACCACCTGAAACAAGCTTGATCACATTATACGAGTTAATGTCTACCGCTACTACACTCCCATCACGAGTCGTCGCATACAAGGTCGCACCAGGCGGAATAGAGAGATACTGCGGGCCTCCAGGAATAGGAACGGCTGCAATCTGCTTCCCACTTTGCTCATCGAAAGCGGTCAAGGAGGTGTCATCAGCAATCCAGATCTGATTACCTCCTCCATTAATCGTGGGCGATGTTGACACAGCAGCTACAGCCAGCCCAGAGACCTGCCCCTGCACCCGAAAAGTTCGTTTTGTCTGACAATTTGTAGGATCGAGAGAGACAGCGCTCGACGCTCCATTTCCCGCTGCGAATAGAATATTTGCGTTAACATCCAGCGCCAGGAGAGTGGGTTTACCAGCAACGTTTGCGCTACAAATTGTCTCCGCAGTCTTCGCAGAAATTACTGATACGCGCCCCAATTGTGGCTGTGTAACGTACAAAAAGCGCCCATCCAGACTCAAGAGGATCATATGTGGATCGCCTTCGATATTCAGAGAATCGATCATTTTCTGCTGTCCAACATCAATGATCCCTATCCCTTTCCCAGCTCCAGCGATATACGCACGTTGAGGGGCACCACCATCAGCACGAGATGAAACCGGAAATAGCAATAACAAAACGCAAGCGAATGAAACTGGAAGAAAGTGACGCAATACACGCGCAAGCATAATTGTACTACCCTCTATTTTTCATCAGGATTTGGGCGTCAGTGACATCCACTGTCCACTATTTTGATCAAAACGATAGACCGATGTTGGATATGATAGCGCCACATAGACCTGTGCTGCATCCTTTGGATCGGGTGCATAGAATTCTGGTCGTCCTGGAGCATTAACAGCCGGCAAAGCATTCCATGAATGACCACCATCGGCACTACGATAGAGCGCACGCCCCGTTATCCCGTAAAGCACCTGCGTTTGCGCTGGCGAGACTACCAGCCCCCCATAAAGTGATGATGAAGTAACAGTAAAGCTTTTTCCTCCATCCTGGGAGACATAGATGCCCCGATCACCAGCCGCATAGATAGGACTATTGGGACCAGCCGTAGCAATACTTGTGATTCCGTCCGTCGCACCATTTTGAGTAATGCCCTGGACTATCTCCCAATGTGCACCATCATCGGCACTACGAGCCATCCCTTCATCACCACATACAAGGAGTTGACCGGGAACACCTGGAAGAGCCAGAAGATTGAGGATACGTCCAAAAGGGAGCGTACCTGTTTGAGTGAAGTGCTGACCAGCATCCCGGCTTACTTTGAGTCCAAGCGCTCCTAATTTAGGAATATACGTGTAGACTTCATCAGCAGTATCGTTCCCAGCTCGGACAAGATACGGATCACCAAGCTCCCTGCTTGCAATACTTAATTTCCAGCTACGTCCTTGATCGGCACTCGTATAGATTCCTAGAGTGCCCTTTGCTCCAGAAAGCGCAGGTTTGGTCAGCAGAAACATTCGTTGTGAATTGAGCGGACTTACAACCAGGGAGTCTGCCATCAACCCTTCCATCAACTGTCCAGGCCCTGCTGCAACCGTTTCCCAGCTTTTCCCTGCATCTGTTGAGCGAAACACTCCGTAGTGAGTCGCCATGACGATCACATTGTCTGGCAGGGCAACTATCGAATGGGCATGGTTTGCATTCGTCCCAAAGATATTGACACGTTCACCTCCAGGCAATGCCGACTGTGTCGTATCAGCCTCGCCACATCCCGCTAACAATATTACAACTATGCTAAGTAGCAACAGAGTGTATTTTCTTGCCTGAAACACACGATTCCCCTTCCTCAAAAAATTATTGGTCTCCAAATTTTTCCAAACAGCTATACTAACTATAGCAAATTTTCTCCATGAACTCTCTTAGAACCATTTCCACCATTCCACTATGTGTTTTTGATATTCCCAGCACTTTTCTAAGCTGGAGCATATATATTGACGATTGCATCATGGGAGAGTGTATCGGGTGTCTGTACCAGAACACGAAGTTGCCAGTTTCCTGCCATGTTTAGATACCCCTTCGCCTGAAACAGCTCCGTATCGTTTGACTGCAAATGCAGCACGTCTGTTCCCATGTCCATATCCAACATCGAGGTAAAAACTGTCACCATTGTATCCTTCATCGGCACATTCGCTGCTTTATTCGCACTTAGAATACGAACTGTAAATGTATTTTCTCCAGGCTGATCAGGTGCAACACGTATCTCCAGAGTAAGGGCACCATCTCGTGTTCGCGTAGTTTTACTTACTGGCTTCGGTGGAACTATAGAATGTTCTGTCTGCTGACTTGTATCTGCATGTTGCGACTGAAACGTATGCTCCAATACACTCATACCTCCGCTACAGAGCAAAACGAACACGCCCAATCCAGCCGCAACACGGAGTCCATTGCTTGCATCATGGATCTGCACTCTTATCGTCCTATCGAGCAACCGACCCTGACGTTCAAAAGGAGCAGAACCATTAGGCCCTGTTTGCACTATGTATTGATCCTGTAATGCGAGATACTTTTTCACACTTCCGCCGAGTTGTGGACGCAATAAGACAAATAGCCAGCAACAGACGCCTATCAATAGCAAGATCAGCCCAAGTTTCATAAGAAATAGACGATCATAGAGGATTGGAAGTAGCACATTTCCAGCGGCTGTATACGTTTCCACTAGAAAGACCTCGGTTGCAATCAGTATTATGGTCCCGATAAGAGCAAGAGGAGCGAAGCGAGCAAGGAGTTTTACAAGTATTCTAGCTTGTTCGGATAGTGTCTCCTTGCGTAGAAGGGAGAGATAGATAATAGCAAGATATGCAATGCCACCGAGTAAAAGAGCAGTAGCGAAGAAACGTAGCCATTCTGCCAGAATGACGTAGACAAGTACTGCTCCTGTAATGAAAGAAGGTTCTTCAGATAGCACAACGAACAAAACCAGTGCAAATCCTAAAAGCAAGTTTCCCCATGACAGCAGACTTTTCCAGGCAGACACGCCCCTTGCAGTCAATATGTTGTAGAGAGCCAGACCTATTGCCAGTGTGATCACAACTTCGCTTAGTACCCTGTATACATTCAAGCCCTGTACAAAGAACAGAGGTACTGAGATAGTTGTCGCTACTCGACCATTTGTTGTCAGGAAACGTTGTCCGATCAGAACACTAAGGTTACAGAGAAAGAGCAAGAGGAGCAAGGGTAAAGCAAGGAAACGTTCAAAAAGGCGCTGTGCCTGCAGATCTATGCGAAGTTGCTCCCCAGTATTTTCGCTGACAAGGTGCAAAGCAAAGAAGTGCCATAGCTGTACCCCTACCCAGAACGCCATTGTTATATACATCAGCCCCGTCATTACACTTTGAAACGGGATAGAGAACATAAACCACCCCACTAGAACTATTTGCGTTTCTATTATAGCGCACTATGCCTCGCTATTAGACTATATACTCTAGCCTAAGGAAAAAGCGGAAATCTGGCAAACACAGATAGGTATTTGATAGAGGGAAGTCTATCACGGGCTAGAACAAAAGTACATACGCATATGTATGTACTTTTCTATGGCAGACGAAGAGGAGGAAAGGAAGAAAGGCAACTAGAAGACTCATCTTTTAAAGAGCGATAAGTCTTCTTTCAGTATTTTGCAATATTTTAGAGCAGCTTTGCCAGGCGAACACTTTCATTCAAGTAGCCCCGATGTTCATAAAATGCACGAGCGTGTGTATTCTCAGCACCAGTCTCCAGCACGATAATGCTGTAGCCACGTGAACGTGCCCAATGCTCTGCGGCTTCCATAAGTGCATGACCAACACCGTGGCCCTCTGCCTCAACGCTAACTACCAGTTCGCCGATAAAAGCTTGAATCTCACCTGTGAAGTTGACGTTGTGACGAACGCTGATAAACCCAAGTTGCTGTTCTCGCTCATCCACGGCCACAAAAACCATCTCGTCGGGCCGTGTGTTCTCTATACTTTCCAGTGCATACCGGTGCATCGTAGCAGCCATTTTCTCACGACTTCTCCAGGCAGGCATGCCTGTTGTCAATCTACTCGTGAGATCAAGCACAAATTTCCGATCCTCTTCTTGATATGGACGAATACGTACAGTTCTGTTCACGATAGGGATACTCGAAGCGTGTACAGTGTGATGTGACATAAAGTCGCTCCTTTACAATTTCACAACCTCTCTCAGAGAGTTATTCGACGGTCGCTTTAAGAGACGAATGTATAGCAAAAATTCTTTTTCATCAACCTGACATTCTTATGCACTTCCTTCACGACCAATCTTCCTACTCCTAGGAAGATTGGTTTCACACAATACGTTACAGGATAAAAACTGAAGTTAACTCGACGCCTTTCCATTGCCTGAGATATAATGATATATATGGAAGATATAGAGATGAGCAACAATTTAACGGCGTTGGAAGCTCTTCTACAAGTAAGATTCGCTGATCGTAGTCTGCTTCGTCGCGCAACAACACATCATTCGTGTTGTTCGGAGACAGCAACACGCGATTCATACGATACGCTCGAATTCCTGGGCGATGCGATTATCAGTGCACATGTCGTCGAGCATATCTATCGTTCTCTTCCTGAAGCAACGGAAGGGGAGATGACGGCGTTGAAATCAGAGGTCGTCAGTCGTCGTGTGCTTGCGCGAGTTGGACAGGATCTCGGTCTGTTTCCGTTTATCCGTGTGGACGTTGCAAATTTACGTACGTTTAATGAGCGATCACGAGATTCGCTGTGCGCTGACGTGCTGGAAGCAATTGTCGGAGCTATTCAGATTGATCAGGGAGCAGAAGCGGCTCGTCTATTTGTTGGGCGCGTTATTCTCCCTGTAATTGAGCAGGTGAGCGCACATGCCGTTGATACTAATCCCAAAGGTCGGCTACAAAAGCTGATTCTGCAACGCTCAGGGCATCTTCCACATTATCGTGTCCTTCAAGAGAGCGGACGCTCGAACGATCGTATCTTCGAGGTAGGTGTCTTTGAAGGTCAGCACTTACTTGCAACAGGTAAGGCATCAAGTATTAAAGAGGCCGGTAGAATCGCTGCCCATGAAGCCCTGAAACGTCTACAGCAGAAAGATCCCCAGGAAAGGTCTAATATAGGGTAGGGCACCGAATGGCAATAGACGAGCTGCTGAGCTGGTACGAGACAAACCTGTCTACGAAAGAACGCAAGGTACGTGGCCATTTCTCAACTCCTCCTGCACTTGTCGAGCAGATTCTGGATACATGTGGATATACGTCTGAACAGAATCTCTCTCGCATCCGCGTCCTCGATCCTGCCTGTGGAAGTGGCAACTTTCTTGCAAGCGCGGCACGACGCTTACTCTTTTCTCTAGAGCAACGCGGTACATTACACAGACAGTATGCTACTCTGGTGCAACGCAATATCTGGGGATTCGATCCTGATCCGGTTGCCTGCTTTCTGGCTGAAATGCAGGTGCGCACAACATTCACACATGTCAATATTACCGGTTCATCAGCGGTAAAACAGCCTCCTTCTCTGCATATCCATCAGGCAGATGCACTGGCTTTTCCATGGGGAGAAAGAAAGAAGGTTGATCTCTTTTTAGCGAATCCGCCCTACCTGGCTGCAAAAAATAGCGATTTAAGTGGATATCGCTTTGCTAAGCAAGGTCAGTCTGATAGCTACCTGCTCTTTCTCCATCTTGCATTAGAAGTAGTACGTCCTGGAGGATGGATAGGTCTTGTTCTTCCCGATCCATTTCTGGCACGCACAAATGCTGCACGAGCGCGACAACGCCTGCTAAGTGAGACAACAATCCATGCTCTCTGGCACCTATCTAATGTTTTTTCGGCATCAGTGGGTGCTGTAGTACTTATTGCGCAAAAATATCCACCACCTCAAAAGCACGTAATCTCGTGGAAACGTGAACAATGGCAACACTCCTCTCTCTTAACAACTGCTACTCATATAAAGAATGAATATAATGCTTCCCTGATAATGGCTGATGCAGAAGAGCGTGCGGTAGAGAAACAATATGTTGCACAAACACTTCTCCGTCGTCAAGCAGGTTCAGAACTGCGTTACTTTCTCAGCCAGGCTGAGGGAACACTGTTAGAAGACGTGCATGCTCGAATGAATACTCCAGACCATCTGCACCTGAAACCGGTCTTTACACACCTGGATAAGTTCGTTTTGATCTACCGAGGTGAAGAAATTGGGAAAGATAATTCTCTACTCCTTCATGCTCCGACAGCTATCGCAGAAGGAAACACTCCGGCATCACTGGATGCCTCTCAGTGGCATCCAGTGCTTCGAGGTGGTGTTGATGTTCGCCCTTATGTAAATCCCATTGCGCGTTATTGGATACGTCAGGATGCCACCAAGAAGCCACTGGATCGCTATCTTGCTCCCAAGCTGCTGATAGTCAAAAGTGTTGAGCGCTTGCAGGCAGTGCTTGACCTGCAAGGACATATTGTGCTTCAGACACTTTACCTTCTCCAACTCCGTCTAGATAGACCCATGCATCAGCAACCTGTACCTTTTGTTTCTGGAGATGACAAAGATGAGCTATATTTTCTTCTTGCTTTGCTCAACTCACGCCTGCTCCAGGAGTATGTTTACGTTCTGCATACTGCTTATAAATTAGTGCAACCACAAATTGAACAGCACGTTCTAGCCCATCTGCCGATCCCCTTACATGTTCCACCGCAGGAGAAAGCGCAGATAGTTCAGCGCGCTAAGCGTATGACAGAAGTTTGCAGTTCGCAAGCCCCCGTTGTAGAATTGAAAGAGCAGAACAAAGCACTCTATCAGATGCTTTATGAAGAACAGGAGCGTAATATCTGTGATCTTTATAGAGCAGCGCTTTCGAGCAAGCCACATACTTTCCATCGGAAACAACGCATGCATCATCACGCACTTATTGACAAAGGAGTCAAAGAAATATGACAAAAATGCATACCAACATACAGAGTACTGATAGTAAACAACGCCCTATTCGTGTTCTTGTTGCCAAACCTGGACTTGACGGACATGATCGAGGGGCCAAAGTAATTGCACGTGCTCTACGCGACGCCGGCATGGAAGTTATCTACACTGGTATCCGTCAAACGCCAGAGATGATTGTCGAAGCGGCTATTCAGGAGGATGTTGATGCAATTCTGATGAGCATTCTCTCCGGTGCGCACATGGCCCTTTTCCCCAAGATAATGAGTCTACTGGCACAGAACAACGTAAACGATATTCTTGTTGCAGCTGGGGGCATTCTGCCAGACGAAGATATACCAGCCATCAAAGCGATGGGCATTCAAGGTTGTTTTGGCCCTGGTACCTCTACTGAAGAGATTATTCGTTTTGTCCGTGAGAACATTCAGCCGAATCGCTTAATGATGGAAGTGTAGGTATAGCGTGCAAACACTCATTGAACGCTTGCTCGACGGAGATCGCCGTGCCCTTGCACGCATGGTGACGTTAATTGAGAACGAGACGCCGCAGGCACATCGTTACCTTGCAGAACTACACGCGCATACAGGAAAGGCTCACATTATTGGTATTACAGGAGCACCTGGAGCAGGTAAAAGTACGTTGGTGACGCGCCTGGTACGTGAGTTTCGGCAGAGGCAGTGCAAGGTTGGTGTGATCGCAGTTGATCCTACCAGTCCCTTCACTGGCGGTGCGATTCTGGGTGACCGCATCCGTATGATGGAACTGGCTGGCGACCCGAATGTCTTTATCCGCAGCATGGCAAGTCGCGGGAACCTGGGCGGGCTTGCAGCATCTACACGAGACGTTGTCCGTGCTATGGATGCCGCAGGTTACGATCCTATCCTTATTGAAACCGTTGGGACAGGTCAGGCCGAGATCGAAGTCATGCGCGCAGCTCAAACCGTCCTGGTCGTTGTCGCACCAGGTATGGGTGACGACATTCAAGCTATCAAAGCAGGCATTCTCGAAATTGCCGACATTTTCGTTGTGAGTAAGGCCGACAAACCGGGAGCAGATCAAACTGTCGCGGAACTCGCAATGCTTCTAAGCCTCGATCCTCAACGCAAGCGGGCAGCCTGGCGTATACCCGTGCTCAAAACCTCCGCGCTTAACTCGCAAGGACTTCGTGAACTCGCAGATGCATGTGAGAATCATCGAACCTTCCTCCGCGAAAGCGGCCAACTAAGCGAACGCTCAGAGCGCCAGGTGCAGAACGAAATCCAGAACCTCATTCTGCAAAACGTGCTCAAAACGCTACACACATCCGTTGATTCCACTACCTGGCAACGCTTAATCAAAGACGTGACGAACCGTGAGCGCGATCCCTATAGTGTTGCAGTTGAATTAGCACAGCGAGTAGGATTGCAACAGTAGGTGTTGATGAGTAAGTGGTTACGATGAATCCTGATGTGTTGCTTTTCGCTTCTATTACCTGTATAACTACTATCTGTTGTTGATGAAGCAAGAACGTATACAAAAATCCCAGCCATGCAACCCTTGCAAATCGAGCAGGAGTAGCTTTACGTCCGCATGCTAAAACGCACAAAAGTGCGTGTGTTGCTCAGCTTCAGCTAGATGCAGGTGCTCGTAGACTAACAGTTGCAACTTTGCGTGAAGCGGAGTACTTTGCACACAACGATGTAAATGATCTCCTGCTTGTGCACACCTAGCCGAGCTATGGAACGCAACAATGTTGTAACTGCGTTGGCACACGCTATTATTGTAGCGGAATCAGATAACAAAGGTGGTACATGGGAAGGTGCTAATGGAGCAATAAAACATCAGCAAGCATTATACGTACGACAACCAGATGATAACACACTTCCTGGCAATCAGCTTTTAATGAAAATGGGCGGGATACCCTTGAGCTGGCCGACACAAAATCTTGCACATGAGCTAGCTCCTCTTTTGAAAACGAGTGATGAAAATTATCGCTTCCAGCAAGCACAGATAACTCCTGCTAGTCAGCTTTCCCTTCTAGCAGTACACCGCGAGTAGTCCTGATACATTTCTGATCTACTTAGTTACAGCTTCGTCATAAAGAGAACCGTCTAATTCCGATGAGGAGAGAGCGTATTGATCATTAATACTCTCTCTCCTCATTTTACATCTCCATCTTCTAGAAACATTCCTTACAAGCGAGTAACTAACCTAATCCAAAATATGAAAACAAATTAATAAAATCTATTATTGTCTACTGATTACTAAACATTTATTCATTATTCACAAATCGAAATGTTTGACAAATTTGTATTTCAAGTGTAGAATGTTCTCTATAAGAATAGAGCACTTGCCAGTAGTTTCGGGAATGTTGAGAGGGAGGATTTATGCCTGAGACAGCACGACAAAAAGGTTCATTGGATAAATTGCTTGAAGAGCACTTTTCCATCACAACAGGCTTGCATATAGATCAACGCGAGATCATTGAGCAATTGCTTCAGGGCCAACGCATTCTTGCAATCCAGAGGACAGGCTGGGGGAAATCACTCTGCTATCAATTGACAAGTCTTCTGCTCCCCTCTCTCACATTGGTCCTCTCACCGCTTAAAGCGCTGATGCGCGAGCAGTGTTCTCGCTGCAATCACACATATGCGCTCCCATCTGCCGTTATCAGTTCAGATTTCACGATTCAGGAAAATTTGCGTACGCTTCAACAAGCATTGAAAGGCAAGATCAAGATTCTCTTTATTGCACCAGAACGCTTAGAGTCTGTGGACTGGTTAGCGCATTTTCCTCAAATGCAGATCAGTCTGGTCGTTATTGATGAGGCACATTGTATCTCAACCTGGGGACATGACTTTCGCCCACATTATCGCCGTATCGCGCGCTTTCTCCGTACACAGACAGCTTCCCCGGCCGTTCTGGCACTTACTGCAACAGCAAACACACGCGTTGAAGCCGATATTCTTCAACAGATAGGACCGGCCCAGGTAATACGCGGGTCGCTCTACCGACCTAACCTGCATTTACAGGTTGTCCGCTTATATAGTGATTGGGAAAAGCTGTGCTACCTGGGCGAAGTACTGCGTGAACGTGAAGATACCGGTATCATCTATACTCCTACAAGGAATTGTGCAGCTATGGTTGCACAGTTCCTCAAGACGCTGGGTATTGGAGCTGATTATTACCATTCTGGCCGCGCGAATGCTGTTCTACAGGAGGTAGAACGGAAACTGCTCAGTAATCAGCTCCGTGTTGTCTGCTCAACAGCCGCTCTTAGTATGGGTATTGATAAACGGGATATTCGTTTTGTCATTCACTATTGCTTGCCAGATTCACTCATGAGCTACTACCAGGAAATAGGTAGAGCTGGTCGCGATGGTGGAATTTCATGGTGCATTCTCCTCTACAACCCCTCAGATTTCTCAATACTGCAACAATTTCTTCAAATCAGACCTATCAATACGGAACACTATCAAACAGTTATAACACTACTCTCTCTTCACTCCGAAGGAATCAGTGAGGAACAGCTTCTCCTCCTTACCGATCTACCTCAGACGACCCTTCGTGCTATCCTCACAGAGCTAGAAGAACAGCTTCTGATTGACAGCGAACCGATGCACCATATGTATAGAGCAACGTCAAGGTTAGCAACCGCTCAAAGCAATGTAGCGTCAGATCTCTCGCAATTGCACCAGGAGTTGTTTACGCACAAACAAAAGGAACTCGAAGCTGTTCATCTCTATGCTCAGACAGATAGGTGCTATATGAATTACGTTATCACGTATCTTGGAGATCAACAAGGTAAGGTGTGTGGTATCTGCGGAAACTGCTGCGCTCCTTACTTTCCACCAGTTCTTCCCTCGAAAAGAATACAAGAAGGTGTGACATATTTTCTGGAAGAGAAGTTCTTGCCACGGATCGAAGCCCATGCTTCCACACATGAAGCTGGTTGGTCCCTTTCATACCATGACAGAACTGTTTTCGGAAAACTCGTCTCCAATAGCAAACAGCGAAACTGCGGACCTTTTGCGCTTAGTATTGTCTTACGGGCGGTTGAAGTAGTGCGCATGCGCTATCCAATACAACATTTGCAGGCTGTGATGAGTATTCCGCCAACGAAAAGTGGCATGCTGGTAGAAATATTTGCCCGTCAGGTTGCGGAACATTTGTCACTTCCATACCTTTCTCTGCTTAAGAAGACACGGTCAACGGGCTTACAGAAGCACCAGAGCACTCAGGCCCAGAAGATGGAAAATGTTCAAAATGCTTTCGTTGTCCAAATGCCTGAAGATATCGTAGGCCGTGTTATTCTGCTCATTGACGATATTTATGACTCTGGTTCTACCTTACGTGAAGTTGGTGGGACTTTGATGCGAGCGGGAGTCAAAGAGGTTTATCCATTGACAATCACTCGCACTATGTACATGGACGATCATCGGTAGCATTAGTTACAGGAATATTACACTACCTTTCATTCGGAAGAAAAAGGTGCTTGAGCATCTTTTCTTCAAATGAGTGAAGTTAGTCACGCAGTGACATTTCTGAATACATTGATTCTTACGTAAAGTTGTACTCAGATCTTATGCGGAAATCAACGCTGCTTGAACACAGCTTATGCTTCGCACTCAGGTTTTCGAGATGTAGTTACTTATTCGATTCTACCGTGGAAAGGGTGTTTGCAGGATGAATGAGCTTCTATGGGAACAGGCCTGTTGGTTGTTATTGTCCTTTCGCTGTCGCCTGGCACCGGATGTTATTAATACCATCATACATACCTGGTGTCAACAATGGGGAAGGACGCTGCTCGAATTTTTTGCAGCAGATATACAGGAATGGCAAAAGATCGGCACTTTTGATGAGAAAACACTACAAAAACTTCAATCTATACACAATGATCGCCCTCATTCTGGTTACCCAGAGACATGGCCAGCGTTGAAAGAGCAATTTGAAGTTGTCAAGCAACTCGCGTACGATTCAATCTCCATTTTGACAAGAATGGATGCGCACTACCCGACGCAGCTTTTCACAGATAAGTCTCTCAAACATGTCCCCCCCGTTCTCTTTTATGCTGGTGATCTCCACATTCTCAAACGTCTCTCTTTCGCTATTATTGGTTCACGTCACGCCGATGATGATAGCATTTACTTTGCGCGTGAAGTTGCACGTTGTTTAACTGCACAACAGGCAAATGTCATTAGTGGCTACGCGCGTGGTATAGATCGAGCTGTGTTTGAGGGGGCAACCGGCACAGGAGGATACACAACAGTTGTATTATCACACGGTATCAACCAATTAAGCAATGACCAGTTCTACAGGCTGCTTCCAAAGATTGAGGCAGGCCAGGTACTTCTACTCAGTCAGTTTCACCCACATACTCTATGGCATGTAGGTCGATCAGTAGAGCGAAACAAGTTTGTCACAGGTCTGGCGCAGGTAATGATCGTTGCTGAGGTCCAGATAAACGGCGGTACCTGGCATAGCGCCCTTGGAATCCTTGAGCAACGTCGCCCACTCTATGCTTATCAACCGCTTCAGATAACCCCTTATGGGCAGCTTGCGAACTCGTTTCGCTTGCCTGGCAATATTGCTTTACTTGAAAGAGGCGCGTGCCCACTTTATTGGAACGCTGAAAACAGAGAACTTTTGGCCGAAGAGCTTGCTCCACTTCTCGTTGAGAGCGCAATGCTACAGGCTGACCAATATGCTATGCTATCACTACCACAACAAGTAGCAGTACTGCTAAAGGAGCACCAGAGTGGATATCACTACTCTTGACCTGCGCAGTCGTGACCTTGCTATTCTGCCACCTGAAGAGCTACAAAACCTTTCTCTACAAGATCTGGTGTCCAGACTCTTCGGGTCACATTTATCCCCACTCGTTGAGGCAGATATAGTACAGGATACGCGACAACATTTTTTGCGCACCCACCCGATACACTTTAGTGAGGTTAAAGATGCTCTTCAGCAGCAACAGACACCGTTTCGGGTTGCATTTGAAGAGCAACCTGCCCTTCCTTTTCATACCAAACTGGCATTGGAACCCCGTCCCTATCAACATGAAGCACTCACCGCCTGGTTGGCAGGCGGGAGTGCTGGGGTAGTTATTCTTCCAACAGGAGCCGGCAAGACGTTTGTAGCAGCAATGGCAATTCACCATACGGGTCTATATAGCCTGGTTGTTGTCCCCACTATTGATCTACTGCAACAATGGCGTGTCGCACTTGCCGCCGCTCTTTCACTCAGTACAGACGAGATCGGTATCTTCGGTGGTGGTTCTAAAGAACTTCAGCCAATTACGGTTATCACGTACGATTCTGCTGTCCTGCATCCACGCGAGCTATCTCGATTTGGACTACTTATTTTTGATGAGTGTCATCACCTTCCGGCACCAACCTACCGCTTTATCGCTGAAAGCGCATTTACACCTCTCCGCCTGGGTCTAAGCGCAACACCCGAACGTGGTGATATGGCTCACCTCGATCTGGATGCACTCGTCGGACCAGAAGTCTATCGACGTTCACCTTCTGAACTTACAGAGAATCGTTACCTGGCTCAATATCAAGAACAGCGCATTCCCATAGCCCTCTCACCTGAAGATGAGACACGCTACACGGAGCAGCGCCGTCTCTATCGTTCTTTTCTGCAACGGCGTCGCATCACTATTCGTAGCCCGGAAGATTTTCAACAAAAGATCATTTACACGAGCGCGCGCGATTCTGAAGCTCGTGCTGCGATGCTTGCCTGGCGCGAAGCACGCAATATCGCTCTCAATGCCCCCGCCAAGTATACAGAGATTGAAAGACTTCTACAACGTCATGCCTCTGATCAAGTTATTCTTTTCTCTGAATACAATCTTGTTGTTGATGAGATTAGCCGCCGTTTCTGCTTACCAAGCATTACGTATAAGACGGGAGCTGAAGAACGCCGAACCATTCTGGAACGGTTTCGTAGCGGTCAGTATACGAAACTTGTCACAGGACGCGTACTGAACGAAGGAGTAGACGTGCCCGATTGCCGCGTTGCGATCATCGTAAGTGGGAATAGTACGAAACGAGAGTATATTCAACGCCTGGGACGCGTGCTCCGCCCGAAGATCGGCGAGGCATTTCTCTATGAACTGGTCACAAGCGGTACAACTGAGGAAGAAATGTCTAAACGCCGCCGCTAAAAGATAATAGCTTCTCATTTCAAAAATCGTGATATCGTATTTTTGAAATGAGAAGCTATTATACTATTTTACTGAAACATTTCGCCCTTCTTGCCTTTGAAGATGTTGCGCAGAATACTGTTATCGTTCTGCTCACCCTGTTCGCGCTCTAAACGTGCGAACTCTTCCAGCAAGCGTTTCTGCTCAGGTGTGAGGTTTGTGGGTGTGACAACCTTTACATGCACATGCTGATCACCACGCGCACTACTATGCACCACAGGAACACCCATTCCTTTTAGACGGAATGAACGGCCGCTCTGAGTACCAGGTGGAATCTTTAGCGCGGTCGATTTGCCATCCACAACCGGCACCTCTACCTCGTCACCAAGGGCAGCCTGAGTGAAGCTGACCGGCAGATCATAGATGATATCGTTGCCCTGGCGTTTGAAAAATGGGTGTGGTTTGACGGTCAGTACAACATATAGATTGCCAGGAGTACCGCCGCGCTGACTCACTTCACCCTCGCCGGTAACACGCACATTTATGCCATCATCAACGCCTGCCGGAATATTGACAACCACTCGTCGATTGTTACGCACGCGACCCTGACCACGACACTTTTCACAGGGAGTGGTAATAACAGAGCCTTCACCGCGACAGCGCTCACACATTGTCACATTGACGAACTGACCAAAGATTGATTGTTGCACCCTACGAATCTCACCTGTACCCTGACAGGCGGCACAACGTGTCTTTGACGTGCCTGGCTGAGCACCATTTCCCTTACAGGTTGAGCAAGTCTCCCAACGGGGTAACTCGATCTCTTTCTGACAGCCGAAAACTGCCTCTTCAAAGGTGATTGTCAGTTCGTAACGTAGATCAGCCCCTCGTTGCGGACCAGAACGACGTTGCGCACTTGCTGTGCCCGCAAAGAAAGTCTCGAAGATGTCATTTATCGAGCTGAAGCTACTAAAATCGCCGAAGCCGGCTCCCCCCATGCTACCCACGCCTGCATGCCCATAGCGATCATAGGCAGTACGTTTCTCCTTATCGCTCAGCACTTCATACGCTTCATTTATCTCGATAAAGCGGGCCTCCGCTCCCTGCTCTTTATTTGCATCTGGGTGATATTGTTTCGCTAATCGCCTGAACGCTTTCTTGATATCATCGTCATCAGCGGTACGCGCTACACCCAATATTTCATAATAGTCTCTTTTATTTGCGGCCATTTGCAGGTCCTTTACCAATAGAAACAGGGCGCGATCTTCTCCGCGCAACTCGTTTTAACACATGCTCATTTGCCAGAACAAATAGCGTATTCCTGCGTAATATTACTCTATTTGAAGATCCCTACGCAATACATATAGCCTGAATTGGTTTTTTCTTCTCCTTGCTCCACCAGGAGTTCTAGAAGCCATATGCGCATCCACGGCCTTTTTACTGAGGCCGTGGATGCTAGGATCAAGTCCAGGATCTATAGACAGTATGGAGAGAGCAACATCATCTTCTTTAAGAGTTTGCATAGTTGCCTCTCCATCTCTATCTACGACTTACATTTCTTTGTACTCACCCTCGATGGTGTCATCGCGTGAACTACCCTGGCCCTGCTCTGGCTCCTGCTGCCCAGCGTTCGGGTCTGCGCCATTTGCTCCAGGCTGGCGATAAATCGACTCGCTTGCCTTGTAGAAGGCCTGCTCTAGGGTCTCACGTGACGATTTGATACGTGCAACATCATCTGTTGAGAGAGCAGCCCGTACGTCAGCTATCTTCGACTCCAGGTCGCTCTTGAGATCGGCAGGAATCTTGTCGCCAAGCTCTGTCAAGCTTTTCTCTGAGCGATAGGCTGCACTATCTGCCAGATTGCGCTCCTCGACCTCTTCTTTGCGGCGCTTGTCCTCAGAGGCATGAGCCTCGGCATCGTGCACCATGCGGTCAATCTGATCCTGTGAGAGACCACTGGATGGAACAATGGTAATCTTCTGCTCTCGCCCAGTCCCCTTGTCACGGGCTGATACGTTTACAATACCATTGGCGTCAATATCGAAGGTTACTTCGATCTGTGGGATACCGCGAGGAGCGGGTGGAATGCCATCTAGGATGAAGCTACCGAGTGAACGATTGTCCTTTGCAAACTCACGTTCACCTTGCAACACATTGATCTCTACGCTTGGTTGGTTATCACTTGCAGTAGAGAAAACCTGTGTTTTCTGCGTTGGAATAGTGGTGTTACGCTCGATCAAGCGTGTCGAGATACCGCCCATTGTTTCAATGCCCAGAGAAAGCGGAGTAACGTCGAGCAGCAGGACGTCTTTGACATCACCAGTCAACACACCGGCCTGAATTGCGGCACCGACAGCAACTACCTCATCGGGGTTCACGCCACGGTTCGGCTCACGGTCAAAGATACGACGTACCAGCGTCTGTACGGCTGGCATACGTGTCTGACCACCAACAAGCACAACCTCGTTGATCTCGCTGGGTCGTACGCCTGCATCTGAGAGCGCCTTGGTCACAGGCACACGAGACTTCTCCACGAGATCCTCTACCAATTGCTCCAGCTTCGAGCGTGTCAGGGTCGTTACCAGATGCTTCGGTCCACTGGCGTCAGCCGTAATGAAGGGCAGGTTGACCTCTGTCTGCATAGAGCTAGAAAGCTCTTTCTTCGCTTTTTCTGCCGCTTCTTTCAAGCGCTGTAACGCCATGCGATCCTGGCGCAGGTCGATACCCTGCTCCTTACGGAATTCATCGGCCAGCCAGTTGATGATACGCTGGTCGAAGTCGTCACCACCCAGATGGGTATCACCATTCGTGCTCTTCACCTCAAAAACGCCATCGCCCAGTTCGAGAATCGAGATATCGAAGGTACCTCCACCCAGGTCATAGACTGCTATGCGCTCGTCCTTCTTCTTATCCAGACCATATGCCAGTGAAGCAGCTGTTGGCTCATTGATGATACGCAGTACATCCAGGCCTGCAATTTTTCCAGCATCTCTGGTTGCCTGACGCTGTGCATCATTAAAGTACGCCGGTACCGTAATCACTGCCTGTGTGACACGCTCGCCCAGATATGCCTCCGCATCCTGCTTAAGCTTCTGCAGAATCATCGCAGAGATTTCAGGTGGGCTGTACTGCTTGCCCTGAACCTCAACCCAGGCATCGCCATTGCTGGCACGCAACACCTTGTAAGGGAGCAAGCGCTTGTCGCGGTCAACTTCTGGATCATCATACTTGCGACCCATAAAACGTTTGATCGAAGAGATCGTATTTTCAGGATTTGTGATGGCCTGGCGTTTTGCAACCTCACCAACCAGACGCTCACCATTCTTGTTAATTGCAACAATTGAGGGTGTCGTGCGTGCGCCTTCCGCGTTCGGGATCACGACAGGTTCGCCACCTTCCATGACCGCTACACACGAGTTCGTTGTTCCAAGATCAATACCAATAACTTTTGGCACAATTGCCTCCTACATTATATTTGTATCTATTGCACGATAGTATCTACTCATATCCGTACGTATCTGCAAGCAGTTCGTTCATGACCTGCGTCATATAGCGAACCACTGCAACCGCACGACCATATTGCATTCGCGTGGGACCGATGATACCAAGTAAGCCACCAATCTTCCCTTTCTGCCCATAGCGCGCCAGGACCAGGCTCACATCCTTCATCTCATCCCACTGATTTTCCCCACTGATGATCACCTGAACCCCATCCGATGATGGCAATTGCGCAGCTAATGCGGGTAAAATTCGCTTCTTTTCTAAATCGTCCATCACCTTCTGCACACGCTTATATTCCATCTCTCCCATCATCTTGCGAACGCGCTCGACCCGTTCAAACTCCGGTTCGATCTGAGTCGTGGGAGTTGGGTAGAGAGAGGAGTCCAGCATATTGATGATGTCACTTCCGTAAAAGTCATCGGTGAAATCTCCATGCTGCTCCAAAAGTCGAATCAGTGCATTTGTTACTAACCGCTCTATTGCTGCAAGATTAGAAGTAAGCAGCCAATCATTAATATCGGCTGCACCTTTACTCTGTAAAAGAGCATTGAGTCGGATTGAAATGTCACTCAATTCTTCTTGCACTACTGGTGTTTCCAGCAGTAACCGTTGCTGCTTCACGGTACCATCAGTTAGCACAAGTACAAGCAAAGCCGAGAGATCGGTGATTGAAAGAAGCTCAAGATGCTTGAGCCTTCCCTCACTGGCTCGTGGGGGTGTGATAAGTGCTCCCGTATGCAGCAAGCGAGCCATCACGGATGCCGTTAGTCTTACCCATTGATCCAACTGATCTTGCACTTGAAAGAACATATGGCGAATCAAACGTTGCTCATCAAGCGAAAGCGCCGATTCCTGCATCAAGTGCTCGACAAAGTAATGATATCCCAGGTCAGTAGGAACACGACCGGCAGAGGTATGCGGCTGATGAATCAGATTTGCCTCCTCTAGCCCTGCCAGCTCATGACGGACAGTCGCGGAACTAAATGGTAGCTCGTATTTACGTACCAACGTCTCAGATGCAACAGGGGTTGCATTGTAGATATATTCCTCAACTAATGCCCGCAGGATCTGTTGTTTACGGAGACTTAGCGGCGTCATGTCCTGCTTCCTTATGCTCTTCCCGTATCTCTCCTATCTGCAATATTTATTCTCCGGAGATGATACACCACATGTCAACTATGATTGCTAGCACTCTCTCTTCGAGATTGCAAGTACAGAATAGCACTCGAACTGGGGGATTGTCAAGACTCTACACAAGAAATTTGGAACGAATTTTTACAGGCTAAGTTTTTGTAAGGGAAATACAGATCACGCTGAAAGATGGAGAGATGCAGAGTCTTCCTAACAAGACTCTGCATCTTTTCTCCAGAAAAGAGGAAAATGCTCTTTTATGAAGCACTACGTATTCTGATTCTGTCGATTGTCGATGATGAAAGGATTATCAATGGTGATGGGGTTATTATTGTTCGGCGGATTACCATTATTGTTTGGAGGATTGTTGTGATTACCATCACCACCATGATTATTATTTCCTCCATTTGGATTCTGCATTCCCCCAGACCCAGACTGCTGCGGATACTGACCCTTAATAAAGTAGTCGCAATTGTCTCTTCCGCCATTCAAGCCATTCACTTTCGATGTACAGTTTTCCTCTACACCATTAGGCTTTGCAAACACTTTATTCTGGCTTAGACCCAGTGCTTTAGAATCGATATTTGGACAAGAGAGATACGGATCTGCCGGAGGACAGTAACCACTTGCAGCCTCAATCACATCATGCCAGATAGGAGCAGCGCCCGTGACACCTGTAATACCATATTGCACTCTGCTCACCATCTCCTCTTGATTCGCATTTCCCGACCAGACTCCCACAACAACGTTCGGGGTATAGCCGATTGTCCAGTTATCTTTGAAGCTGTCGGTCGTTCCAGTTTTCGCCGCTACCTGTAAACTGCATTCCCCACGCATCGCAATAGCACAATTTGGGTCGAGATCAGTGAATGAGAGGATATGATTCTGTCCAAATTCTATTCTTCGCGACGGCTCATCAATAAGAATAGAGGTCATCAGGTAGGATACCTGTGGCGAAAACACTACCAATTTAGGAGGGTTGGCCGGGTCATAGTGATACAGGCTGTGACCTGAGTTATCCCAAATGTCCAGGATACTCTGCGGTGGCACACGTTGCCCTGCATTTGCAAACGTCTGATACGCATCCGTCATTTGCAGTACAGGAACACTATTCGTGCCCAACACCGAAGCGAGCGTGACGTTTTGCTTGTTCAGGGAAGTCAGGCCCAGACGCTGCGTTGTTAGCTTGACATTTTCTACACCGGCGTATGCCATAGCTTTGATTGCTGGAATGTTAAAAGAATTGACAGTAGCTACGCGCATAGTCGTATTGGGCAGATTATTTGTATTAGGCGCACCATAATCTGGTGCATCATACAGACGAGTCTGATCAGCTTTTGGTGTACCGGCTGGTGCTCCAGAAATAGGTATATAGGATTTGGTATCAGGAATAATCATGCTTGGATACCATCCCATCGACATAGCAGTGGCGTAGACAAGCGGCTTGAATGTTGAACCCACAGGTCTCCCAAGGTCTCCATTAGGTGGTGCAGCAACGTTGTAGGCACCGTTAATACGCGGGTCCGTACTGTAATAATCAGAGCTACCATTCATCGCGAGAATCTCACCTGTATGCGCATTCATCACGACAACGGCCGAATTATGCAGGTTGTTATCCTGACTCAGAGTGAGAGTGACACCGGCAAAATACTGATATTCAGGCTTGTTCAGATGCCGATCTACCGCTTTCTCGACGTAATCTTCCAGATTAGCATCAATCGTGGTCTTGATGTTAAAGCCGCCAGTGATAAACGGTACTACGCCAGCATTCAGATCACCGTCGCCCAACTGAGTCTCCACCTGCTCAATCACCCAATCTACAAAATGCTTTGCCCTCTTGACATGTACATAAGGCTTAAATGTCATCTTTGCCGATAAGTCCTCGGCCTGTTTCACCATCTCTGGCGTGATTGGTCTTCCATCGAGCTTCATATTATTGGCAGCCATCTGGTTAAGCACATAGTCCTGACGTTGCAACGCTCTTTGACGAGCAGCATCACTTCTCGTCGGATCGTTTGTGCCTGGTGCCTGTGGCATGCCAGCCAATAGAGAAGCACGTGCCAGGCTCAGTATCGGGTCGTGCTGCATTGTGTCCAGGTTGAGATCCAGATTCGCAACGCCTGGTGTACATTTCGCATTCACTGCACATTGTGGCTGCAGATTAAAATACTCCTCGGTAGCCGACTCAACACCGAGGTCCTGCGCGCCGAAAGGAGCGACGTTAAAGTACATCTCTAATATCTTCGCCTTGCTGTACTGTTGCGTTAGCCCGATTGCCAGGGCTGCCTCGCTCACTTTTCGATTGATACTTACGTCATCATTCCCGGTCAGCTTCTTGACAAGTTGCTGTGTAATCGTGCTGCCACCACCCTGCACCGCTCCCTTATGTGAGATGAAGTCTACAACAGCACGACTGATACCCTGTGGATCAACACCGGAATTGGTCCAGAAAGAAGCGTCCTCCGCAGCAATCATCGCATCACTCATGATCTGCGGAACCTGATCTAAGGATACCATTGTTCGCCTCCCACCATTTTTTATGCTGGTATCGTAAACGTCATAGAGAGGCTTCATATTGCGATCATAGATTCTTGTGGTCTGCGAAATATACTTATTTGCAATCTGCTGCACTTTCGGCAATTGCTGTTGATAGAATGTATATGCGTACGCTGTTCCTGATCCGCCGACAATTACAAGCAGAATTAAAAGTGCCACCAGTAGAGAGGTCCAGATTCGCTTTCCTTGCGGATGTGCCTGCTGCCAGCGGTCTCGGCGCAGGCGCATATGATGCACTATACGTATAGCGCGTGAACGTCTCCATGGCTGGTATTGAGCTACCTGTGTAGGTGGAAGCATATTTCCAACAGCCGTTAGGCCTCTCGTTGGGCGATATCGCTCCATATAGGGTGCAGGGGGTGCAGGTTCCTGTGGCATATATCCTGCCATTGCCGCTACTTTTCCTGAAAAGCGGCGCATGTTCTGCATGGTTTGTGAAACGAAACGTTGTCCATACCCTGCCATGTTCCCCTGCTGCTGAATATTCTGCGGCATCTGTCCAGGGGAACTTTCTAATCCTTGTGCAGGATGCTTCGATGGCGCTCCTGTGTCAGGAACGAGCTTATTTATACGTGGTCGATGATTATTCGCACTCTTATTTGAATCGTTCGTGGATTGAGGTTGCCACGAGTTACTCATATCTTTGTTACCCTTGTCTTCGCACGCTGAATTGCTTCACCCGCGCTACACTATTATCGTCTGCTCGCTTGCTCATCTGGCTTTTCCACCCCAACGATTTCTCCACCGTTCCCTTCAAAAAGCAAACACATCTCTTTCCCACCCAAACATCCTCTTCCGCTTCTATACACCTTCTACACTTCTCTGCTGAACCTATTCTGGGGCAATCTCTACGCTCTACACTATCACAACGATAGACGATTGTTGATTTAACAGCACTAGCCAGATATTCCCCTTTTGCTACCTCTATATTTCTTCTTTATACAGAACAGAGCAATGAGAAGTTCCAGCTCTTGTTACAAAACTGCTGGAACTTCTCGCCTGGGATATTACTGGATTCTCTTATTGACCCTAATGAGGCTGACCAGGATTGGAATTATTGTTTCTATTCCCTCCATTATTTGGCGTTGGAGGATTTTGTACAAAACCTGCCTGTTGCGGCTCCTGTCCAGCAATGACATAGTCACAATTTCCACCGCTCTGTGTCTGCAAACCGTTGACGGTGGAGGTACAGACGGTCCTGATCTTCGCAGGTTTTGTAAAGACCTTGTCCTGTGTCAGACCAAGCGCTTTGGGATCAATACCAGGATCGGGACAAGGGAGATATTCATCGCTACCAGGCTGGCAGTAGCCGCTGGCTGTCTTAATAACATCGTGCCAGATAGGGGCTGCACCCGTTACGCCGGTGATACCACCGCCCTGCGCTGAACTTACCATCGGATCATTATTCGCGTTTCCCGACCAGACTCCCACAACAACATTTGGAGTATAGCCAATTGTCCAGTTATCTTTGAAGCTATCAGTTGTACCAGTTTTAGCTGCTACTTGATACCTGCATTCGCCAAGAGGAGTTGTACGACACGTATCATCAAGATCAGCGAACGAAAGTACATGATCGTCTGCAAACTCAAAGCCGCGCGATGGCTCGTCTATCAAGACTGAGGTCATGAGGTAGGAGACTTCGGGCGACAAGACCTGAATCTTCGTAGGATTATTGGGATCATAGTGGTACAGATCATGCCCATAGTTATCCCAGACATCCAGAATACCCTGCGGAGGTACACGCTGTCCGCCATTAGCAAAGACCTGGTAGGCTCCTGTCATCTGCAATACAGGTACGCTATTTGGACCCAGTGCAGAGGCAAGCGTAAACTGCTGTTTATCCAGTGTGGTAATACCCAGACGCTTAGCCATTGTCGCAACATTCTGCACACCAGCATATTCCATAGCCTTAACCGCCGGCACGTTAAACGAGTTTACTGTTGAGAAACGAATCGTTGTATCTGGCCTATTGTTTGTATCAGGTGCCCCATAGTCTGGTGGAATGTAGAGACGTTTGTCGTCAGTTTTTGGTGTGCCCGCTGGTGCACCAGAAACAGGCATATAGGATTTGGTGTCGGGTACGATCATACCAGGATACCATCCCATCTGGAAAGCTGTCGCATAGACAATTGGCTTGAAAGTTGAACCAACAGGTCTACCAAGATCGCCATTTGGGGGTGCGGCAACATTGTATGCCCCATTAATTCGGGGGTCAGTACTGTTATAATCAGAGCTACCATTCATCGCAAGGACTTCTCCGGTATGTGAGTTTATCACAACTACCGCTGAATCATGTAATTCATTGTCCTTGCTGAGCGTAGCAATACGATGGGGGAAAAATTGCTGATCAGGTTTGTTCAAATGCCTATCCACTGCCTTCTCGACGTAATCCTCTAAATCGGCATCAACTGTGGTTTTGATGTTGAAGCCACCGGTAATAAATGCATATGCGCCTGCATTCGCATCTCCGTTCCCCAGAGCCGTCTCCACTTGCTCAACCACCCAGTCCACAAAATGGCGCGCGCGCAGGGGGCGTCTGTAAGCCTCAAACGTCATCTTTGCACTTAGATCTTCGGCCTGTTTTGCCATTGCTTCGGTGATGGGTTTTCCTTCGAGCAGCATATTGTCTGAAATCATTTGCTTTAGCACATATACCTGCCTATCCAGTGCCCCCTGTCGCGCTGTATCGCCCTGCGTTGGATCATTGGAACTTGGTTTCTGTGGCATGCCGGCTAAAAGTGACGCTCGTGCCAGGGCGAGAATTGGATCATGTTGACCATTCTCCAGATTAATGTCCAATTGTGTGATACCTGGAGTACATTTGAAGTCTTCAGCGCAATGAGGCTGGAGATTGAAATATTCCTCTGTTGCGGACTCAATTCCGAGATCCTGTGAGCCAAAGGGAGCAACATTAAAATACATCTCCAGAATCTTTGCTTTCGTATACTGCTGTGTCAGGCCGATAGCCAGCGCTGCCTCTGTCAATTTGCGAGTGGAAGTCTGCTCTGCGTTACCTGTAACATTCTTCACAACTTGTTGTGTAATTGTGCTACCACCACCTTGAATTGAGCCACTATGGGATATGAAGCCTACCAGCGCCCGGCTAATGCCCTGTGGATCTATGCCTGAATTTGTCCAGAAAGTTCGATCCTCGGCGGCGACCATCGCATCACGCATCACCTGCGGAATCTGATCAAAAGAAACAACTGTACGTCTGCCACTCCCGCCACTCGCATCCGTTTTAGTACTATAGACATCATAAATAGGTTTCATATTTCGATCATAAATTCGCGTCGTCTGTGAGATATACTTTTGAGCAATCTCTTGCACATGGGGAAGCTCATTTGCATAAAGCGAATAGGCATATGCCGATCCACTCCCAATCGTTACAATGAGCAAGAGCAACACGGCTATCGGTAAGCTGGTCCAGATGTTCTTTGCAGCAGGGCGTGTCTGCATCCAACGTTGCCGACGCTGTCGCATCTGCATAGCTATACGTAATGTACGAGAGCGCTTCCAACGATGACGACGCGTGGCCGCTGGTAGGGTTGGAGTTCCCTTCATTGCAGGTGGCATCTGTGGAGTATGGTAGCGCTCCATATATGGAGCAGGTGGTTCCGCTCTATACCCAGCTAGCGCCGCAACCTTTCCCGACCAGCTACGCATCATATTGAGCGTACTCGCGACCACTCCTTGATGAACAGGCTGTGGTTGCTGATACGGTTGAAGTTGTTGCTGGTTTTCTCCAAACTGTCTCTGTTGAGCTGAGAACGACGACGCTCCATTATTCTGCAAATTCTGAGAGAATTGCTGCGGCAAAAATAACCCTCCAGTACGTCGTATCTGGGGCGATCCTGACGATGATGGAGGATTTCCCACCTGGAACGCTCCCGGAGTTGATGGAGGATTTCCAGCCGGCAATGATACCGGAGATGAAGAGGGATTTATCTTCTGCTGTCCTGCATAGTTACTGAGCAGTCCACCAGTGCGTGGTGGTGTATTTTGTCCAGCAGCAGGCGCATTCTTGTTATTACCCTGTAAACCACTTATAGTATTATCATTATTTCCGCTGCTATTATCGGTATTTTTTGCATGAGAATGCCATGAGTTATCATTCTGCCCGTTGTTTCCCAACGATATGCTCCTTCTCGCATAAATATGTTCTGGTCTTCCTCCTTCCCCAATTTCTCTCATTTCCACCGTGAATGCCACACCTCAAAATAAGGAGAACCGCACCACCAGTTAAAATTACACAGGTTCATAATACTATTACAGAACAGTAGCGAGAAACAAATTCTAAGAAATATACCTAAACATCCTATAGCTACACTGGAGAAACGTTCCTCTTGCCGCAAATTTATACTACTTAACGCTTTTTTTGCCCTTATCTTGGGGAACTGGTGTTGCCTTTGTACCATCTGACTTCTGATGCTGTTGCTGAAGACCCTCTTTTTGCGCTTGATTTACAGGTGCTACGGGGGTTAGAAGCGAGGAAGAGTATATCGAGTCAGAGCCAATTTGCTGCGGCTGCTGCCCAGCAATGGTATAATCGCAGTACTTCGAGTTAGCTGGACTCAGGGTCGCCAGACCGTCTACAGGAGATGTACAAACTCTTTCCAGACCACTCTCTGGTTTCGGAAACACGCTGTCCTGACGCAAGCCTAATGCCATCGTATTAAGATCGGGGCAGGCAAGCAGATCGTCAGCAGGGCAGTGCCCATCTACAGTAGAAATTACGCTATGCCAGATAGGTGCAGCTCCTGTGATACCAACGATATCTTTCATAGGAGTTCCATCTCCATTTCCAGCCCAGACACCTACGACCACGTTTGGTGTATAACCAATCGTCCAGTTGTCCACGAAGTTGTCGGTGGTACCCGTCTTAGCCGCTACCTGGGAGCTGCACTCGCGTACAACAGAGCAGGAGGGATCTCTGTCGGTAAAGGAGAGCACATGATCATTGAGAAATTCATTATAGCGTGATGGCTCATCCATCAATATTGAGTTCATGAGATACGATATCTGAGAGGAGAACACCCTTTCAGAATGAATGTGAAGCAGATCATAGTGATACAGGCTATTTCCATAGTTGTCCCAGATATCCAGTACTCCTTGAGGTGGGATGCGCATCCCCCCATTTGCAAAAACCTGGTACGCGCCAGTCATCTGTAGGACGGTCGCACTATTTGATCCCAGTGCCCATGCAACCCCGGTATTTTGCATATTTGTCAGGCCCATCCGTTTGACAGTAGTCAGCACATTTGCCGATCCTGCATATTCCATAGCCTTTACAGCAGGCACGTTTAGCGACTCAGCAATCGACTGGCGAATAGTTGAGTCGGGATAGTTGTGGTGATAATCCTCCTCTGTTCCATAATCGGGGGGGGCATACAACTCTTGCATTGGCGTACCAGCTTGCGCTCCATTGGGAAAGTACGTCTTGTAATCTGGCAGAATCATACTGGGATACCAGCCCATTTCAAAGGCGGTTGCATAAACAAAAGGTTTGAAGGTTGAACCTGGTTGCCGTCCATCTCCACTTGCGGCAGCATTATACGCCCCCCCAACTCTGGAATCGGTACTGAAATAGTCAGCACTTCCATCCATGGCCAGAATCTCACCTGTATGTGCGTTTAACACAACGACGGCGGCATCGTGGACATTGTGTAACTTATCCAACGGGCCGCTATCATTCAAAAACATCTGCGCCTCTGGCTGAGTCAGATGTCGCTTGACCGCACGCTCGGTGTACTCCTCCAGTTGCACATCAACGGTCGTACGAATATTAAAACCGCCATTGAGGAAAGCTACCACCCCCCGGTTCGGATCGCCGTTTCCAAGCGCGGTCTCAACCTGATTGATGATCCAATCAACGAAATGAGGCGCACGTTTGCTTTGCGAATAGGGAGTGAAGCTCATCTGTGCCGTCAAAGCTTCAGCATCCTGAGCCATCTTTGGCGTGAGCACTTTTCCCTCAACTGATATATGCAATGCAATCATTTGTTGCAACACATCTTTTTGTCGTGCCAGAGCGTGGGCTCGTTGAACTGCGCCACCCGCAGGATAATAGCCAACTGGATTCTGTGGCATGCCCGCCAGTAATGTTGCACGTGCTAACGCAAGCAGAGGGGTATGTTGCCTGGATACCGCGTCATAATCAAGTTGAGCAATAGCAGGCACACATTGAAAGCTCTGATTACATTGTGGACGAAGACCGAAGTACTCTTGCGTGGCTGCCTCCACACCAAGATCCTGAGGACCAAAAGGGGCTACATTTAAATACATCTCCAAAATCTTCGTTTTGGGATACCATTGTGTCAGCCCGACTGCCAAGGCAGCTTCGGGCAACTTACGCGCCAACGAAACTTCCGTGTTGCCCGTCAGATTTTTCATGACCTGCTGCGCGATTGTACTTCCACCGCCTTGAACAGAGCCAGCATAGAGAAAGCTGAGAGCGGCACGTACGATACCATGGGAGTCTAAACCTGAGTTGGTCCAGAAAGTATGGTCTTCTGCCGCAATAATCGCATCACGCATCACTTCAGGCACATTGTCATACAAGATAGGTGAACGCCTTCCCAGGTTATGATCATATGCATCAAAGAGGAGCGTAAGGTTACGATCATAGATACGCGTCGTTTGGGAGATTGCCTGGTGCGCTAATTCATGCAGTCTTGGCAGTTGGCTCTCGTAGTAGGTATACCCGTACACCGTAGTGGAGACAGTACTTAGCAGCAGCGCAACACAGAGAAACAGTAAGAGTGCAGAAGCAATTTGTCTACCTGGATGTGCCCTCTGCCAGCGTATGCGTCGCTGTTTCATCAACATACTCACGCGTACTGCACGCGAAAGCTTCCAATTTCTCGTATACCGTCGCGCTTGAGCAGGGGTAGTGGCACGTTCCATATAGGGGGCGGGAGGAAGAGGCTGAACTCCCCCCACTACTCTTATCTTACCAGACAGGCCTTTGACCCTCAGCAATGTTTGCGTCAATAAGCTGTGTTGATCACGTTGCCTACCATTTTGTGCCTCTGTGTTCTCTTCAGGCACGTCCAAAGGATGTCGCGCTTGAGCTGGAAGAGCATTCTGTGTATTTTGAAATGCCTGCTGCTTTCTATAACTACTGAGCAGTCCACTACCGTTATACCCTTCTTGTCCGGCCCTGCTCCCGTTTAGATTTCGACCGCTTACGAATTGTTTCTCATCTAGATCCATCTGCTTCCCTTTCTAGCCTCACCATCCCACCATCCAGATGGAACACTATCTACCAGCAACCTTTCAGTTCCTCCTGGTAGATACCTCTTTCAAATTGACATCCTCACTTGCCTGCTATATCCACACCTCCAGTATAGCAAAAATGTGAGACAGTGCAAGGGCTAGCTACCTACCTGGCAGGACTTTCCCATTCCCACTTGCATATATGCTTTCGCCCGTAAACGAGCCATTTTCTTGCGAATGCCGTAAGCGCGAAACTGAGAATAGGAAAGCCTTGCAAAATAACCAGTACGTGTTCAAACATTACGGCGAATAACGTATAATGAGGAGGAGAGATTATCGAACATTTCTTCGTACTATAACACTCTCAGGGAGAGAACCGTGGACACCGGGATGCGCACATTGGCAGAAACTGCCGCCCGTCTCCTTCTTCAAGAATATCAGATGGAGCACCCGACATGGACTGACGATCAGACTCCAGTTGACGATCTTGCAGCATGGCTGAATCTAGATATAGCAACCTTCCATCCAGAAGATTACCCTGAAGGGACGCACGGGTTTATGGACCCGGATGAAGAGGAAAATCTGATCTGGCTTCGTCGCGATCTTCCTGAAACCCTTCGCCGCTTCACGCTGGCACACGAGTTAGGACATGCACTGCTGCATTGTCACAACGGCAATGGTCTTCGGGCACTGCTGCAACGACATACTGAAGCCACTCCTCTACAACAACTCTGGCAAGAAACAGGCGCTCCTTCCAGCAGCGATCCCTGCTCCGCAACCGATGTGCAGGAAGATATGATGGGCATTCTGGACGAAGAACAATTTCAGGAGGCACTGGGCATTGGCATGACCTACAATCCTCGCAGCCAGCGCGAAATTGCTGCCAATATCTTTGCCTCTGAACTCCTACTCCCTCTCGAACGCATCCGTGCACGCTACCTGGACAACAACTTTCCTCCACAGGAACTCGCGGCTCGTTTCGGCGTTTCAAACGCCGCCCTGCTCAATCGCCTGGCTGGTTTTCTGAAACCCATTACACTCCAGAATGCTCCGCTCGTCGAAAGTAGCGCTAGTTCAGATGGAGTAACACCACCTCCCCCTCGGAAGGCATATGACGAGTTCCAGCAAGCGGCTATTACCGCAACACCACCTGCATTGATTGTAGCTGGACCTGGAAGTGGCAAGACAAGCACACTTATTGGTCGAATTGAGTACGTTATTCGTACCCTGAATGTGCCCGCGCAGCAGATTTTAGCTCTTACCTTCTCACGCAAGGCGGCACAAGAGATGGAAGACCGTCTGCGCCAGGTATTAACTGATACAGGCCGAGCGCTTCCTCAAGTCAGCACTTTTCACGCGTTCTGTGCCGATCTGCTCCGTCAGTATCCAGAAGAAGTGGGTCTGCGGCCAGACTTTGCGCTTATCGACGACGCAGAAGGCTACTTTTTGCTACGTCAACAATCGAATGCAATGCGTCTGCGTTATTACCAGAATCTCCAGGCTCCAGCTTACTATTTTCCCGACATGCTCAAAGCGATCTCGCGTGCCAAAGACGAACTTGTCTCCCCGCACGAGTACGCCGAGCTTGCTCAACGCATGCGAGCAGAGGCGTCTAGCGAAAAGATGTTGGAGGATGCCGAGAAAGCGCTGGAGATTGCACATGTCTACGAACTCTATCAGCAAGAACTGCAACGCCGTGGCGACAGCGACTTTGGTGGCCTGCTCACCCTGACACTTCAGCTTTTTCAGCAGAGACCGGATATTCTTCAGGAGCAACAACAGAAATATGCGCATATTCTCGTCGATGAGTTTCAGGATGTGAATCGCGCCAGTGGTGTTCTACTACGCATGCTTGCAGGCACAGCACAAAACGTCTGGGTCGTCGGCGACGCTAATCAGGCCATTTACGGATTTCGTGGGGCTTCATCTTCCAATATCAGTCAGTTTGAGCAGCATTTTCCTGGCGCGGGTATCTTGCCACTGAGCCGCAACTACCGCTCACGTTCCGATCTTGTCGCCCTGGCAGAAGCGTTTCGCTGCGCACAACTTGAACCAGGACAGGAACAGGGAAAAAATCAACCTATTCGCGTGGCAACCCAGCCTGACGCCTATATAACACTTGCCTGTGCAAGCGATGAAGCCTGCGAACTGTCAGGAATAATTCAGGATATCCATACACGACATCAAAACGGTGCAGCATACAAAGATATGGCTGTGCTATGTCGAACGCGAGCACAGACGCGGCGCATCTCTCGTGTTCTTGCGGCAGCAGAGATTCCTGTTATCGAACGCGGAAGCACACTTGAGCAAGAACATATCAAAGATGTGCTCTCATTGCTTTTATTGCTCGTCGATAGAAGTGGTATGGGTCTACTGCGTGCCGCCCGGCAATCCGAACATCCACTTTCGCAACAGGATATCGAAGCATTGCTCCTGGCCGCACGAGAACCCAATCTCTCTCCTCGTCAGCTTATTCTAGAAGCTGACGCGCCTCTTTCTATGAGTAATACAGGTCGTCGCTCTCTCATACGCCTCACACAGATATTGCAAGTGCTGCAACACTCCCCAGATGTCTGGACCTTGCTAGCACACTATCTCTTTCTTGAAAGTTTGCACATACGTGAGCTACTCACACCTGCTCCTACCGCCAAACCAGTAACGCACCTGGCTGATTACGATATGTTGTTGCAACTGGCACGCCACTACGATCAGCAGCAGGCACGACATTTGCAACGAACGACCCATACAGATGAGCAAGAGTCAGAAGCGCCTGCTCTTTTCGCTCGCATTAAAGGTTTTTTAGAATACCTCAATCTGCTGGTTCTACTGCGCCAGGACGGGAGTAATCGCGCAAATAACGACGAAAATGAGGAGAGGAAAGATATTCTGCGGGTCATGACAGTGCATGCTAGCAAGGGACTTGAGTTCCCCATTGTCTACATGCCAGAACTGGCGCAGCAACGCTTTCCGCAACGTCGCCAGGCAAACCCTGTTGAGGCTCAAGTGGCACTATTGACTCCAGAGCGGGAAGACAAGCTGGCACACGAGAGCAGCGAAGCGTATCTCTTCTACGTCGGCGTTACTCGTGCCCGCGATGCGCTCGTGCTCAGCTATAGCGAGCGCTATGGCAAAAAAGCATACAAACGCTCACCTTTCCTTGACGCTCTAGAAGCAGGCTTGCCAGCCGCACGCATCACAAAACTTTCCTGGACTGTACAGAGCACGCCTGCACAAGCACTTGTAGCTCAACAGGATGCTCCCGTGACGCTTTCTTCGCAGCCGAGCGAGAGCTTTATCGCGGCAATGAGATCCCCAACGCTGAGTTCCTCCGCGATTGAAGCGTATCAACGTTGCCCTCGTCAGTACGCGTACAGCACGATCTACCACTTCCGTGGCGAGACCGAAGGTTATTCGCTCTTCTGGCAAGCAACACAGAAAACACTTGAAGAGTTGCGCTCCCATGCTTCCAGCGCTCAACAAGCAGGAAATGAAGACACTTCTATGCCAACAGAAGAGGAGATTCGCAATCTCTACACACAGCACTGGCAAGCACTCGGCGGCCCCAATGCCCTCTTCTCTCCCATGTATGAAGAGCATGGGCACGAAGTCGTCGTAGCCCTGCGTCGCCAATTAACGCTACAAGAGCACACCGATTGGCACCTTCGCCCCAGCTATACAGTGGACGTTGCGGGAAAAACAGTGCACGTGACCGTAGATCGTGTCGAAGAATCTTCTCTCTCACAGGTACCAACTCGTTTCGTGCGCGCACGCTTCAAAAAAGGCTCGAAAGAGAAACCAGAAGCGGAGGTACGCGAGTTCCTCTACACGCTCGCCTATCGGCAGCAACATCCAGGACAGCCTGTTGAACTACATTCCCACAATCTGAGCAGTGGCGAGACGGTTCCCGTGACGATGACCGCAAAGAAGGAGCAGACACTTTATGACAACGTCGAGCAAGCCTTGAAGGGACTTACAGAGAATCAGTATCCAGCGCAGCCAGAAAAACCCTTCCGCTGCCCCCTCTGTCCCTTCTTCCTGATCTGCCCGGCGTAGAAACCCAACGAAAAACCTACGAATTCTTTCTGGGATAAAAAGAATCTCCTCTTTCGATTCTCACTACGATAGCATGACCCAAGACCGCGATACATACAAAATTAAGACCTAGGAGAAAAAGGTAGAAACGGTAAAAACGCCCACTTCTATTGTATTTTTTTCTTTCGCTGCAGTGAGATTGCCTTTGCTTTTTTAATATAAGCATTGGTATAACTTGGATCAAGCTCAATGGCCTGATCGAAAACTATAATGGCTTCTTCATATTGTTCTTGAGCAAGAAAAACTTCCCCTTCTCCCTGTAATTGTCCAATCGACTTCTGGGGAGGAGTTTGTTTATTAGAAGATGCA
>DAOUDD010000100.1:0-2911 GCA_034431765.1 Ktedonobacteraceae bacterium | reverse complement strand
GCCTGAAATGTATAGAGATTCCCTGATCTTTTTGAAGAGCTATTCCTTACGTTGGTGCGCGTCGGAGCGCGTTTGCCTGGCTCCGATGCGCGGCGTATGTTCCAGCCCTCTTGAGATGGTCGTAGAGGTGCTTACATGAAATGTATTGGGCACACAGCCCTTCCCTACGCGATTCTTTCCTTGACGGCTATGAGAGGGGGCTTACTCTGCTGATTCTGTACGGGTGCTACGAGTAGTACGTCGGCGGGTAGAGCGTCTGGGTGAGGTTGTAGAGTTCTTTGATTCTGTATCTTCCGTATCACCCTTATCATCTGTATCAGTCGTACTATCTGTATCACTCGTTTTTGTGGTGTTGGATGCGTTGGAAGATTCAGACGCGTCTTTTTCCTCACCTGTGTTTGTCGTGCTTGCTGTGCTCTCAGTCTTTGCGGCGTCGGTTGAGCTAGCTGAGGTACCTGTCTCATTGGGCTGTGTTTGAATTTGCTGTGCAATAGCGTCGGATGTAGCTTTTGCATCCACATTGGTCTCGCCTGTTCCGGTTGTTGAGTCAGTTGTAGTCGTGCTGCTGGTGCTGGCTGGTGGAGTTTGAGTATCGGCCAGGGCTTCCGGCTTCTCTTCCGAATAGGGCTGGATTGAGCTGGTTGTCACGGGCGCGCCCACGGCCTCGGTTGCGGTAGTGGCACTGCCTACAGAAGTAGTTGTAGAAAGATCGTCACGTCCCTCGGCAGGTGGTGGGGAGTCCTGGTGCAGTGTTGTTATTGCCTCGCTATCCTCATGTGGGACATCTGTGCTTGAAGTTGTAGTATCTGAAAGGTCATCACGCCCTTCGACGGGAAGTGAGGAGTCCTGGTGGAGTTCGGTTATCGCTTCAGTATCTGTCTGTGGTGTCCCTACACCGACATCTGGAGCGTCAGCTTTTTGCGCACCATTCTCCTGGCTATCTGTGTTAGCTGTGCTATCTGTACGACCTTCTGCTGGTTGGAAAGAGTCGTATAGAACTGTTTCAATGGGGTCATTACTCAAAAGAGCTGCGCTTGTAGGTGTATCCGTTTCTACTGCGCTTGTGATATTTGCGCCATTTAATGTGGAAGCATCCGTTTTGTTATCTTTTGATGCTTTTGTCTTGCTCTTCTCGTTCTGACCATTCAGGGCGGTTAGTCTACTTTCTAGCTCGGCTACGCGGTCTCTGCGTTTCTGGAGTTTTGCCTGAACATGAGCAAGTTTCTGCTCAGCTTTCTCAAGTTTCGTGCGTGCCTCATCGAGTTTACGTTGCAGCTTTGCCTGGCTCTCTGCAAGCTTTTTCTCTGCCTTTTTCAATGTACTCTTATCAGTGGAAGAAGATTTCTGTTGCGTTTTTGCCATCTCTTTGCCCTCATCGTGGAATAGATATAACTCGGGAACTGTAATAAATAATCTCTATTACAGACACGCACTGGCTGTGCAATTCGCTTCGTTCCAGTGTATCTCTCTTGCAACTTATGGTGTATACGATAGTGGTGGCGAGAGTGAGCCTGTTTAGCGGTGAAGAGACGTTGTGTAGCGCTGCATCACATTTTCTAGTTTCAGCAGTAGTGATGCGCACCATTCAGGGTAGTCCTGATCAGGGGCAAGATCCGTTGCTCGCACTAATTTTGCGTACTGGATGAGCTTTGTCAGCCTCATGAACATTGGCAGGTGGGCAAGCAGTTCCTCATCAGGAGAAGAGTGTTTGGAATATCCACAGATGAATGCACGAAATGAGGGGTTGTTTAGATCAACACTGGTCTCGAAAAGATCTCTGAGGGCTAATGCAATATCGGTGACATACCAGGAATAGGAACAATCGTCGAAGTCCAGCATTGCGATCTTGTCGTCTTGCCAGAAGAGATTATCAAGCTCAAAATCACCGTGAATGAGGCCGTAATTCGTTTCTGTCATTGACAGGCTGGCAAGAAACGAGGTGAGGTGATCAAACTCGGCTTGTACCTCACGTTGGCCTTTTGGTAAGTAGCTTTGGATCATAGTAAGCTGATTCTTCCAGGTAGTGCGTGAGGATAATCTGACCCCTTGTTCTTGATATTGCCGGAACAGTGCGTGCAATTTCCCGAGTGCCGCTCCCCATAGCTCAAATTGCGCCTGGCTCAACTCCTCAATGGAGGGCTGCGAACCGTGCAAGCCCGTGAGCGCAACTGCATGAAATGTGCCGCAATCAGTCTCAACTGTTTCAACATTGCGTCTATTTTTAGATGCAATAGGGGTGGTTACGGCCATCCCCCTGCTTGACAGCCAGTCGAGCAGAGTCATCTCTTCCTCAATGGCGGCCTGTGAGCGTTCGTTGCTGTCAGCAAAGCGCAGGAAGAGGCGTTCGCCTGCTCTACTAAAGACGTAGACGAAGTTTGTGCTGGCTCTAAAGAAGCGTGCTGATTCCTGATCATGCTCCCACGACTGCAGAATCCGTTCTGCAATTGGACTCTTCCATTCTGCATCTACTGTACTGTTAACCCTGAGCATTGTGCTCAATTTCATCATAGGTCATATCCTCTCGTTTCACAACGGTATGTCTGGTTTTGCGGTGGATTCGCCATTAGTGGGAAGAGATGATAAATCGCGATGAACGCAATAGAATCGATTGCCTATTTTCGTCCAATGAATTGGTGTGATGAGCTGACGCTTGTGGGCTTACTGGAGCACACTCCCGTGAGGAGACCCAACACATTTTATTTCGGACGTGTGCTCCTTGATATCTGCTACTTTCTCTATCCCACGACCCGACTTGATCTCCTTTCCGCCGATAACGCCCATCATTTCTACAAAGTTTGTGGCTTTAGAACAATTCATTATGGAATGCGAAAAAGCTATATATAAGTATCTACAGGGACGCCTCCCTGCACGGGTTCCAGGCGCATGCGCATGCCGTATTTGGGACGCAGGG
>DAOUDD010000099.1:0-27370 GCA_034431765.1 Ktedonobacteraceae bacterium | reverse complement strand
GCGTCCCAGGCATCGAAGGTGTGATAGAAGGTCGGGCAGGGACTCAGCGCGTGAATGAACGCGAAGCCCTTGTGCTGCACTCCTTGCTCGATCAGCGCCGCCAGGTCTTTTGGCTTTGCAGAATAGCCGCGTGCCACGAAGCTAACGTTGAGTGAGAGCGCGGTGGAGATCGGGTTAAACTGCGAGGCAAGCAGACCATAGGGTGTTGACTTGGTGACATGGCCGCGCGGTGAGGTTGGCGAGGTCTGGCCCTTCGTCAGGCCATAGATCTCGTTGTCCATTACCACAACGGTGATGTCGATGTTGCGCAGGGCGGCGTGGACAAGGTGGCCGGCTCCGATGCTGAAGAAGTCGCCATCACCGCCGACCGCGACCACGTTCAGGTCGGGACGTGCCATCTTCAAGCCCTGCGCTACCGGCAAAGCGCGCCCATGCACGCTATGAAAGCCAAAGGTCTTCATAAAGTGTGGGAAACGGCTGGAACAGCCGATGCCGGAGACGATGACGGTCTGATCAGGTGGCAGTTTGAGGCCTGCTAAGCCGCGAAAGGTTGCGTTCAACACACCGAAGTCACCACAGCCCGGACACCAGGTCGGCTTCACTTCACTTTTATAATCTTTCGGGGTGGGATTGATAATTGTCTGTGTCATTACTCACTGACCTCCTCGATGGCTCGCAGAATCTCGTTCGCGGTAAAGGGAATGCCACCGAACTTATTCACGCGGATCGCCTGTAACCCATATTTCGCGCCCAGCAGGTTGGCAAGCTGACCCGAGTAGTTGCACTCAGGCACGATGACCTTCTGCACGGACCCAATGAACTCTTGAATGGTTCGATCTGGTAACGGTGAGAGAATACGCAGGTGCAGCGAGGCGATCTTGTGCCCGTTCGCACGCGCTCGATCAACCGCTTCCTGGATCGTTCCCTCGGTCGAACCCCAGCCAATGACGCCGACCGTCGCATCCTCGTCACCGTAGCGCTGGGGCTTTGGCAGCTCCTCTGAGGCTGTGACAAGCTTGCGGAAACGCTTCTCCATCATTGCCGTGTGGTCTTCTGGCTCGTAGTTGGGGTGGCCGAACTCGTCATGTTCCAGGCCAGTTGCGACATATGCCAGCCCGCCAGCTCCCGGCGCACTGGTTGGTGAGATTCCGTTTACTGTATTGCTGTAGCGTGCAAACCCGGACGCGTGTGCTTCTGCTCCAACTGTGACAAGCTGTTTCTCATTCTCATGAGCGCCATTGCCGCTGTTACCATTGTTGCCATTAGATTGTGCTTGTGGCTGTCGCAGCCTCTCCTCAACGGGGAGAGGTTTGAAGATGCTGCGCTCAACACTCTCGACGCGCGCTGTAAGCGACTGGTCGGTGAGGAAGAGGACCGGCATCTGGTAGCGCTCGGCCATGTTGAAGGCCTGCACCATCATCGTATAGCAATCGGGCACATTGGCCGGAGCGAGAATCATGCGCGGCGTATCACCATGCCCTGCGTAGAGAGCAAAGCTCAGATCGGACTGTTCCATTTTGGTTGGCATACCTGTGCTGGGACCGGCACGCTGCGCATCGACGATCACTGCTGGCAGCTCGGCCATCGACGCCAGACCGATCAGCTCGGTCATCAGCGAAAAGCCGGGGCCGGATGTCGCCGTCATCGCACGTACACCACCGTAGGATGCACCGAGGACCGAGGCGAGCGCAGCCATCTCGTCTTCCGCCTGCATAAAGGTGCCCCCAACCTGTGGCAGCTCCTTCGCCAATCCCTCCATGATATCGCTAGCAGGCGTGATGGGGTAGCCGGCGAAGAAGCGACATTGCGCTGCCAGTGCACCCGCGACGACTGCCTGGTTCCCATTGAGGACCACGCGATCAGCCTTTTCAACCGGACCAAGGCGGTAGGGATCTTGTTTCGTTAAGCTCTCCGTGACATATCTTTTTGCCACGTCGAGGGCAAGTAAGTTCTTCTCCATCAATGTAGCATTGGCTTTGCGAGATTTAGAGAGCTTCGACTGCACCACCTGGATAATTGCTTCCAGGGGAGGGCCGAAGAGACCGCAGATCGCGCCCAGCATCACCATATTTTTTGTCTGGAAAAGCTGTACCTCTTTACGCGCAATCTCATTGAATGGAATTGGATAGGTAATAAAGTCGCTCGCTTCGGGCGTAAAATCAGAAGGATCATAAATGAGTACGCCACCATGCCGCACATCGCCGATATTGCGATCATATGCTTCTTTATTCAGACAAATCAGCACATCAGCATAGTCACCCATGGACTTCACGGGCTGGTCGCTAATACGTACTTGAAACATACAAGGACCACCGAGGATTTCAGCGGGGAACGTCCTGAAGGTATACACATGATACCCCCAGCGGGCTGAGGCCAGGGCGAGAATGTCGCCACCCGAAATCGTTCCTTCGCCAGATTCTCCTCCGATACGAATTGTCACCTCATTCACCATCGAATGCCCCCTGAAAAATCTACCCGTGCTCGCCCCACCTACGAGGTCGGCTACGGAGTTTCAAAGCAGGTCTCGCTCTACAAAACAAGAGTTCACAGAAGCGTGTCTCTTGCGCAATGCAAGTGGAAGAGATAGAGGTTTCCATGACAGCGTATGCATGCGCACCCGCACCCCAGGCGGAACTGCGCAAAAATGGAAAGGAGCCGGCTATTCTAAAGAATAGCACCTGGCTCTGGCTGTGCATCTCTTTTTCATTTTCCCTCATCTCTGGGCTAGCCACAATACGCAGCACTGCCGATCCGATTGATTGAGCAAAGCTAGCTACAAAGTAGCGTTGTCAATCGGAATAAGAGAGCACTAATAGTATTATAGCACACTTCATAGATACACGTGGAGAAATACTATAGGTGTAAAGTGGTAGAAAACGATGAGAGCCTGGAGGAGTAAGTCCTATCCTCCCATTTCAAACAGCAATAGAGCAGGTTATCATGCAATCTAATCTCTGCATATTTTTATGTTTCCACCGATCATATATTACGCAGAGGGGATGCGCGTCGTTTTCTTCCCCTCTTCGTCTATTGCTTTGTAGTAAGGAGATATGTATGAATCGGAAGCCTATTCGTTCACTGCTTGCCAGTGCAATACTTGCCCTTGTCCTGGCGCTTGGCGTGTTTGGAGGGAGTAGTGGCCTTTTTGCCACTCGTGCCCTGGCTGCCAGTAATGGTAGGACAATAGTACTGCATGTGGTTGAGCACTATGTTCATTACAAGGAATTTGAACTGGGGTCTTCAGGAAAGCCACATGGATATATCCAGACGTTCTTTGATCCTCTTTATGACAAAACAGACACATACCGGATAGGGTATGAGAGCGGCAGTTGTATCAGTACTCTTGCGAAAAAAGTCTATGAGTGCACCTGGACAAACATTTTCAAAGATGGTCAGATCACTGTTGAGGGGCCATCTTACGAACAGGGGGACTCACTGTTCTCTATCACTGGCGGGACAGGTCGCTATAGTCAGGCTCGTGGACAGATGAAAGCACATCCTATCAGCGTTGCAGGTGGATTGGGGTACGACTACACCTTCTATATAATCAAGCATTAAGAGATGGTTCGGGGTACTTCTTCAGATAAAGCGAAGGGGATACAGTCGGATTTCCAACTGCATCCCCTTCGCTTATTTCGCCACCGCCTCACTTCCGCTCGTGGTATGTCGAAAGCCCATCGCGTAGAGTGTTGCGTACTCTCCCTCTTGTAGCAGCAACTCCTGGTGCGTGCCTTTTTCAACAATCCGACCATTTTGCAGGACGATAATGGTATCGGCATGCTTGATTGTTGAGAGGCGGTGCGCGATCACAAAGGAGGTGCGCCCCTTCAACAGTTTGCGTAGCCCCTGCTGCACAATTGCCTCGGTGAAGGTGTCGATGTTCGCCGTCGCCTCGTCGAGAATGAGAATGCGCGGATCGGCAAGTAGTGCACGTGCGAACGAGAGAAGCTGGCGTTGGCCGATGCTAAGGTTGCGCCCACGCTCACGAATCAGTGTATCGTAGCCGTCAGGCAGTTGCAGGATCAGGTCGTGCGCGCCAACTATCCGTGCCGCCTCCATAATCTCGTCGTCCGTTGCCTCCAGGCGTCCATAGCGGATGTTATCGCGGATGGTGCCAGTGAACAGGAACGGCTCCTGTGGAACGACACCGATCTGTCGGCGCAGTGAGGCCTGCGTGACATCGCGCACATCATGTCCATCAATCAGCACTGCGCCCTCCTGTACATCGTAGAAGCGCGTCAGCAAACTGGCAATAGTGCTTTTGCCTGCTCCGGTTGGCCCGACAATTGCCACCATCTGTCCAGGATCGACATGCAGGGTCAGGCCGTGTAGCACGGGACGTTCAGGATTATAGCCGAAGATGACATCGCGGAACTCCACTTCGCCCTGAATCTGCGGCACCTCCTGCGCATTCGGGCTATCCTGAATTGTAACCGGCATATGCAAAATCTGGAAGATACGCTCTGCTGCCACTCCTGCACGCTGTAACTGCGTGTACTGCTGGCTGAGCTCACGAATTGGATCGAAGAAGCGGTTGATGTAGAGCGTGAATGCAACTAGCACGCCGATCTGCAACTGGCGCTGCGAGACCAGCCAGCCGCCATAGATGACGATCAGTGCAATCGCCAGTGCCGCCACGACCTCGACCAGCGGCAGCACCAGGGCAGCAACGCGTGCTGCCTCCATATTGGTATCGCGGTTGTACAGGTTCAGATCCTCAAACTCTGAGCGGTTGCGGTCCTCGCGCACCAGGCTCTGGATGACACGCATCCCGGAGATGTTCTCCTGCAAGGTCGAGTTGACCAGCGAGATAGCGGCACGCGTACGCCTGAACGAGCGCTGCGCAAAACGCTGCCAGTAGAAGGCGATGATAAACATAATTGGGAGCACGGTAAACGAGATCAGTGCTAGCAGTGGATTTAGCACCAGCATCGTGCCGATAATACCCACCAGTGCGAAGACCGATCCAAGCATTGCGAGCAGGCCGCCGCTGAGCATCGCTTCCAATACGTCGATATCGCTCTGTAAACGCGACATGACGCGCCCGATCTGCGTGTGATCATAGAAGCTGAGCGAGAGCATTTGCAGGTGCTTGAACATATCGGCGCTCAGCAGATAGAGAATCTGCTGGCCGGTCCACGACATCGTCCACACCTGCCAGTACTGTGCCTGCCACATCCCGATGTTGACCAGCAGGAAGATCACGCTCAGCACTGCCAGTCCCGACAGATCAGAGTTCGTGATGTAACGGTCAATCGCCAGCCCGATCAGGTAGGGATTCGCCAGGTTCAACGCGGTATAGAGCAGTAACAAGAGCAGGCTGGCAAGCGCAGGTGCTCTGTAGCGGCGCAGATACGGGAAGAACATACTGACGAGGTCCCAGTTAAAATGCAGTGCCTCGTCCTCGTCCGAAGAAGCCAAGCTGTTTTCGGTCCAGGTATGTGAGCGGCGGTAGTCCGCATAGTTCGTCGTTTTCGTCTCGACTTTGCTCATCGCAGTACCTCCGGTTTCTGTTCAGGCTGTGCGGGCTCTGGAGCCTCATCGTCCTGTATCCCCTCATTGACGCTGAGCATACGTGTCTCGAACTCTTCCTGCTCACGGAGCTGCAAGTCGTAGAGACGAGAGTAAGGACCGTTCAGCCTCAACAGCGTCTCATGTGTGCCGCGCTCAACGATTCGACCCTGCTCCAGCACGAGAATCTGATCGGCGTTTTTGATTGTACGCAGGCGCGAGGCCACCACAAAACTCGTGCGTCCGCGCATCACCGCCTCCAACGCCTGCTGGATCAGATACTCCGTCTCCATATCCACGCTTGACGTGGAATCGTCAAGAATGAGAATGCTCGGATTGAGCAGCAGCGTCCGCGCGATAGCTACGCGCTGCTTCTGTCCGCCCGAAAGGGTCACGCCGCGCTCACCCACCCAGGTATCGTAGCCCTGAGGAAGTGTCAGGATGAAGTCGTGAATGCGTGCAACCTTTGCCGCTTCGACCACCTGCTCGTCGCTTGCCCCCTGCACACCGTATGCGATATTCTCGCGAATGGTCGCGTTGAAGAGAAAGACATCCTGCAGCACCAGACCAACGTTGCGGCGCAGCGAGACCTGTGTCACATCGCGTACATCGTTGCCATCCACCAGCACACGTCCACCTGTCACATCGTAGAAGCGCGGCAGCAGGTGCAGAATCGAACTCTTGCCGCTCCCGGTCGGTCCCAGGATCGCAATCACCTGGCCCGGCTGGGCATCAATTGAGATATCGTGCAGCACCTCGATCCCGTTATTGTAGGCGAACGAGACATATTCGTAGCGCACATAGCCCTCCACCTTTGACAGCACCTGCGCATCTGGCGCATCCTGAATGTCCGATTGTGTATCCATCACACTGAAGATACGTGTGCCACCGGAGAGGCCGCGCACCCACCAGTTGATCATAAAGCCAAAGGTGCGTACGGGCGTGCCGAGCAGTAAGACATACTGCGTCACCGCTACCAGCGTCCCCAGGCTCAAGCGATGGCCGATCACCGCGATGCCGCCGATCCAGAGCACGACCACGGTGATGATGTTGAGCACCAGCACCATCAAGGGCTGGTTCCAGGCCGAGAGGCGCATCGCGCTCATATTCAGCTCGCGCAAAGCCAGGTTCTGCTTCTCATACTTCGCGATCTCAAACGGCTCGCGTGCGAACGATTTGACCACGCGCACACCGCTCAGGCTCTCCTGCATGATCGTGCTTAGATCGCCGACGCCATTCTGCACATTCTGCCAGATCGGGCGCAAACGTTTGATGACCTGGATCGAGAGCACGAGCAGGATCGGCACTGCAATCAACGCCACTAGCGCCAGGTAGAGATCGAGCCGAAACAGAATGACGGTGATCGCGCCAAATGTCGCCACCGTCACGATAGCGCGCAGCAGGCCAAAGGGGAAGAAGTTGCGCACCGCCTCAATATCAGCCGTCATGCGTGACATCAACTGCCCCGTCTCCGCATCATCATGAAACGAAAAGCTTAGCTTCTGCAAATGATCGTAGAGACTGTTGCGCAGATCGTAGGCCACTTCATTGGAGATTGCCTGCGAGTAGTAGCCCTGCCCATAGGCAAAGAGACCACGCAGCGCGCTGATCCCCAGGATAGCAGCGGAGGCGATAAGCAGATCCGTAAAACGTCCACTATGGACACCTGTATCAATAACCCATTGCAGGAGCCAGGGCACGATCAGCGAAAAGAGCGTCGCGAGCGCGATACAGAGAACCGCGCCAAAAGACAGCCAGATGTGAGGGCGTAATAAGCGCATAATACGGATATAGATACGCCAGTTTTCTTTCCATACAGTGAGATCAAAATACGAGGACGATGCCGAAGAAACCGTTGAACTCCGCATACCGGATAAATCCTTTCTCGATGCGCACTTCTGCCAGACGCCCTGCCTCTGCCTCCCTACCAGGCCATAAGCACCTCTTGTGCTGTTCTCCTCCAATGCCACGCATTATTTGAAGACAAAAAAAACAAGCCGCCTGCACTCGACATCGCTGTACAGAACGCCTGCTAGAACCTCAAACGGCGCTGTTGAGGTAGTATAGTGAAAAGGTCAAAGTCATCCTATAGAAAGTTTATACAGATAAGTATGACACGTGTGTGTCAGCTATTTGGTAACTTTTGGCAACGTGAGACAAATTTGGGCTTCTATTGATGGAATGCTGAGCGTGAACCAAAAGAACTGATGTTCGTCACTGTCCGTCTGTATCCCCATAGCCAACTGTCTAAACTGTCAAATGAACTGTCACACATTGGGCTGTATTTGTCCCAATGCACTCGGTATGGAAGAACACTCTCTTCGTTGTTGCAATGTGGAGTGCCCTTCACTACCCAAAGTGCAATGACATAGACAGTGCAGTGCTGATGTTATGTACTTGTTAAGTAGTAGATAAGCAATATTTCTATTCTTGTTATTGTGAAAGTAAGCATTCCCAGGCATACTTTCTTACAGGAAATGGCTGCATAAAGAAATGAGGTATGTTGTGTTGATAGCCCTGATAATTTCTACTGTTCTTTGCTGGTGTGTCTGCATTCTCCTGGTTGGAGCGGTGCTGCTCCTGGGTAGGGCACATGCGGAACTGACAACCTACATTCATGACCTTGAACTGAGATTATCACCTGTACGGACAGAGACGCTGATTGGAAAACCGGCTCCCGATTTCCAGCTCCCCACGCTGGATAATAAACGGACTGTGACGTTGGCACAACTGCGGGGCAAACCAACGTTGCTTCTCTTCCTATCACCAACCTGTTCACACTGTCATACCGCTTTGGAACGTTTTGCTCCCCAACTGAAGGTGTGGCAACAGAAGGGCGGGCATCTGCTCGGTATCAGTAGCGGGGACCCTCGTGAAATGGCTCGCCTGGCAGCTCAATATGCGGTAAGCTTTCCACTGGTGGTACAGGAACAGTGGCAGGTCTCGCGCCAGTATGGTGTTCCAGGCACTCCCTGGATGGTAGGTATCACACCTGAGGGCAACGTTACTCAAGCGAGTGGCCTGAGTTCTGCTGAAGAGCTTGACACTCTGCTCAAGGTAACAGCAGCTATGGAGCAAGACAGCACTTCTTATCAGCCTATTGCCGAACTTTCTCAACTGTAGAAAGTTGTTTTTTATTCTGCTGGATAGCAGTACGAACAGATGATCGGTAGAGGAGACATGCAATGCCCAATCCGTTCAACAGCGATGTAATGAAACATCTCTCTAGTCAGGTGAGCCGTCGTAGCACTCTCAAAAAATTGTTCTTTGGAGGCAGTGCAGCAGCGCTCACTCCCATGTTAGGTGGAGTTGCAGGCGTACACGCGGCCTCACCTCTAGGGAACGCCACCGACTCCCGTGCAGTGGAACTGACAGGGAAAGCCCTGAGCAAAGAGATAAAAGCTTTGCAAGCATGGTCTGAATACCAGCAGGCTACCCGCTTTTTAGCTGGGAAAGGCTATGCGGTAGACGGTGCCGTCACCGAAGGCGTTCAACTTTTTTCTCGTCAGGGCAATCAGTGGGTAACAACTGTTGTGCTGACTGTTAGCTATCCCGCTCTGGCATCTGGCGAACGCGTCTATTTGAATGCCTCACATGGCGCGCACATTGCCAACTCTGCTTCCCTCTTATCACCTGACCGTGCTATTATTCTTAGCATGTCCAAAAATGGCACACTTTCCGTGTATAGTTCCACATCTTCCGGTGTCACGCTGGAAAAAACTATCGCGCACCCAGCGAGCACAACAGCTTCCTCACCTGGTGTGGCTGCCGCAGACTCCTCAGGTTGTGATAGCTGTGTACAAGCTTGCCAGATTCTTGTAACCGGTGGTTGTTCAGTAGGAGGTGTTCTTATTGACTGTGGCGTCTTTGGTGAGAGTCCCGTTTCATATGCTGCCTGTCTCGCTATCTACGCGACAGCCTGTGCTGCAATCAATATCTCTGGTTGCCCCACCATTTGCGAAGGAGCAGGATACTGCTAGCTTGTTGCAAAAATACGGCACTGGAATAACACGGTGAGCATAGTTTCTGCAATATGCCCAACTGTGAGGGCCGGCAGGGGATGAAGGTCCTCTGCCTGCTTGTATGCTATGCAGGAAGTGCAGGAAGAAAAGAGGTATATGCATGTGGATAATCATCTGGATAACTCTGCGTCTGTGTATGGGCCTTATTTTTGTCTTTAGTGGGAGCAGGAAATTAAGCAATAGAGCAGAATTTCGTATTGCTCTTCTGAGCTTTCGCCTGGTGCCCTTTCCTTTTATTAGCCTTCTGACCTGGTTGATCCCCACATTGGAAGTGCTGATAGGAGTATGTCTCATTATGGGCGTCTTCAGTTGGACAATGGCTCTATTCCTTCTGCTCTTGCTGATCATCTTTAGTGGCGCTCTTGCTATTGCCTGGATGCTTGGAAGAGAGGTGAGTTGCAACTGCTTCGGTCCACAAACATCCTCAACATCTACATTCTATCCCTACGCTCTAACGCGCAATCTCTGTCTCTGTGCACTTGATCTAGTATTGCTCTTTGCGCCCCCTGAAGCGCATCAATTCACGATTACCACATTGATAAATACTCCTATTGCATGTGTTTCCCTTCTCCTTACTGGAGCCTTTGCGCTATGCTGGCTGCTTGTATCTTTGATGAATACTATCCGAAAAACTGTGCATCTACAGCATAGCCTCAAGTGATAGTATGAGTGACTCAGCGTTAATGGTAGCCTTTCGTCAAGGGTTTCAGGAGATAGCTGAGGGGAAGGGTCAGAAGTGGGAAGATATGAAGAAGGAATTAGAGTTACACTAAAAACTAGAAATCCAATCTGTAAAATAACTCTTGTCATTTTGCATGCAATAGCACATACTATAGAGTATGCAGAAGACGGAGCGCCTGGTGGCAATTCTACTGCTGCTGCAAGGGCGCGGAAAAATGACGGCCAGGCGTCTAGCAACGATCCTGGATGTTTCAACTCGCACAATCTACCGCGATATCATTGCGCTTTCTCTCGCACACATCCCGGTCTCTATGGAGCACGGGCCTGGTGGAGGCTACTATCTGCCAGAGGACTACCGCATCGAGTCAGCTATTTTTACGCGTGAAGAAGCAATCTCCCTCGTTCTCAGTGCGGACATGTCGGAAAACGTGAATCTCTTCGCGGGCGACCATGACTTGCATCGTGCACTGATCAAACTGGAGGCTGCCCTGCCTGAGGAGTATCGCTGCGATGTGGAGGCCGCGCGGGAGCATATTCTGTTGGACTCAAGCGAGTGGTATCGCTCCAACACGTCTCCAACCTTTCTCGAAACGCTGCGTGCCGCCGTCCTGGGCAAGCAGCAGCTCGACATTCTCTACCCCAGCAGTTCATGCGCAGGGGAAGGATCGAGCAATGATACTGTCCAGTGGCGACGTGTGGAACCGTATGGCCTGGTGCTCAAAGCCGTCTCGCGCCGCCATGTGCGCACCGGGAGATGGTATCTGGTCGCCTATTGCAGAGCCTGCCAGGACTTTAATATCTTTCGTGTCAGTGGGATAGAAGCGGTGCATACGCGGCCAGAGCCGGTGAGCGAGCGGCCCGATTTCAATCTGCGCGCCTACTGGCTGGAGGCACGCAAGCATCTGGAGCAGCCGCTCGCCCTCAAGCTGCATATCTCACCATCCCTTCGCGCCAGCATACAGGGTGATGTGACGCTTGTACGCGAGGAGCAGGACGGCAGTGCCATCGTCAGCGTAGAGGTGGAATCATTGGATGTCGCCCTCACTTACGTGCTCGGTCTGGGTGCCGATGTGAAGGTGCTCGGTCCTCCGCGCGTACGCAATGCTGTCGCTGCAACCGCCAACGCAATTGCGGAGCTGTATGGGTAGTTGCTATGAGGATCGGGTGCCCCCTCTGCCACAACAGAGCGTGTGAAAGCATCAGCCAATTTTAAAGGAGAAAGTGATCCTGCCCGTCTGCCTCCGCTCATGCATCGCAGTATGCGTGCCACAACACAGGAAGTGATTGCCGCTCTGACAGCCGAAGTGCGAGAGCACCATCGTTTTGTGTTGCGTGAATTGCTCACGCTCATTGACGCTCAAGACCGCTCGATTGATCACCTGGAAGCCGACGCCTGGGCTATCAGGTGATCTCGCCACCTGCGCCCGCTGCTTAAGGAGCACCAATCTGACCGAGAGAAGTTCACGAGACGCTGCCAGAGAAGACAGTGGAAGAGGAACGTTCTTGCTTTTTTTACAGCTATTTTTAGAAGATACTGTTGGCGAACCTCTTCAGAGAAGCACAACTCGATCTCATTTTTCGCATCATCCTGTACATGTAGAAAGGGTTCGCCAACAGTATCTTCTAGGTGCACGTATAACCTCATCAGGAGTGGTGCGCCAATGACGCATGACATTTCAAAGTTCAGGATGACTCATATTTACGAACCTTCCCGAAGCTCATAGATTGCTCAAGATAAGCATTGACCTAAAAGACCGGGATGGCTCATGTTTCAAAGTTCCTCTTTATTTGCCCTTCTCGCTTTAGTCCAGGTAGTCGTGCAGATGGCGTACACGGCCCATGTTGCGCAGCTTCATGAGCGCTTTGGTCTCGATCTGACGTGCACGCTCACGGGTGATGGAAAACGCCTTGCCCACCTCTTCGAGCGTGTGGCTCTGTCCGTCGGCCAGGCCGAAGCGCAGTTGGATAATGCCGCGCTCACGCTCGGTCAGGTCTTCGAGCAGGTGCTCAACGTGCTCTTTGAGCATCTGGCGGTGCGTCGCCTCAGTGGGTGAGAGCGTCGAGGAATCCTCGACGAGGTCGCCCAGCAGACTATCGCCGTCGTCACCAATAGGTGTTTCCAGGCTGATCGGTTCCCGGACAATCTTGCCGAGCTCGTGCACCTTCTCTACGCTCACCTCCATCCGCTCCGCAATCTCCTCAGGCGTAGGTTCGCGCCCCTTCTCCTGTAACAGGCGACGGCTGACGCGCAGCATGCGGTTAATCGCCTCTGTCAGGTGGACAGGGAGGCGGATCGTGCGTGCCTGGTTAGCGATAGCGCGTGTGATCGCCTGGCGAATATGCCAGGTGGCATACGTGCTGAAGCGAAAGCCCTTTGTATAATCGAACTTCTCAGCGGCGATCATCAGGCCGCTATTGCCCTCCTGCACCAGGTCGAGCAGGTTCATGCCGCGCCCGACGTACTTCTTCGCGATGCTAACGACGAGCCGCAGGTTAGCCTCGATCAGGTGTTGCTGCGCCTGCGTCGCCTCGGCCAGAACACGTTTGTCCGGGAGAACGTCGAGCATCTCTGCACGCATCCGCTCTTGCTTGCCACGCTCCATGCTCTGTGCCAAGCGCACCTCTTCTTTCGCGGTCAGCAGAGGTACGCGTCCGATCTCACGCAGGTACATCGTGATAGAGTCATGCACATCGCTGCTCTCACTGCCTGAAAGCACACTATGATCGCTCTCGCCAAGCGAATTGTGATCGTCAGCTTCATCCTCGTCAGCGAGCGCCTCAATGGAGTCTGCTTCCTCGTCGGCCAGCTCGTCTCCATTCTGGAGCGCGAGAAGAGCCTCATCCTCGCCATCTAGTGCCAGCGACTGCTCCTCGACCTCATCAGGAGAGTTCGCTGCCTTGATGCGTGCTGAATAGGTCTGTTTCTCTTCGGTTGTATATGGAAGTGTAATCATATGCTTTTGTGTGTGCGATTTCGTCGCTTGCTGATAAGAATTTCGTGTCTGAATGGGTAGTCGAGTCTCAGTGTACTGTTCTTTTAACGTAATCATAGCAAAATCTCCTTGTAGAAAATATACTCCTCGGAACCAAGGCGATCTTCTATGTCTCTATCGTAGATGAAATACGCGTCACGCTGCCAGGTCAACTGCAAAGAGGGAAGCAGGCTATAGTCTCTCCGCCGAACGTTGTGCCATACAGGTCTGAATCGTTCAGCAGCAAAAATTCCGGGTCATACTGAAGGACATGCATATATAATAACGGAAACTATCCTGAAAATATTCCTGAACTTTGAATATTCCCTCAGCTTATAAAAAGTGTCCAATAACTGCTTGATCATAAGGTCAGTCGAGAAAAAAGGAAAGGCTGACTGGCCCACGAATAATTCCGCCTCTTAATTTTTGCCTGCTGACGAACGTGTATTCCGTATATCTCTTATCCAACACCATAGACACGTTTTTCTCTGTGCCGTTGTAGACAGGAAAGAGCGAGGAAGACGGTGCGGAGGTTCTCCCACCCCCCATCAGGAGCCTCTTGCCTCTGTATCTCTTTTCCCAAAAACGTGCCTGGTCGGTATCCCTATAGAAGGTCCATGGTTTTTCTGGTAATGTGCTTCCACGGGACTTGGAGCCAGTGGAGCGTGAGGTCATTATACTCTACCAGGAACCGGAGCACATAGAGGATGGCGTTAAAAAGGGAAAAAAGTCCTTGTCGATGCCGAACGGTCAGCTATAAAACGGAAAAGTTCAAAGCTTTTCCCCTTCTATTAGCACCAATCAGGGCAAAAGCGTGCTCTCTACACCCTGCGCGTTAAACCGCATTGTGCTGTTACCTTTTAGTATCTGGAGCGTACCACCGATGGGAAGAGAAGTTCAAAGAAATACTGAGCTTTTTTGGGAAAAGTAAGTACTGTGCGGGCCTTGTCCGGTCCTATCTCCGGTGGAATCGTCGGCGCGGTGGAAAACATCGTCTCTAAGGTCACGAGCGATGGCTCATCCAAGTAAAGGAGAAACTCATGGCAGATACCGTGAATCCAATTCAGATCGAGAAATTTCTCAAGGGCGTGGATTACCCGGCAAAGAAAGAGGATCTGATCAAGCGCGCCGAACAGAACGACGCTGACGAGAATATTCTCAACACGCTTTCATCGTTGTCCGCTCAGACGTTTGAGAAGCCTACGGATGTCACGAAATCCATTGGTGAGCTTAACAAGCACAACAAGTAGCACTTCATACCGGAGAAGGGGCTGAGCTAGAAATGAAGCTCAGCCCCTTTTTTTATCTCTTTCGCTAAGAGAGGCTCAATGGAATAGTGACTCCGGTCGATATTCTATAGTGGACGCAACAATGAGTCCGTTTTTGAGTCGTCTAGATAGCTGTAAAGGAGAACAATGATGGCAAATACCGTGAATCCAATTCAAATTGAGAAGTTTCTTAAGGGCGTCGATTATCCAGCGAAGAAAGAGGAGCTGATCAAACGTGCTCAGCAAAACGGCGCGGATGAGAATATCCGTTCCATGCTTTCTTCGTTGCCCAGTCAGTCTTTTGATAGTGTAACGGCTGTCACCAAAGCCATCGGTGAGCTTAACAAACGCAACGCCTAGCTTTCACCTATACTTCTTGGGGAGAGGAGACCGGAGCTTTATTTTTAGCCTGGTCTCCTCTCTCATTTTTCCCTCCCTCTTTTCACTCTTACTACTGGAAGCACATCTCTTTGTGCTCTTAGTAAATGTTACATAAGTATGTAACTCTTCTTCCTTAGCATACGCTTATAGTTTTTTTGTGAGGTTACAGATTTCCAAAGAAATCCATCGAAAATTTTTGGGGGGAGGGTTATACTATTCAGTGTGAGCAGCAAGGGGTGCTGTTCGGGGCATTCCATCTTTTAGAGAGGTTCCTATGCAAGTCTATCAGAATGAGCGATGTGCTGCTGAGAATATGTCAGATAGAGAGATATTGTGCGCTGTATTGGAGGGGAATCAAAGTGCATTTGAGGTTATTGTCAGGCGCTATAGTACACCTCTCTTCAAGTTTATTTATCGCATGATTGGAGATCGGGATCTGGCGTCGGATGTGGGACAGCAAGTCTTTCTGCGTCTCTACACATCTTTAAAGGCGATGTCTTTTCAGAGTGAGAAGCCATTGAAACCATGGTTGTTCCAGGTTGCGCATAATTGTTGCATTGATGAGATTCGACGCAGAAAGAGACAGGCAATCAGTTTTTCTTATTTGATGGGGGACGAGGATGACGTGCTTTTGCCAGCTATAGTGGATATTCCAGATCCTGAGCCACTGGCTGAAGATGTGGTGGAACACCAGGATCTTCAGAACGCTATTCAGAACGCGATAGAGTCTCTACCCGCGCGCTTCCGCGCGATTGTCGCGATGCGCTACGCCTCTCAACTCCCATTTTCCGAGATTGCCCAGGTGCTCGGCATTCCAGAGGGGACAGCAAAGACCTATTTTCAACGCTCGAAGAACTTGCTGCGCAAAGCATTGGAGAAGGAATCTATCAGAGGGTACCTGGGGTGAGATTAGAGACTATCCAGCCATTGATGAAGCGAGAAATAGGGGCCAGATTCATCGCGCCCGTTGCGTCCCCAGAGCAGAGGGTACCTGGGGTGAGATTAGAGACTATCCAGCCATCAATGGCAGGTGATGAACGGAACAATTTGTGAAAGAGCATCATCGCGTCCGCCGCTGTAGCCCTGCACGCACGCCCACTCTCGGCACTCTCTCACCATCCTGCTCACCTCCCGCTACCTGGAATAATTCGTGAAACTGCATCATCCAGGGCGGAGGCGGTAAATTCTATTGCACCGATAGCGTCGGGGTACTCTCACGTTTGCCAGCGCTATCAAGCTTTGGATAGCTCATACAGATATGCGCCTGAAAGGGAAACTCCTTCTCTGCACATGTCTTGCTACGACTTGCCATTGTTCTGTGCATTGCTCAATTTAGCGCTTTCTTTCTCATCAGAGGCACGTGTGCATATATTTCTTTCTTGAAGATCTCAAGAAAAACCTTTCTGCGCCTCTCTATTATGGAACCCGCGTCAATCTTCGCTATTTTCACCCAGGTTTCCACATCTCGTTCTCCCATTCCCCTCGCGATTTCCCCGCATACATTTTGAAACTCCATCATTGTGACACCTTGTGTGAGAAGAGAGTCTATTAAAATCCATGGAAATATAGTATATTGTAAAGAAAGTGGTGTCTGCTCTAGAGAGCAATGAGGCGAGACGCTTGAAGGTCTGCTGTATCATGCTATATGTCTAAGTGGAAGATGAATTTCCTCAGGGATCGAACAATTTGGGAGGTGAGAGTACAAATTCCTTGACGTGTAGTACAGATTCCAGTACAATTGCTGGGACTTAGATAGAGTTTTTTGTACAAGCTACGAATAAGATTACAACCTCTTGCGAGGTAGGGGATCGTGGGAGTGATCCCCTTGATGATACCAGGAAGAAGCAAATCGGGAAAAAGTCCATGGAAGAAGATACACAGCTCGCATTCGGTGAACATATCCGGCTCTTGCGTCGTCAACGCAGCATGACACAGAGCGAGCTCGGAGGAGAGCAATTTTCAAAATCGTATGTGAGTGCGGTGGAACGTGGTGCGGTCGTGCCTTCATATGCGGCCTTACGCTTTTTTGCGCAGCAGCTTGATCAACCATTTGAGGAGCTTGAGTCCCTGTTACAGCATGCGTTACGAGAAAAGACTGCCCACAAGGGGGTGCCGACAGCAGAAGCAATGCAGCCCATGAGCAGTGATGAGCATGAGGGGCTGGTACAATTGCTCGACCAGGCGCTCGAAGATCTTAGCGAATCTGGCTCACACCACAGGCAGGACATTGCTCAGTTTGCACCCGAAAAACTACAAGCACTTCCAGCTCAGGTACAGGCGCGCTACTACTTTGTCCGGGCGCAGGTGGCACAGGAGCAACAGGATAGTACTACAGCTCTCTACGCGTTAGAGCATGCGCTCGTCTTCTCTTCCGAGAAGCTTCAACCAACGATTCTGGATGCCCTGGGAACGCATTACTTCCTGCAAGAGGAGTATCAGATGGCGCTGAATTATCACCAGCGCGCTCTCCGTTTGCTGCAAAATGTGGATGGAGAGGCTAGCTCTTCTCTCCTTTTAAAGGTAGAGCTTCACTGTGGGGATGATTATCGTGCGCTCGGTTCTCATCATGCAGCTCTTCAGCATTATGAGCGAGTGCGTCACTTCCTGCGCACAAATCATCATATCCAACTGGCCGCGCAGCTCTACCTTGGCCTTGGCTATTGTCTCTATGGAACTCTCTACCAGCCTGAGTCCAACCCCGGCACTACCTCGCTAGTGACTTATGAAACGCGGCAGTGGACATTTGAGCAAGTTGTCTCTTTTCTCATACAGAGCCGAACGCTTTTCCAGGTTGGTGCTGACCGTGCTGGTGAATCACACGCTCGACTCCTGCAAGCGCAGGTCTTGCTTGATTGTTGTCAGCAGCGCCGTTATAAAGCGTTAGAGAGTGCAGGTGGAAATGGAAAGCCTGTCTCTATTCATTGCACCCCGCTACTCGAAGAGGCTGAAGAACAATGTCGCCAGGTCCTTGCACTGTGGCAAGATGACCTGCAAGAGACACATGTACCCGCCACTGACGCTGTCGTCTTCGCATATACAGCTTTAGCCTGCCTGATTCGTATTACCACTCTGCGCGCCAGCATTACTCGCCTCGCGGGATATGGAGATATAGCAGCGCGTGAGCGAGGAACGGCCTCTTACCTCTGCCAACAGGTTCTGGATACGTTAAGCGCGCCAACATTTTCCTGGCGAGGGCTACAGAGCGCTATTGACGCGTCGCGCAATGTAGGGGTGTTACGTTTTCCGACTGTGCCAACTATACCCGATTTCGTCTCTCTCGCCAAAAGCTCTGCCTGGCAGCCACTGCTGTTGCTAGAACTCTGTCTTGCCGTAACTGAAATTGCCAACGAGCTAAGCTATACTATGGAGATAGTAACACATGAGCAACACAATTTTGCCGTTGCCGACGCGTGCATGGGCACGGCGCTCTGGCTGGCACGGCAGGCTTTCCCCGATAAAGAACACGACATAAGCTATCTGACGCGCTGTTACCAGTACTGTATCGCGCTGCTGGAAAGTCGTATGCACACGGTTGCGGGAAGCGTTGAGGAAACGACGAAGACTCTGCTCTCTCTGCTAAAAGAAGCATTGCTCACTGTGCAGTCTGTGCCTTTTCCCACCGTTGAAAACGCTTTTGCCTGACATTGTGCTGACGCTGCATCTCTGTTCGCATCTCCTGGAGGTCAGCGTTTTGTTGCGCTATTTCGCGTCGTCGTTGTTGGCATAGTGAGGAAATCTGCTGACAGCGCTCTAGCTGTTGCTGAATGTGCACTGGAACCTCGCTTCGTAGGAATCTCCGATCTCTTATCCTCCGACCTCCATTTCCTCGACCTTTCTTCCCAGAAAGATAAACCTTATAGGGCACACGTATGTAGAAATATCAGTATATACATATAGATAGTATACCCAAAGATCCGCTTTTGTCCAGAAATGCTGATGAGGTACAGCTCCTACTTGCGAATGCGAGGCAAGTTGATTATCATTAGGGCACCATCTGTAAGGAGCTGAATTTATATGCCGAAGCTAAACTTTCGCACCGAAATCAACAGCCCTATGGGGCGTGTTTTTCAGTTGATCACGGACTTGAAACGCTACAATCAATGGCTGCCCGCTTCGCGCCTGTATACAGCCGTGAGTGATGTCTCGCAGGAGCCTGTCCGTCTTGGAACAACCTATGTTGATAATGGCTCGGTTGCTATGATGGGGGAAGTGACCGCCTTCCATCCACCCGCGCACATCACGTTCAGTCAAACATCGCCCAACGTGGACCTGACCATCCATTACATGCTCGCAACCATTGATAAGCGCACCCGCGTCGCGCGCGATGTAGACTTTCAGCCCAAGGGGATGCTGACGAAACTCTTTGCACCCTTGGCAATGGGACGCATACGCAAGGAGAATGAACGCGTTCTACAGGCTATGAAAACCTATCTGGAGTCGAGTGACTAAAATATGCTCTTCACAACTTATTGCGCTCATTCATCAGCAATTTATTGCTCGTCAAATAGGGACCCGATTTCATCGCGTCCGCAGCGATTTATCGCCTGTTTCAGCATTCGTTTGTGAAGCTCCATTATCGCGTCCGCGGCGATTTATCGCAAAATTCATGAAATGAAAAGGCAAGAGCAAAACATGCAAGAGGCTTATCGCATAGATGTTCTTGAGAAGATCGCCACGTTCACCATTACCAGCCCACGCTTGAGTGGATTCGCGGCCGAAAGTCTTTTTGCACCACTGCTTCAAGAGAACAGGCGATTTGAGTGGTATGATTCATTTATATCGTTCCCTGGTGTGCCACGTCTCGTAGATAGAGCACATCCCGTTGCTCCCCCAGGTCCGAAAACGTCATCTCTTCGGGCTGCACTACCACATCAGGTATGGCCGACTCTCCTGATCTGTAACAGCCTGGCCCAGGCGCTTGAGCTACGAACCTTGCTCATCCAACGCTGCGATGAACCTCTTGAGACCAGTGAACCTGTCTCTGAATCTCGTGAGCGCTTCACTCAGCATATCCAGGCAGAAGGCAAACACATGTATCAAATTCCCAATGGGGAATCGTACGGTCATGTTGTTCTGGATATCGAGCCGGCTCCAACTCTGGATGCTGTCATATTTGAGAATCAGGTCGATACAGAAACCATCCCGCAGGAGTTTTTGCCTGTTATTGCTTCTGCCCTTCGGGAAGCGGTGTTTCGTGGAGGTCCAGGAGGTTATCCTCTGAGCGGATTCAGGGCTACTCTTATAGGTGGTAGTGTGCACCCTGTAGATTCCAACTTCCGAGGTTATCGATCAGCAACGGTGCTCGCTCTGTGGGATGCGTTTCGTCTCAACCCCCCACAGGTGGTTAACGTTTCACGATAGCAGCAGGTGAAAACGTGCTTTTACCTATTTTCACCTGCTGCTATGAGCAACTATATCTCTTCCGCCTGGGCAGGCTGTATTGCGCGCTGTCCCAACGTCAGAGCGGTAGCATCTTCAATGACGGCCCAGGCGAAATCTGGCACAGGTGTTATGTCCTTCAGCAAGGTGCGATACGCGTAGCCGCCAACTGTGCCGATCAAAGCACCAGAGGCACCGTGCACTGCGCCATGCGTAATTGAGCGCTTAGAACGCCGTGCAATCAACGCCCCGGCAACGGCACCGATGGTGAGGCGACCAATAAATGAGATAGGTTGGATACGCCCTGGTGCGCCAGGCAGCTTATCTCCGATGAACTCGCCAACTGCGAGGAAGCCCGTAACCGCTTTGAGCGCAGTCTGGCTACCAAACTCGAACGAGCCGATCTGCTGTCTCCTATTGGGTCCCTTACTGGTCCATGCCAGCAGGGCCAGCGGCGTCATTGAGCGCAGGCCAGCGACGATACCGAGCCACGAGGCGTGCCGGTAGATCGCTAGTGATTCGCGCTCCCGTGTCGAGAGCGAGACCGCCTTTTGCCGTGTTGAAGACGAGGATTGCAACAGGACATCTTGATTACGTGTTGACACTTTTCCACTCCTTAAACGGTGATAAATGATAAGAAATAGACGTACTCATTCTCCCAAATTGAGTAAAAATGACAAACGTCCATAGCTGAAAATAGTGATCTTCATTCTCTACCACGCACTATACATAAGAAAAGTTGTATTATCCTAGCATATTTCCATTCCAGTAGCACTACCGAGTGCAGAAAAGAGGATGAGCCGATGACGAATGTCACGGAATCAATCGGAATTGTGCTGGGACTGCTCGTTGCGGTTGGCGTCCTGGTCACTATCGCACGCCGTATCCAGGTACCGTATCCTATTTTGCTGGTTGTGGGAGGTTTGCTGCTTGGCCTGATTCCTGGGCTACCGCACATTGAGCTGGCACCAGAGATTGTCCTTCTGCTCTTTTTGCCTCCCTTGCTGTACTGGGAGTCCTTAAACACATCGTTCCGCGACTTCCGTGCCAACCTGCGCTCGATCTTGCTTCTTGCAATTGGGCTTGTCCTGGCGACCACAGGGGTCGTTGCCGTCATCGCACACTTCGCAATGAACCTGTCCTGGCCCACCGCGTTTGTGCTCGGCGCTATCGTCTCGCCAACCGACACAGTTGCGGCAGCGGCCATAGCTCAGCGCCTCTCACTACCACGGCGGATCGTAACTGTTCTGGAGGGCGAGAGCCTGGTGAATGACGCGACAGCGCTCGTCCTGTACGCGACGGGGGTCGCGATTGTCTCTGGCGGAACCTTCGCGCTTGGAACGACGCTGCTGCAATTTGTCTGGGCCAGTGTTGGTGGCGTAGTGCTGGGTTTGTTCATGGGCTGGCTCATTACCCTGCTACGCCGTCGTCTGCATGATCCGCCAGTCGAGAACACGCTCTCGCTGCTCTCCGGCTTTGCGGCGTACCTGCCGGCCCAATTTCTGGGAGCATCAGGGGTGCTAGCCGTTGTCTCAATGGGATTCTTCCTGGCAAGACAGGGGCCAAGGATCGTGTCAGCGCAGACACGTGTACAATCGGAGCAGGTCTGGCAGATCGTCGTCTTCCTGCTCAACGGACTTATTTTCATCCTGATCGGGCTGCAACTGAATGTTGTTCTGCGCGTGCTCACGAAACAGACATTGCTCAATCTAATCTTGGATGCTGTGCTTGTCAGTATCGCTGTTATTCTTGTACGGTTGCTCTGGGTCTACCCTGGGGCCTATCTGCCGCGTCTCTTTAGCCGCCGAATTCGGCAACGTGAGCTACTGGCTCCGGTCACATCTGTCGCCATACTTGGCTGGACAGGGATGCGCGGCGGTGTCTCGCTGGCAGCAGCCCTGGCTCTGCCGCTTACTACCAACACACATGCACTCTTTCCCGACCGTGACCTGATAATTTTTCTCACCTTCTCCGTCATCCTTGCCACCCTCGTAGTGCAGGGCCTCAGCCTACCTGCGTTGATTCGCCGCTTTAACCTGCGTGATGGTGGAGAGGCCGAGCATGAAGAGGCCAAGGCGCGTCTCAAGGCAACGCGTGCTGCCCTCGCGCGCCTGAACGAACTGGCAGCAGAGGAATGGGTCCCGCCAGATATCGTCGAAGACCTGCGCACCCATTTTGCCGAAAAGGACCGCCGCTTCACCGCGCGTTTCCACGGTACCGAAGATGGAGAGCAGCAAAGCACGCGCATAGAATCATACCAGCGCCTGAAAAGAGAACTCATTCTCACCGAGCGCGGCACCATCATCGAACTGCGCAACAAGGGCGTCATCAACGACGAAGTCATGCGACGCGTTCAGCACGATCTCGACCTCGAAGAACTACGGCTGCATAGTTAGAACTGTGCGGTGAAACGCGTTCGGGTACATATGAGCAGAAAGAAGCACAAGCTTGTATCGCTGGAACACGTTTCCCTTTTGCAGGTCTAAAAGCCTGTAAAGCATAATGCTAGGTCCAAAGGATAAGCTAGCCAATACTCCCTTTCTGGGTCGCTTCCACTTGCCTCAAAGCTAGTATCTTCCAATATGTTGCTATACGCCAGATCCATTCGAGTGGTCCCATACGAAACCGCTGTAACCAGAGTATACTGCAACACTATTTGAAAGACATAGATGCCTCCACATATGAGTGTCGTCTGCACATAGTTAAGTTTGTTGAAAAGATGAAAAGCTTGCATGATTGTCAAAATGATAACCGTTTGTCCAATGCAGTTTGTCAAAGCCATTCGTCCGTAAGCCTTCAATGGTGACAAAAGCCAACGAATCCATTGCTTGCGCAAGGCAAAGATTACCGTTGTGACATACAAGGTCGCCAGGATGATACCTGCTGCTCTATGAGCAATTTCATAATTGTTGGTTGCTTTCATAAGAAATTGTATATAGAGAGCAGGAATAGCAAGCAGGAGTGATCCAATTCAGATAACACGCAGCGGCAACTGGTAGCGCTCTAGTGTTACGAATAAGCCAATCTTCCCATACACCTCGTGCGCAATGTACGCTGTTATGGAACGGAGAGTTCGACGAGTTGCATGAGATCGCTTTCTCCGCTGGTACTGACCAACGGCAAGGCGGCTCTGAATTTCTTTACATGGTCGAGTTCCAGATGCTCTTCAAACGCGTTTGCGTCGGCAAAGATTTCGTAGAGATAAAATCGTCCTGCGATTCTGTCTGCCTCGTATGGGATGAACGAAACGCAGCCCGGTTCGAGACGGACCTGACGAGCGAGATTGATGATCTGTTCTCGCAGGTCATCTGCCTTTCCTGGCCTGGCATCGATCACGGCGATCATTGATCTGGGCTTGGAGCGATCGATATTAGGACCGATAACGACGCCCGTCGCCTCGTGCCCGGTCGCAGTGCCACCCGCATTTCCTGCTCGATGACCCGCTTCTGAAATCAGCAGTGGTTCTCCAGGTACAAGAATGCGTGCGACTGTTTCAGGAGCACGTTGGGTCATGGCTTGCTGGAATGCCTGAAGTAATTCCTCGGGAGTCCCGGCATACTTTAATACCTGTGCATCAGAGGTTGGCCCTCCAGTAAAAGCATAATGCATGGGCACCGCGTAACGGGGATGAATAATACTACATAACTCTGCCGCATCGAGCGGGTTCATCACGACCTGCTGATTGCCAAGCGCGCGGATCTGCAAGCCATTGATCGCCAGCAGCGCCACATCAATGTTTGGGAAGTGGTGCGGAATCTCGCTCAACTCTGGAATCAGCAATGTATCGCCTCCAAAGTAGACTGTAAAGCCTCCTGCTTGCAGCATATAGGTAATCTCTGGGACTCCGTGCTTGCCTGGGAGAGCGGTAATTGTGATCGGACCAAATGAGGTGGTTTCCCATGCCTCCATCTCAATGACGTTACTAAAGCCCACCTCACGTGCTGGGCCAGCCGTGCCACGTATCACCGTCATAGGTACCTGCTTGTCAGGGTAGGCTTGAAAGGCTTGCATATCGTAGTGGTCGTAGTGCTCGTGAGAGACAACAACCCCGGCGAGTGAAGGTAGATCCTTTAAGGCAATGCCATACGGCTCGCCATGATAATAGCCTTCCTGCTCCGAAAACCAGGGATCGGTCAACACCCGCTGTCCATCGAAGTCAATGAGTACGCTAGAGTGTGCAATGCGTGTAATGGTCAATTTTGTCATATCAAATTTCCCTTCTTATCTTTTCCGCGCTATTTACGCGCGAGCGTGACTATCGGCGAATTCCTGTACGAGGGCAAGTAGGCGTTCAGGCTGCTCGAACTGTGGAAGGTGTCCGGCTTCTGGAATGACTTCGAAGCGAGCGTTGGGGAACGATTGGGCATAGACACGACCATATTCAAGGTCTGCCACACGGTCACTCTCTCCCCAGGCAACGAGAACTGGAATTTTCACATGTCTGAGACGACGCTGTAGCTTTGGATCACCGCCCAGCCTCTCGCTATCATACACATAGAGCGTCTCTGTATTTGCTTTCCTGCCTGCAATCTGCTCAGGTGTTATCGTCGATGGATCGACACGGAAAGCTGCTGGATTGTGAAAGCTGAGGGCTGTTAGCTCATCGGGAGCTAACTTGGATACATCAGGAATGGGATGGCCATCCACCTGAATACCAATGGCATTAACCAGAACGAGACCGCTTATCCGGTGCTCGATATCGCGTAAAGCCATCGTAGACGCGATCCAGCCACCGACCGAGGAGCCAATGACCAGGACATCGCGCAGGTTGAGCCGTTCAAGTAACTCAAGATAGGCAAAGGCGAGATCATCAATACTGTCGAACCACTCAGGACGTGGCTCGCCCGCGAAGCCGGGATGGGTCGGCATCAAGACGTGTGCCTCGGACAGCCTCGCCGCGATGCTAGCCACAGTCTGCGGGCCGGCACCACCATGCAGGATGAGAATGGAACGACCGCTGTTCCCTCGCTCGTCAAAGCGCACGGTCAAGCCATCAGCGAAAGACTCTCTTCGAGTTCTGGTAGAATCAGGTAAAGTGGTCATAGAGTGCACCCTTTCTATTGAGTCCATTTCCATTGCTTTCTCTACATTATTATTCAAGCAAGCAAAGGAGAATAAAAAATGATCAAGAAACAACCTCTGTCTCGTAGCGAGCCATCAACTCAGCAAGTTGTTGTGGATCGGGAGCAACACCTGCCTGAATGAGCTTGCTAAATTCTTCAAAGAAGCCGATATAGAACGGAGGCGTAAACGTGTTGAGAAAACGAGCTGGCCTGTCAGTCGGGTTGCTAAAGGTATGAACGGCTCCGATGGGCACCGTCACGAACGTACCTTGACCGGCACGCATAGTCTTTGTACCAGTTAGCAATTCCAGTTCTCCTTCGAGGACGTAAAAGCACTCTTCATGCGCGTGATGGATATGAGGTGGTGGCGTGGGAGCATGAGGAGCCACTGTAAATTCAGCGACGCCCAATGTTCCTCGTGTGTGCGTCCCATCCTCCTGAACAACCATCTGAATAGAGCCGAGAGGGAGCGCGCGCCCTTCTCCCGCCTTCAGTACTACAGCATTCACAGTATTCATAAAAAATTCCTTTCTTGTATTGTTTTTATGAGCGAGCAAAAGGGGCTGGCACTTCCCGCTTTTCAAAGGTAAAAGCTTGTGAACCTATGTGCCAAATGTATCTCTGTTCTGTCTTTGTCATAATAGTGGAACTCTCTCCTTGAGAAGAAGTATACTGTGATTAGAGTGATATGTCTAATACTTCTTTTAGAGCAGAAGCGATGCTTCCAAAGCATCACATAGAAAGGACGAAAAGAAATGGAGCTTCGTCAATTGACCTATTTTCTCACAGCCGTTCAGACGCTCAGTTTCCGCAAAGCCGCCGAATTGTGTCTCGTCGCGCAGCCAGCCTTGAGCCGACAGATAGCGGCATTGGAGGAAGAATTGGGAGTAGTTTTATTCACACGAGCAAAGCAACGCATTACACTCACAGCAGCAGGTAAAGAGTTTGCCATCTACGCGAGGAATGCGCTTGAGCAACTTCAGCAGGGTCAGCAGGCGATGGTCAACATGCAGGAGGGGTTGGAAGGAACAATCACGTTGGGATGTGTCGAGCCACTAGCAACAGCCTTTTTGCCCGCTCTCTTCCACTCCTTCCATCGAAGCTACCCCCGTATTCATTTTAATGTGCAAGTCTTACGCACAGATGACATGATGACACTGATTGAACACGAGGAGCTTGATCTGGGCTTAATTTTTGATCCCACGATTCGACCGGAGGTGCTCGTGTTCAAAGAACTCTTCCGACAGCCGCTTCATGTCCTGATGCCAGCACAGCATTCCCTTGCTCAAAGGCAGCAAACAGCAGCATCTCTTACCCTCGAAGAGATTCTCACGGAGCCACTTGTCTTATTGCATCGAACATCGCGGCTGCGGCGCATTATCGACCGTATCCTCATGCAAAGAGGGATGGTGGTGCAACCGATTGTGGAGATTGACTCTATGGAAGGGCTAAAAGAACTGGTGAAACGGGGTAGTGGCATCACCCTGGTATTGCCAGCGGTACTGGGATCCAACCAGAGTGAGAATGAAGTTGCCATTGTTCCGCTAGCCGACGTGCCTGACCAGTTTATCTTTGCCCTTGTCTATCGACGTTTTGGTGCGATTTCCAGACCTGCAAGACAATTTATTAATCTTGTAACACAGGACGGAGCAAACAACAATGGATCTTTTCACAGTGATGATGCACGCTTTAAACAAGTCATCGAATAGAAATCGACTGCTCTCTGCCCATCGCATGACAGTCTGTAGCGCTCGATCCAGTCCTCAAGTACATGAGGGGAGTCCTTGTTACCGTATTTGTCGATGAGAAAACCGTAACATTCGTCGGCCTTTCTATCAAGCAATTGCCATAAGATTTACAGCATACGAAATGTTCCTACTTCCTACTCTGCTTGTTAAGACTGCATTTTCTTGATAACCTGATGTGTTGTAATCGATATAAATCGACTATTGTAAAGTAGTATCAAAGTATATTGACTTTTATCAAGCTATCGAGTACAACTGGTAGGGATGATTAAGAAAGGAAGGAGAAAGAACTACGGTCGTGATGCACATCGCACAAGAGCGGGCGTCCATGCCGACGGTCTCAACAAA
>DAOUDD010000098.1:0-18490 GCA_034431765.1 Ktedonobacteraceae bacterium | reverse complement strand
GGCAATCCCTCTGCAAGGCAATTGCTGAGGTTATTTTAGTTTAAACGTCAATTCAATATATCCACACGTCTTTGGAAGTGTGGTTTAATAGGGGAAAGCAATCTATGTGCAAGTAGTAAGGAAGGTCCTGCTGATGACAACAAATTGACTATACCGCCCTACCATTCCTGCCCAATGTGAGGCACTACGCCAACTAACCATAACGGTCAACCGCAATGAAATGATTTGAAGACATCCACCCGCTCTATAGGCTCATTGATGATGAATCATGAAAGAGATGATCAATCTATGAATACAGACCGTGCTATCCCTCAGCGTACCTCAACACATGATTTCGAGCGTTACGTTCCTACTGCTCCCACTCTCTCCAGCTCCTCTCTCGGATGGGAAAGTGTGGTCGTTCGTGTGCATCAGGAACCTTCCGAGATGAAAGAGGAGCTGATCGTACCAACAACCCCTGATATTCTTCTCCTGCTCACCATTTCTGGCGTGATGCATGTCGAACGTCGCGCACAGGATGGTTCCCAGAGGTCCTATATTGCGCGCGCTGAAGATTTCTGCCTCACACCAGGTAATGCTGCGCCCTGCTCGCTACGCTGGAAGAGTCTCTCACCTGATCCAAATCACACCTTGTATCTGCATCTCAATCAACGTTTGTATAGTCGAGCTGTTGAAGAGCTTGTAGATCGTGATCCTGCTCGGTTAGTGCTTCGGGACCACTCAGTATTTCAGGACCCGCTACTTTTACAGTTGGCTCTTGGGTTGCAACGCGAAGTACGCCAACTAACTTCTGCAAGCAAGCTCTATGTTGAGACGATAGCCGAGACGATGATTGTCCATCTGCTGCGTCACTATTCGACGCAGCACATAGCTCTTCCAGAATATCTCCAGAGACTTTCTCGTCAACAGATGAAACTCGTGACTGATTTTATCCTTGCCCATCTCCAAGACCCGCTTTCTCTAAGTATGCTTGCGCAGCAAATTGGTTTTAGCAGCTATCATTTTGCACGTCTCTTCCGCCGAACGACTGGCCAGAGTCCTCATCAGTTTGTGCTTGACAAACGGCTTGAGGCGGCCCAACGTCTTTTGAAGGAAACGGATCTTCCACTTGCGCGGCTCGCCGTGGAGGTGGGCTTCTCCAACCAGGGCCACTTCACGCAGGTCTTCAAACGACATGTGGGCCTCACTCCTCTTCGTTATCGTCAGCAGAGCTAATCACGAAGTCAAAACTCTTCTGACATGGATAAAGATGTTTACCGTACCTTTTTCAGCCAGGACCCAGAAAGATTGGAGTCGTACCCGAGCGAGAGATAGGTTGCATCGACCAGGCTCTGTCCTCTCTCGTTCAAGCCTAACCCCTGACCCATTTTGTTCATAGTGTAGCCAAAGGACAATTTGGCTTGCGGATCGGCAAACCCAATGGAACCTCCTGAACCAGAATGTCCAAAGGCCGCTTCAGATAGAATAATGCTATCATTTTTTGTACAAGAGGCTTCGCGGCGGTTGTCCCATGTTTTCACGTAACCGAGTGAAAAACGTGTTGGTGCTAGCAATGTCACGTCACATGCGCTAGCTGAAGAGACGGCCGCCATAGGTACGAGACTTTCTTGTGGCACGAGGGTAACACCCTTGAGACTCCCGCCGGTAGCGAGTGGAGCATACATTCCAGCTAATCCGCGTGCATTGGTCATACCACCCATTGAACCCATTTCAGCAGTATGAAAAGATGGCTGATTATACCCAAACTCTCCATCAGGTCCTGGCACCAGGTATTCACCTGGATTGAAGGTCGCCAACCATTGTAAGGACGTTGAGTCAGCTATGGCTGCATAAATGGATGAGAGAGGGCTATTAGGGTCAAGAGGATCGGCTGCTATAATTGGAGCGACTCTGCTCTCTAAGGTTGTGGGAAGGCCAATCCAGAAGTCCAGACCCAAAGGTTGCGCCACTTCTTCATGGAAGAAGGTGCCCAAGGATTTGCCAGAGACTCTGCGAACCACCTCACCGACTAACCAGCCAAACGTCTTCATATGATAGCCATGCCTGGTGCCTGGCTGCCAACAAGGTTCCTCTTTTGCCAAAGCGTCCACCATGAGGTCCCAATCGAGATGAGCTCCTTGAGGTAGAAGTCCATGAATTACTGGCAGCCCTGCTTGATGGTTCAGCAGCATTTTGACTGGAATGGCCCCTTTTCCTGCCTGAGCGAACTCTGGCCAATAATGTGCGACAGGGAGATGAAAATCGAGCAAGCCACGCGCTGCAAGGATATGAGCGCAGAGGGCCGTTACACCCTTGGTGCATGACCAGACGAGAGAAATCGTGTCTTGTGTCCAGGGTTCGTTGGTAGCGGGACGAGCTATCCCCCCCCAGAGGTCCACCACGGTTTGTCCTTCCAAAGTGATGCAAACCGATGCACCAACCTCTCCACGTTCGCGAAAGTTCTGCTCAAATGTTGTTGCAACGAGTTCAAATCTCGGATCATAGAAGCCATTGATCTCGCCATACATGACAGGCTTCTTAACTACAGTCATATTCTGGGTCTCCTTAACAGACTACTAGCAATACGTGAAGTGGCGCTAGCCCATGTTTGCTGCCCAGATCTCGGCAATCCGTTGATTCTGAATCCGAAACATCTCTATGATTACCGGCTGAGTACCATCGGCTATGGCAGGAACTCCATGAATACTGATACGGCTGGCAGCCTTTTCTTCATCAACCAGTAACTCCTCGACAACAACCTGAAGATCTGGAAGCGCTTGGATCCTTACCACATAGGATTCTTTGGACCCCTCAATTCCTGTTTTCAGAGTGTGATGATAAAAGTTTGGAGCCCAAATCTCATCTAAAGCGGCCCAATTCCTGGTATTAACTGCATCGTACATGTGAAGAACGAGATTTTTTGTGTCTTCTTTGTTCATGCAAGTATCCTCTCTTATCGCAAATTTTGCAGATTTTTCTTTTTGTACTTTTGCCTGAATGTCTCAAGAACGTCGACTATGCTTCTGGCTTTGCTCTGCCTTATCTTCAAGCATATATAGCGTCTCCCTTCCTGCTTACCCGGTTATCTCCTTATTCTGTAAAGAAAAGTATCGGGCTTAGCAATGAACCGTCCTTGTAGATACCTCTATGATAGGAGAAAGGAGAGAGTAAGTGCTTCTCTATTCGTGCTATTTTTGTTCAAAATGTGTGCTTAGAACGCCTACATGAGGCGCTTGGTCTGTCAAATCTTGCTGCAAAAGTGCGTCCTGTCGGGTTTTGTGCTCTTGCATAAGCCGTGGGGTCAGTCTATGTAGAGGTGATCTTCCGCCAGATGGAGGACGGTTCAGACCAACTTTTCCGTCTGGATCGATGTTGGCGGGAGGATATGGTCTTTGCTCAAGAGCAAAGAAGGGAGAGCATCAAGTCTGGCTTGTAGCGACGAGCGAACTTCTACGGGAAGTGCAAACTTCAGTTCGACCTCGATCATGCCACTGCCTCCTTCTGTGTAATAAAGAGAATATTTTCTCAAAAACTTTTGTTTGCGTGTATGTGTACATATTTTTAGGGGACAGCGTACAGAGTTATTCTTCACTTAGTGTAAAAATAAGAGCATTTAATACCTGCTCTTTCTACCTACTTTTCATGGCAGTTTTGAGCTATTGTTTCTATGGCTATAAGAAATATATTGGGGGATTTCAAAATGCATACTCACACCACTTCACCAGATCTCACTCCCTCCTACATTGAGCATGTCTGGGAGACATTGCCCCGACACATTCGGCCTACGTTTCTCCTACACAACGAGGCGCTCTCTGCCCTCTGCTCATGTGACGTGACGCTGGCAAGTGAGACGTTTCAATATACAGGCAGCTTTAAGTTTCGTGCCGCCTACAATCTGCTCTCCAGCGTTCCCCAGACACAGGTCGTTGCGGCCTCGTCTGGCAACTTTGGGCAGGCTGTTGCGTATGCGAGCAAGCTGCTTGGGAAAACCTGCACGATTGTGATGCCCAGCACGTCAGCCCAGGTCAAGATCGTGGCGGTGCGCTCGTACGGAGGAAACGTGGATCTGATCAATGTTCGGGAGGTCAGCCGTGCAGCCCGTGCAGCCCAACTGATACAGAATAATTCTGATGCATTCCTGGCCCAGGCGTTCGATGACTATCGTGTCGTTGCTGGCAACTCGACACTTGGCAAGGAGGTCTTGCACGGCTCTGACTTCGATGTTCTCGTGGTTCCTATCGGCGGCGGCGGTCTCAGTTCTGGTCTGGTTATCGCTCGTGACTATATGAAAAGCAGGGTCGAGATTATTGGTGCGGAACCACTCCCTGGCAACGATGCGGCTCGTTCTCTCCAGAGCGGATCTCTCGTGAGCAATGAGCATGAACCTGATACTATTGCGGATGGCGCTCGTACATTGCACCTTGGCGATCTTAATTGGGAAATTCTGCGCCAGGGTGTCTCAGATATCGTTGCAGTTCCCGATGCGCTCACGTTGCAGGCGCTCCGCCTCTGCTTTCTCCACGCGAACCTTAAAGTCGAGCCAACAGGAGCGCTCGCCCTTGCCGCTCTCCTTCACTCACCTGAGCGCTTCGCTGGCAAACGCGTCTGCTGCATTGTTAGCGGTGGCAATGTCGATCCAGGCGTGTATGCGCGAATTCTTCAGGAAGGCTAAATACCAAAAGAGGGACAGGAGATGCACTCTATGCAGCATATGGAAATTCGAGATGCGCTATGTGAGGATGTTGCCTCTATTGCTCATATCTATAATCAGGGCATTGAGGACCGCTCCGCTACCCTTGAGACGCAACTCCGTACGTCAGAAGAGCGAGCTGTGTGGTTAGCAACCCGTGGGCCACGTCACCCGGTGCTTGTTGCAGCAAATAGTTCAGGATCAGTTATCGGGTGGGCTTCGCTCAACTCCTTCAATCCCCGTCCGGTCTACGATCACGTTGCGGATTTCTCGATCTACGTCGCACGAGAGCAGCGCGGCAAAGGCATCGGAGACGCACTGCTCGGAGCATTAGAGACACGAGCACAGCTGCTTAACTATCACAAGCTAGTCCTGGCCTCCCTCCCTACCAACATCGCAGGTATGCGTCTGTACAAGCGCCACAACTTTCAAATCGTTGGAGTTTACCATGAACATGGCATGCTTGACGGCCATTGGGTCGATGTGGTTATCATGGAGAAGATCTTGCATTGAGGAGCTTTGATTATCCGCCCCTGGGAACTAAAGGAGCATCTGCCAGAGGATCAACGTAAGATGCACCAGGCTAGCTTGTATAAGACGCAGCCCGCATTTTCATGCCTATATATCCCGGAATCTGCCAACGGTGTGCTTGAGAGACATAGGTATACCTTTTGTCAGACGATACTCCACCCACAAAGCCGAGGTCACCTGACGTTGCATTCAACAGACCTCACTCAGCCTCCTGTTATACATGCCAATTATCTCAGCGACAATGTGGACCTTCAGACACTTATTAAGAGTGTAAAACTGGCACACTACCTAGGGCAAACACACGCCTTCGCATCATTTGCTGAAGCTGAGACGCATCCTAGCCTGCAGACACAGAACAACACGGAAATCACGGCCTTCCTACGTACGCATGTTAGCTCTATTTATCATCCTGTTGGTACTATTAATTAGGATAGACGGCAAGGTTAGAAAATTGCACCTGCGCTCCCGGACGCGTCCCCTGCACATTCGAGAGGAATAACGCTGCTACCCCGGAGGTATAGGTCGTATCGGAGATTGTTTTAAGTTCCTGACCATTCACGGCCAGAGTGAGCTTCGCACCATTTGCAGCAATCTGAATATGATTGCTCTTGCCCGCCGGTTGAATGGCATCACTCAGCGTCCCGTCAACTAGCGGTGTTAGCTGCATTTTGCCATTTGTATTTCCCGTGACCTTAAAGATTGCATAGCTTCTGTCACCATACAGTTCAAAGCGATAACAGGTTGTGACATTCCCGTTCTGATCGACAGCCGCCCGTATATATATACCGTAGCCGTTTGCTTCATCCCCCTTCGTTAGAGTTGCATCTACCACTATTTGAAAGTTATCGAGAGGCTTATTGTTCGGCAAAAATACGGGCAAGACCTTGTTATCGTTATCCTCCAGCACCAGCTTTCCCTGATCAATAGCTATAGAGTACTTGCCTGCGGCATTTTGCAATCCCCATTGCTGAGCATTATCCTTGAAAGCATCGGCAAAGGTTGCTGTCCCTTTTGCAGGAGGATATGGCGTCGTTACCGCCTGCTTCGGCATCTGCTCCTGTGGGAACAAAAAAATATAGCCACCAATGCCCCCACCAATCAGCGCAAGCAGTAAAATAATGATTCCCAGCATAGCCTTGCCTGAGCGACGCTTCTGTGGAGCTGCTGGTGCCGATACACTACTCGGCGTGCCAGGTCCAAACGAATACATCGACGCGGGAGATGACCCCCTCTGCTGTGGCCCGGAAGCGGTTGGTCCCCATGCCGCATTGCCATATACCGATGTCGATGCACTGTTCGGCGCAAAAGACCCTCCATTTGTATTCGTTGGCTGCGCCATCATGGGTGCCACAGGTACGTCCGCTCCACCTGCTGCCGTAAAACCGTTGGGCGCGTTGGTAGCTGAAGATGGATGACCAATCCCAGGCATGCCTGGCATATTTGCAGGAGCAAATTTGTTGGTTGTGGCAGGCCCCTGTGACATACCAGGGACATTCCCTTGAGCCTGTGGAGGAAACGATTGTGGCAAAGGAGTTCCTGTCTGCCCAGACATAAAACCCGCCTGTGGTGGAGAATTTCCCCACATCGGAGCTGAAGTTGGTGCTGCCATCCCTCCCCCACTTGAACCATTTCCCCCATTTGGCACAGGGACATACCCACAATTTCTACACATAAACTCTTGAGGGGAGACAGCCGCCCTACAGCGTGGACACACAGGCACTGCCGTCCCACCAACGGGCGGAAACGACGAGGACATCAACAAACCTCCATGAGAAGATCGCTAGTATGGTTGAGTATTTCACATCTACCCCTCTTCCGTCTACTTTTTCCGTGTGCATAGTCATTATGGATAACACAAAAACTCTATTGTAACGAGGGAGAACACATCCTATTTCAATTCAACATGAATAACAGCCAGACATACACGTATATCCTCTAGAAGAGAGAAACACTCTACTTGACACTTCTAGGAATTGAGAAACTATTCTTCCTACTTTATATCGTTCAACACCGCTATTTTGCGGCGAATCTGAAAGGAGAGCCGTGAGTGCGCACGTCGCAACGCCTCCTCTACATCTCCAGCCGTTGCTCCACGTGCGAAGATAAAGCCAAGATAGCTTGCCCCTTCCGGCAATGGCACGAGTTGGTGATTCAGTTTTGCCGTAATCTCTACACCGGTGACTAGCGGAACAGCCTCAGCCTCTTCAATCCCATGCACCCCCTTGAGAATGCCCGCCCCCGGAATCGGAATCATCATCACACCCACGGCAGAGGAGTTACGTTCAAACGAGGGGATATCCAGACCCACCGCATGCCGTAAAATCAGCTCCTCCAGGCACATCCCCGTGCCAAATTCCAGAATTGTCGAGCATAATCCACCAATTGAGCGCCCGGCAATCTCCAACATCCACGGCCCACGCTGGTTGACTCGCAACTCCGCATGAACTGGCCCCTCACACAATCCGAGCGCTGCCGCAGCAGTCGAGACACAACGTGCAATCTCTTGCTGCATCTCAAGGGTGAGACGCGAAGGCGTAACATAGATCGTCTCTTCAAAGAACGGCCCATCTAACGGATCTGGCTTATCAAAAATTGCCAGCACCTGCAACTGTCCCACTGTCAGTAGCCCCTCAACCGCCACTTCAAAGCCTGGAATAAAGTCCTCCACCAGAAACGATGTCTCATGCTCCGAGTATCCCTCAGCAAGCAGCAAAGCCCATAGTCGCTCAAAGGCTGCCACAAATTCTGCCGGAGCATCTGCCCGTATCACGCCACGGCTCCCCGAAAGGCGTTGCGGCTTCAGCACGCATGGATACGTCACCCATGTAGCCAGCTCGACCGGATTCTCGTTGAGCCAGAAGCGCCGAAAGGTTGGACAGGGTGCGCCCCCCTCTGCCATCAATGTGCGCATCAAAAATTTATCGCGTGCCGCTACACTCGCTTGAGGAGAGTTCTGTGCCAGGCCTAGCGCCAGGCTAGCATGTGCAGCCAGTTCAGTTGCACTATCATCAACCGAGAGAATTGCAGCCAGCGGTTGCTTCTGTGCAAACTCGACAATCATCTCTACCGAGGACTCGATATGGGCGAAATTCAGCCCCAGCGGTACGTGCCAGTAATCCGCAAGTTGCTCTGGTAGATCAATCCCCACCACAACATCCAACCCCAGCTTCTCAGCCGCCTGCAAAAACGCTCCCGCCCGATATGTTGCAGGGGCCATCAGTAAGAGCACACGTTTTCGTGCCTGTTCAATCGTTTCCATTGTACATTTTCCGAAAAAACAAAATTAGCAGATTTCAACGGGTACCCCGTTCTCTCCCCACCATCCCCATCACCCCTCCAAAAAGGACCTTAAGGAGACCTATCACTCACACGTCGCAGCAGGCGGTGGAGCACACGGTGTACACCTACCATCCTCTACCCCCCCTTCCATATCTTCCGTCTCCGCAAGGTAGCGCGTCCCAAAATTCTGAATGGCCTGAATAATATCCACCAGTGCACTCCCCTTTTCCGTCAGATGATACTCCACGCGCGGCGGGATTTCAGCGTATGCGTGCCGCTCGACAAATCCAGCCGTCTCCAGCATCTTCAGACGCTGCGAAACTGTCTTCGGGCTGACACTTCCCAGCGCTTCACGCAACTCGCCAAAGCGCTTCGCCCCCGTCATCAAGTTATAAACGATCATCAGCGTCCACATATCGCCAATCAGCCGCAACGTTCGGCTCATTAACCGACTGGTCGCACACGGGTCCATTGATTCAGTTGTCAGTCGCTGTTCCATCGCGCTCATATTCAGAGTATATCATACCTTGCATCTGTGAGATACGTGAGTAGACCTTGTCGATCCCACTAAGGCCTACTCTATTGCTCGGTAAACGCTACTTGACAATCTATACTTCCAATTGTATCATTAATTCCATAAAGGAAACAACAATACTTGCAAAAATAAAGCTTAGCCGTTTGTTTCGATTCATTCTAAAAACAGGAGACTTCTTATGCAGATTGGTATCGCACTTCCTCAGATCGGTCCCTCAGCCTCGCCCGAAGCTATCGTACGCGTTGCGCAAGAGGCCGAGCGTATGGACTACGCCTCGGTCTGGGTGCTCGAACGCTTACTTCGTCCCACTCATGCTGTTGCTGGATTCGGTGGTCCACCCGCCCCTATGCCTGACTACTACGCTACCGTTTACGATCCTATCGAGACGCTGACCTACGTTGCAGCAAAAACCGAACGCATCAAGCTGGGCACGAGCATCATCAACGCTCTCTTCCACACACCAGTAATTCTAGCCCGCCGCTTCGCCACACTTGATCGCTTCAGCAACGGACGTGTCATTGCCGGACTCGGTCAGGGCTGGCTGGAGGACGAGTTCGAGACCTCTAATGTCCCGCTGAAACGCCGGGGTGCCGGGATGGAAGAATTTGTGGCGGCCATGCGTGCTGCCTGGGGTCCTGATCCAGTGCAATTCTCCGGTCGCTTCTATCGTATTTCCGAGTCGCAGATCGGTCCCAAACCTGTGCAGGCCGGCGGCCCTCCTATCCTGCTCGGTTCATTTGCTCCCGCCGCACTCGAACGCGCTGTACGTATCGCCGATGGCATCAACCCCAGCGCATGGTCGTGGGAGATGTTGGATCAAACGGTTACAGCCTATCGCAAACAGGTACAAGAGGCTGGCAAGCCAGTGGACAAAGCGCTTGTCGTTGTGCGCGCCAACGGCCAACTGAGCAAGCAACCTGTGCCCGATCCACGTCCCATCCTCAGTGGCTCCATCGAGCAGATTCAGGAAGACCTGGCACGCCTACGCAGCATGAATGTTGATCACATCTTCTTCGACATGAACTCTTCAGAGACGCCTCCTACCATAGACGAACAGTTGCGCCTCCTTGAGCAGTTGCGCGCCGCCGCCGTCTAATCAGGCTCAACATCTACAGTAAAACCCTTCGATTTAAGAGCGGCAGCCAGCCCGAACAGACGTGCATCACCTCGCACCGTCCACACCAGTTGCGCTGCCGTTCTCGCAGATGACGCTCCTGCATCTGCACCCCCTTCCCAATAGCACTCATAGTTTCCCTGCCACTGCAGATGTTGCACCCGCCCCTGATACTGCCACGAGTTCGCCATCGGACGACGGTTGTTAAACCCGAAACCTGCCCCCTCAACACTCGCAAAATCTTTACTGCGAAAAAGAACTCTCATCGTTTCCTGCTGTCTCCCTTCTCGCTCTACAAAAGCAAAGCAACACACTTTATTCTACCTCAATTAGAGTCTCAACATAGCAAGACAGTGCTCTCCCTTAAATAGCACAGGATCTTCGTATCCTTCCAGTAACTTTTACCGGTACAGCAACATGCCTACGGTTTTGTTACACACTATCCATTGCAGCTTTATGTTATACTGTGCTCGAACTTCCTATTTCACAAAGAGAGAAAAGCTTTATGCCAACACTGGTTTTCTGGATCGACGTTGATAATACACTCTTGAATAATGATGAGGTCAAGGAGAAGCTTGACCAGACCCTCCGTGGAGAAGTTGGGGATGCATTGGCCGAACGTTTCTGGACTATCTATGAACAGGTTCGCATCGAACAGAGCGTCGTCGATATTCCCCTCTCCCTGACTCGCCTGCGCGAAAGGACATCCCTCACTGAAATGGACGAAGCAACATATCGACACGTGCACTCCATTTTCGATAATTTTCCTTTCTATACTGAACTCTATCCCTATGCACTCGAAACACTTCACTATCTGCGTACTATAGGCCTGCCTGTCATTGTCTCCGATGGCGATCTGCAATTTCAGGCTGAGAAGATTTTCAACAGCGGGATTGCGGAAGCTGTGGAGGGGCGCATTCTTCTCTACGTTCACAAGCAGCAGCACCTTGACGAGCTACAACAGCGGTATCCAGCCGATCACTACGTCTGTATCGACGATAAGCCCGATATCCTTACCGATGTCAAAACGCTGCTGCATGAGAAAATTACGACTGTTTTTGTCAAACAGGGCAAATATGCTGCCGGGAACAAGCCCGACTACTTCGCCCCTGATATCTCTATTGACCACATTGGTGATCTACGCTCCCTCTCACAGAGCGGTTTTCTTCTAAAGAGGTAATATTTCCTTTCGTTTGACACTCAATGCACATATAACTATATATTCTTTATTCAGGAGGAACGCGGCACGAAACGCCGTTACATTGGAATACTATGGTAAAACAAGCAAACCTCGTTGCGACGCTGAGTCCAGCAGCTCAAAAAGTGATCTACCTCGATGTCTGCCAGCGTCCAGAGATTGAAGCTTGCGGCGTTCTGCTCGGAAGCCGTGATGAAGCCGGCAACTGGCAGATCGAACAGGCTCACCCGTTGCGCAATATGTTCAATTCTCCCGTCTACTTCGAGTTCTACCCGGAAGATCTTCTGACGATGGAACTTACCTATCCCGATAAGGTCGTCGGCGTCTATCATAGCCATCCCACCGGCTTCCCACACGCGAGTAAGACCGACCGCGACAATATGCAGCGCGTCAATCGCGAACAACACATCCCCTGGCTCTGGCTCATTATCAGCGGCCCCTTCGACAGTACCTTTCGTCAGCGTGCCCAGGAACACCTCCCAGAAGAGTCAATGATTGCCTATCATCACTTTGAACAGGAAGGCTTGCAAAAAATTTCCATTCAACGCGGCTAAACAAGCATCCAACGAATCCTTTCTCAATAGGAGATGTGGATGCATCCCCTTTCTACGAAGCTCAATATACGTTATAATAAGGCCTCATAAACGACTTGATACATTCTGAAGCAAGTAGAAAAGGCGCAACGCTTTGAAATACTTTCTCATCCTTCTCGTTTTTATCGGCGGCCTGACAAGCTTGGCACTGGAGATGTGTGCATCGCGCCTGCTCGCGGCGTACTTCGGCTCCTCACTCTTCATCTGGGGCAGTCTGATCGGCATGATCCTCCTCTACCTGACCGTCGGCTACTTTATTGGTGGGCGCATCGCTGATCGCCATCCCTCTAAACAGTTGCTCTGTACCCTGACAGCGGTTGCGGCCCTCAGTATTCTCCTCATTCCCTTCCTCGGTCAGGGCATTCTGACCTGGTCCGTCACCGCCATTTCACAGGTCTCGGTCAGCATCTTCGCTGCCTCTTTGCTCGGTATTATCCTCCTCTTTGCTCTGCCGGTGACATTGCTCGGCATCGTTTCGCCCTTCGCTATTCGCCTGGCAACTCGCGATATCGGCAAAAGTGGCCGTACGACCGGATCACTCTACGCGATCTCCACTGTCGGGAGTGTCCTTGGGGCGTTTCTGCCGGTCCTCTGGCTGATCCCGACGTTCGGTGTTCGTCGCACGCTACTGGTCTTCGCTGCCTTGCTCTTCGCTGCCTCCCTCTGGGGCCTGCGCCGTCTGCTTCAACCGCTCTTCGTTGTCTTTCTCGTCGTGCTCATCTTGCCTCTCGGACCGCTCAAAGAAATTCCTAATCTGGTCTACGAGCAGGAATCCCTCTACAACTATATTCAGGTGACACAACAGCCTGATGGCACACGCCAACTGATTCTGAACGAGGGTCAGGCTATCCACTCGGTTTACTATCCCGATCCGACACGCGTGCTCACTGGCTGGTACTGGGACTACTTCCTTGCTGCCCCCTACTTCAACAAAGGCTTCACCCCACAGCAACTCCACCGCGTCGGTATCATCGGTCTCGCGGGCGGTACTATCGCCCACCAGTTTACTCAGGCCTACGGACCCGTGCAGATCGATGGTGTTGAGATCGATCCTGCTATCGTGGATGTGGGCAAAAAATATTTTGCTATGAACGAACCTAACCTGCACACTTACACGCAGGATGGTCGCACCTTCCTTGCTACGACGCAGAACCACTACGACGTGGTCGCCATCGACGCCTTCCAACAACCCTACATCCCCTTCCAGCTCACGACAAAAGAGTTTTTCTCCGAGATCCGTTCCCACCTCTCCCCCACTGGCGTGGTTGCGCTGAACACGGGTCACACGACGCACGATTTCCGCTTGGTGCAGGCCTTTGTGAATACGATGCGCTCGGTCTTCCCCAGCGTCTATGTCTTCAATGTGCCCAACACCTTCAATACGGAGATTATGGCAACTCTTCAGCCAACATCGCTCCAAACATTTAAAGAGAATCTGGCCCAATTCGCCCCCGATTCTCTCCTCGGCCAGGTTGCCAGCGAGGTTATCCCGATCGCCACTGAGGGCCGGCCCAACGGAGACATCGTCTTCACCGATGATCGTGCCCCCATCGAGCAGATCACTGACCAGTTGTTACTCAACTATATCCAGCAGTCGTAGTATTCAAAGAAACAGTTTCTAAGGTACCCATGTGACCGGTTGCAACCTGCTGCGGATGAGTACCTTTGCAGGAGAGCCAGTCACCAGAGGCAGGAGTAAGCCGAGATGTCCTTGCAGGAAAAACAGGTAGAGTGCAACCTCCCGCCCAGTCGGTTGTTTCGTAAACGGGCGTAGGTGAAGGCAAATACTAGGCATGCGCTAGCTTGTCTATCAAATTTGCAACTATTGACACGGGGTTAATTTCTATTGTACTGTTACACGGGCGTACACAACCTGAAAAACAGAGAGACAGAGAGACACAAGCACAGGCACAAATATATGCATCTAGAAAACTGAGAGGATAGAGACTATGGTGGTCGTAGCAATTATCGGAGCACAATGGGGAGACGAAGGCAAGGGCAAAATTATCGACGAACTTGCTCTCCGCGCAGATTTTGTTGTACGGTACCAGGGTGGCAGCAACGCGGGCCATCGTGTCGTTCACGAAAAAGGGGAATTCTCCTTCCGCCTCATCCCTTCCGGCATTCTCTCTCCCAACACGACCTGTATCATCGGCAACGGCGTGGTGGTTGATCCCAAAGCGCTTATCCAGGAGATGGATGAGCTGCACCAGCAAGGCATCGACATCTCGCGGCTCTACATCAGCGAGCGTGCCCATGTGGTCATGCCCTACCACTTCTTGCTCGATAGGCTGGAAGAGGAGACACGCGGCAGCGAGCGCATGGAAAGCTCACAACGCGGTATCGGACCCGCTTATGTCGATAAACACGCCCGCACTGGCATCCGCATGGCGGACCTGCTCGACGTTGACGCCTTCCGCGCCAAGCTCTCGACCATCCTCTACCAGAAGAATCGCATGATCACGCAAATCTACGGCCAACCCGCCCTCTCTCTCGAAGAGATCCACAGCGAATATTTCAACTACGGCCTCCAGCTCTACCCACACATCGCCGATACACAAAAAATGCTGCACGACGCCCTCTTCGATCACAAAACAATCCTGCTAGAGGGTGCACAGGGCGCGCTCCTCGACATCGACTTCGGCACCTACCCCTTCGTTACCTCCTCCTCTACCCTCGCCTCTAACGCGGCCGTCGGTGCTGGCCTCCCCGCCCGCTCGCTAGACCGCGTGGTCGGCGTCTATAAAGCCTACACCACTCGCGTCGGGAGTGGCCCTATGCCCACCGGCCTCTTCGACACCACCGGCGAGTTGATGCGCGAACGCGGTCATGAATACGGCACGCTGAACGGACGCGAACGACGCTGTGGCTGGTTCGATGCTGTGGCGGGTCGCTACGTCGCGCAACTCAACGGTCTCGATGCCGCTGTCATTACCAAGCTCGACGTTCTCGATACCTTCTCTACCCTCAAAATCTGCAAAGCCTACAATCTGCGCGGCCAGACTATTCACAGCCTCCCCGCGACGCTCAATGACCTCGCCGCCTGCGAACCCGTCTACGAAGAAGTTCCCGGCTGGCAATGCAGCACCACCGGCATCAGCCAGTACGAAGCCCTCCCCGAAGCCGCGCAAGCCTACCTCAAGCGCCTCGAATCTCTGCTCGAAACTCCTATCATCATGGTTTCTGTCAGCCCTCAACGTGGAAAAACCATTGAAATACAGGATGTCCTGGCAGACCGCGCTTGATTATCTGAGTAAGTTTTTTCTCTAATCAGAAAGTGAGAGGACACATGGACCAGGAAGGACGCGTCTCAACAGAGCGAGTAGGCAATATCCTGTTGATTGGGCTTGATCGTGTTGCCAAGCGTAACGCCTTTGATAGAGCTATGCTTGGTGCATTAGGGCTGGCCTACGCTGAGCTAGAGCGCGATGACCAGTTGCGTTGTGGCGTACTTTTTGCCCACGGTGATCACTTCACTGCTGGTTTGGAGCTAACCCAGTTTGCATCATCGCTGGGACAACTCGATTACCCCGATGGGGCCCTCGATCCCTTGGGCCTTCAGAGTCCACGCCTCACAAAACCCATGATCATCGCTGTGCAAGGCATCTGCCTGACCATTGGTATTGAATTGCTCCTGGCAACAGATATACGTGTGGCCGCTTCTAACGCTCGCTTCGCTCAGATAGAGATTAAGCGCGGTCTCTTCCCCTTTGGTGGGGCAACTATCCGCCTGCCGCGCGAGATAGGTTGGGGCAATGCAATGCGCTATCTCCTGACCGGGGATGAGTTCAGTGCAGCAGAAGCTTTGCGTCTTGGCCTGGTGCAAGAAGTGGTCCAGCCAGGACAACAATTGACACGTGCAATAGAGCTAGCTCAGACAGTCGCAGTTCAGGCTCCACTGGGCGTACAGGCCACGCTCAAATCAGCACACTTAGCTATAGCCGAGGGCGAAGAGGCAGCAGTACAACAGTTTCAACCCGACCTCGGTACAATTATGCAGAGCGAGGATATTCAAGAAGGCCTCCGCTCCTTTATCGAGCGCCGCCAGGCCCGCTTCCAGGGACGATGAGCCCCGGACACCCATAAAGTGACATCCCCGACTACTAGCTCTACGGCTTGTCGTAGTTCATCATCCAGGTAACACCGAACTGGTCGCTACAGTGTGCGACGATGGCACCCCAGCCACTGTCGGTCGGCGCGAACACTTCTTTGCCACCGTCCACCAGCCTGGCATAGAAATCCCGCAGTTGTTCCTCGCTGTCGCAATTCAGCACCAGACAGGAGCCGTCAGCGTGCTCCAGCCCAGCCTGATCACTCTGGAGGTCGCTGCCCATAAAATGAATACCACCAGCCTGGAAGTCCAGATGTATAACGCGCTCACCCTCAAGCTGCACCTCGGCATCACCGTCAAACACACTCTTGTAAAAGGCGATCGCGTCCTGGCTATTCTTCGCGAAATAGATGTACGGTACAACGTTTGCCATAGTTCTTCCTTCTTTCCTTCTCCCTCTTGTATCAGGGCTGATTCACAGGGAGCAGAAATCTTCTTCCAATGTGGAAGTACAAGCTATTCTACCAGCAACGACAAGAAAAAACTTCTCCAATCTTGCTCAAATCCTCAGTTCGCCGCTCAGAACAGAACTGGCGTTCTGGCAAAGGAACAATGCGCTCTACCATAAGTGCCAACAAACGGCCTGTCAGTGTTTTTTTGACGAAAAGATACGACGTACCATATAACTGACAGAAAGCTAAGGAAGGGAGAATGAGCTTTGGTGGTCAACAGCATTGTCACATCTTGGGGTAGAGTTAAGGTCCATGTTACCAGGGACAAAGTAACAACACTGGAAAATCTGATGCTGACTGATCTGTCAGCCATCTTACGTGCGATAAGCAGTACTACACATAAACAGAGGAAGAGCATGCAGAAAAGGGAGAGAACAAGAGTTCTATCGTACGTCGTACTTTTCCGTCAGGATTACACCGACAGGTCTAAGGGGCAAAAAAGCACAGGAAGAGACCTCTTCTTGCCTAAGAGCAACATTCATCATGCTCTCATCTGGATACAAAACTGTGCTGCGGGCCAAACTCGCTCACATAGTGCTGAAAGCTGGTCAAGGCTTCAATGCATGACCAGCTTGTCCTCGTGAGTTCCTCGCGCCTTTTCTCCACAGCCACGATGGCTTTTTCTGGCCGACCCGCCGCCAGTTCGTCCAGGACCGACCGGATCACTCTGAAGTCGTAGCCAGTCTCTCTGAGCAGGACCACGACACGCAGGCGGCGCATCTGTGGCTCATCATAGAGGCGGTAGCGGCTATGCTGCTCGCGAACCGGGTGCAGCAGCCCCTGCTGTTCCCAAAAATGCAGAGCCGAGACACGCACGCCCACTTGTTTGGCCGCTTCTCCTACTCGGAACCGTTGAGGATGGTGGGTGCTTTGCAAAAGAGCGGATTGCGTAGCCAATGTACGCAGGGCGGAGAGCGTCTGCTCCACCTGGAAACGTTTGAGAGCCTGCTCGGCGTGACGCTCGTCAATTGTCGCAAGCGCTGTAGAAAGGTCGCCACGATGAAGCGCTTGCATGATCGCTGACGTTCGGGGCCAGCCGTAGCCCCGAACCATGCTTTGTACTGCGTTGAGTGCAGCTAGATGCTGCTGTGTGTAGAGGCGATAGCCGCTCGGACTCCGCTGTGCTTTCGGGATCAAGCCATTCGTCTCGTAATTGCGTACTTGTTGAACACTGATGTGTCCAGCCTGTGCGAGATCATAGGTACGTAGATAGGGACGAGCTGTCATGTCAAACTCCCAAGTGCCTTTAGAGACTTCTTTCAATCAACACTCTTCTTTCTACCACATTGAACAAGCACATTGAGCCTCAATAGGAGTCTAATGTACCCACACCCACGCGTTTCCATGCGGCTCCACCCTCCAGTTGGGCATCGGTGTTGTACAGTAGAGATGTGATCAAAGCAAAATAGTCAGGAAAGGACCAATACCCATGAATGAATCTGAGATCAGCCAGTATATCACTGAGACATTTGAGGGCGTGGATGTTGTGGTCGCTTCGGGCGACAGCTTCTTCTTCTACAACCCGGATAGGAACATACCGCCGGATCACCGGTTTCCGTTTGTGACACTTGTGACCAGCGATATCAATGACCAGTTCTCTAACCTCAACCGTCCGTCGGTCTTTCGCTTGAACATCGGCATCGGCAAGCAGACGTTTCACTCGCTCTTCGGCGCTCCCGCGGCGCTCCCTTCCGTTAGCGCGGCTGACAGCGGCGAGATCTCTCGCGACTACGACTTCACCACCCTGGATCAGTTGATGCCTCACCCGGTGTATGGCCGAATGTTATGGGTGTGTGTGCTCAACCCCAGCAACGAGACGTTTGAAACGAAAGTGCGACAGCTTCTGGCTGAGGCGTATGACCTGGCAGTGAGCAAGCACAAGAGACGGGCAGTTCGCAGGTAAGTTCCAACCGAAGAAGGTGAAACCATATGTCTATCACACAACTATGATCCTGGGCCTACCTCATAGTTGTTGAGAACAACGACCTCGCTTCTTTGACCCATATCT
>DAOUDD010000097.1:0-12175 GCA_034431765.1 Ktedonobacteraceae bacterium | reverse complement strand
TTGTCCGTGTTCGATACTGGAAGTATCGCATACTCGTTGTCGTTTGTCAAGAGATCCAGGACCCAGTTTTTCGATGGATCTTTCCGTTTCCCTGTTCCAGAAACCGATTGTAGAGACATGAAGTCCCGGCGCAATCTAGTGTCAGGAACTGAGAAGGAGGAGTCACGATCTCAGAGGAGCCACCTTAGCGTGGCAGAGCCGTCTCCGTCTGCGCACAACTATCCCAAAGGACAGATGTCCGACACGCGACGAAAACAGAGTATCGCACATCCGAGGGGAGGTGTCAAGAGGCAATGCTCCTGAATATGCGGCCCTCGCTGTCCTGCGAAAGAGGATGACGAGGTGCATGGATCTCTCGAAGCGGCGAGGCATATTTTCGCATATCTCGCCGTGCGTGTCAAGGGTTTTTGGGTAAATTTCTGTAGTATCAGAGAAACGTAGCTGAGCAAACTCTTTTTCTTGATTTTGCTCAGCTAATACATTGCTTAGAGGGGAAATGTAGGAGAAAAGGCATCTTTCCCCTCTCTCCATTCAGCAACGCTCCAACCGGTACCTTTGCCCGGTTTGGACGCTCTTCTCGAAATATTTCGCACGAGCAAAACTGTATATTGATGTTCCTGTGTAAATGTCTGTCCATCGTTTTGAGTTGAAAGACGAGCAGGAACAAGAAACCAGGCAAGCAATAGATTATTGAGAGATTCTGTGGTTGTGAGCGTTGGAGCAGCGATCTGAGCAGTCTGTTGCAAATGATGTTTCTGAATTGAGGCACGCCATGCGCTGTCCATGTGCGTGTCGGCTCTTTTCTTCGCATCACCTTTGTAGAAACGCTGCTTTGCCGTGGCTGTCAATACTGTTGTACTAGCATCAAGCGTTCTTGGATCCTTACTATCAAACGATTGATAGCTCTTGATGAATGAGGCAGCGCAGGCGCGAGCATCAGGAATATCGCTGGCTGATAGGCCCGCGTTAGTCCAGGATGCCGGCAGCTTTAGTGTAGCGGCATCCTGAGGCTGAGATAGATACCTCATCTGTTGCTCGGTTGTACTACATACACCATCGCGAAAGACGGTTGCAGAGTCGGGTGCGTTGGTAGCACGACTTAGTAGATGAGGCGCAAGTGTAAGTGAACCTAAAGCGCCGATAGATATAATGATGAGTAGCACCAGGATAAGTGTCAGTACATGTCGCTCCTGATTTACTGGCACTCCGCGTGGGAGACGCAGCGAAAAAGAATTTGTATAGGCTTGCGCCGGTTGAGACTGTTCCGCTTGCGATAAAAGAGTTGCTTTCTCTCTATTAGGAGATACATTTGCAGACATTGCCAATTTCCTTTTCAATGACAGATCGGCCCATCTCTCATACATGCACCACTAGCTGTAGAACGTATATTGTCGCAGATATTGTGACTATACTGTTTTCTATCACTTCACACGCAAGCTTCGTATAGCTGATGTAGGTGTAGGAGAAGAAAGCCATGACTCCTCGCTCGCTCCCTCTTCCAGAGCGAAGGCATCCTGTGTATCATCAGGGAGCTGAAAACTAGCAACCGAATTGCGCCAACGCTCAGCTAACGTAGCGAGTGAGCTGATGCGCTCCGCAGTTTTGAGCACACCAGTGCTGGCCTGTTGAATTTGCTGCGCGAAGGTATAGAGGTCACCGATAACTGATTCTGCTAGTGATGTATTGCCCTGCGTCGTCTGCAACACATCGGTAAGTAATCGTGTCTGGCGCTGCATATTGGCCAGGAGGCGGTCTAAGAGAGTATTTGCTTGTGAAAATGAGCTATCAGAACGGAGTATAACCGTTTTATCATTGCGCATGAGATAATTACGATGCTGCTGAAGATAGTTGAATGATTCCTGAGTAATGTCAACACTTAGTTGAAGCGTACTACTCATACGCTGAATGAATGCAACCAGTTTTTCGACTGACTCAGTTGTTTGAGAAAGACGTACCATTTGAGTCTCAGTTGTCTGTGCCAATTCTATCGAGCGATCAAGCAGGTTGCGCGAGGAACTGATTACCTGGTCAGAGGCAAAACGTGTCCATTTCGCCAGTTGCACGAGTTCCTCTATGAGTGAATTACAGACATCTGCAACCACTCCGACATTGCCAGGGACAACTGCTGCTCTTACACGCAAATTTCCATCAACAACTGGACTCAATTCAGCAACCAATCGCTGAATTTGATTTGTGATCTGCTGAGTCTCATTCTTTAGTGCTGCATACTCTTCCTGCGAGAGATTCTGCTGTCGATCCAGCAGCATATTGAGTGTACGCGAGAGCAGAGTTAGTTCATCATCGCCACGCACAGACATACGGCTCTGCTTATTTCCAGCCATATATTCCTGGCAGGTCACCGTAACCTCAGATATCTGCTTTTTCATCGCGTTTTGTAGCAGCAAGAGAATGGCAAGTTCTCCAAAGAACACAGCAATTACACAAATAAAGAAGACAAGTAAAAATACATTCACGCTGGCACCAGGTATCTGCTGTGTGCCAACAACACCAACTATAAGGATTGCAACGACAGGTAGTATTGCGGCAATGAGTAACTCTAAATACATTAATGGCTTAAGCGTTAATTGCCGTAAATATCCTCCATTTGTTTGCATTTCTTTTCTCCTAACTTACGCCATGTGCAACTTCTTCGCGCCTTTAACGACGGAGGAATAAAGGAGGTGGGATGGGTAGAATCCACTGATAGCAAGAGACCCACAGAAAGCTTTTCCTCTGGCCCCCTCCTGGTTAAGGCTTATTGGGCACCTCGCGTTCTTGAAATTCAGGGAGAGTAAAGACTAGTGTTTCGCTTTCCTCTTGATCAAACTCTAATTGAGGAGGGAGAGAAGAGGGGATAGCTTCACCCTGAACCAACGCCGCATCATCCTCGTCATGAGCAACTGATACCTCTTCTTTTTCCTCAAAGAGCGAGATTTCTGGATCTACATAGGAAGGCAGTACTTCCAGCTCTACCCCTGCATCATCACCGGAAGAAGCTTGAGCTGACTGATGAGTGGAAGCAGAAAGTGACGAACGTATGCCCTCATCCAGACGAGGCAAGGCAAGATTTGGCGAGGCAGATGGAAAAGGTAGCGCACGAATCTGTTCAACAGTTTGAACAAGGTTGAAGTGACGAGGGACATTCAAACGCTCATCAAGTACATGTGCATACGCGGCAAGCAGCTCTGCGGGTGCCTGGAAACGTCGCTCTGGATCACGATGGAGTGCACGGTTGATCACAAGCTCCAGCGCAACAGGCAGATCGGGTGCAAAGTCATGAAAAGAGGGCAAAGCTTCAAGGACGTGCATTTGAGCCGTTTCTAAATAGCTTTCTGAACTGAATGGTTTCTTTCCACTTAACATCTCAAAGAGCAGAATGCCAAGCGAGTAGATATCGGAACGTGGATCTGGTGGTAAACCCTTCACCACTTCTGGGGCGAGATATTCTGGCATTCCTAAATAGGCATCGGCGATGTTTTTCAGGTGATCATATGCAGCAGGATCACAGGGGAGATCAGCGAGTCCATCCTTACGCAGTATCTGTGCAAGACCAAGGCCGGTGATCTGTGCAACACCCTGAGAGGGCAGAAGAATATTTGCAGGATTGAGAAACTGATAGACAAGCCCCTGGCTATGGATATAATCGAGCGCTTCGGTTAAGGGAGCAAGGATAAGAAAAGCTTCTGCGGGACTCCAACGTTGTTGTTGATGGAGCCGCAAAGCAAGGGTATCACCAGAAACATCAGGCATAAGCAAATAGAGATACTCCTCCTGTTCGCCAAAACCGTAGAGGGGAAAAAGCGCGGAATGGCGCAGACGAGAGATATGCTTCGCTTCCTTTGTGAAACGAGCTTGAAACTGAGTCCGTGCTCGTACTGACAACGTCTCGTGAAACAGGAGCAGTGTGATCACAATTTCGGGGACCTGCCAGAGTTCTTCGGTGTGTGCACGGTACACTCTCGTTACACTTCCGCGCCCCAACAACTTTTCAAGACTATAGCCTCGAATCATCTTTCCTAGAAAAGAGTCAATAGATTTATCCATATTTCTTGATCCTACAAAGATATACGTATGAGAGAAGGACTTTTCCATACAGTCAGGCGGTTCTCGCCTTCTGCTCCGAATAGGGCTGGAATCTTCTGTTTCTTTAATTTGTATACATTATATGAACGATTCGCCTTTCTATGCAAGGATTCTCGCGTGTGGAATAGGAGAAAAGGAACTCTCTTCTCTAGTGGAAAGAAAAGACAACGTTTCCTGCGTACAGGACCTATCTACAACCACGTTCTTGCAAATTGTGAGATAATAGAACTCTATAAACACTTATTTTGAGCGGTTAGAGCTTTTAGAAAGATACCTATTACTATTTACTCACTATTTACAAACAGAGGTACAAGATGAACGTTCTACATAATATGCAAGCGGGCAGTACTATGAAGCGAGGTTCCGCAGAGATGTATTTGGCGCGTAGTGGTATACTTATTCTCGCTTCTGCTGTCTTGCTTTTCTGGCTCGCTGGTGGTTTTCCCCCTACAGTCTGGAAAGTTTTCTTGCAAACCTGCGCTTCATTCAATGCATTATGGGCAGTGCAAGGTTCTACTCTCTTATTTCCACTTGCACTCCTGCTGGTCCAATCGCTTTTAGTAACAGCGGCATGGTTATGGTTACTCTGGCTAGCAGTGCGTGAAGCCCATATCTTCCTCTTGTTGAGGAAGAACACACGTAGTGTGACAGCAACGTATGTTCCACCACAAGCGAGTTCTGAGTCGATACAAGTTACCCCTCCACCTACTTCTCATATTCCACAACCGGCACGAGCCGTAAGCTCAGAGGTTTCGCCTTATAGCTCTCCATATCCAACAAAGCAACAACAAAATGCACTCTCTGTACAGCGATTACCAACACCGGTCCAACCAATCCAACCTGTTAGAGAGACGCATGTTGCTCTACCATCAGTGCAAGCGGGATACACAGAAGCCTCACAGCCTCAGCCTGTTTTTGGCCTTATCTCCGACCTGATAGCCAGACAGCAAGATTTTCCGCTACTTCCAGGTCCAACCTCTTCCAGAAACGCTGAACAGGCTCCTGTTGCTCTTCCCTCTCATCAGAATGCGAGGGCAAACGTTCCTGCTACGGGGCAGCCACCTTCCGCTTTTGAACAGACACAAGCCATGGTATTTGAGGATATCCCAACACGCCCACCTGTGCGAGCGAAGCAAGAGAGTTTCGCGCCTGAACTTCAGATCCCGTTCTTAGAAGAGGATAGGGAGAAGACGCTACAGGGAAAGAGATACGTCGATGCTGCTCAACTTCCAGAGACTCCGTTACCATACCATGCTCTTGAAGAAGAGGAACGCAGAAGAGCACAGTTAGAGCAAGAGAAGACGATTCTGGAACCGCTTCCTCTTCCTCCACTATCTGAATCAACAGATGATAAAACACTTAAAAGGTTTTCTTAATCAGTAGAGAGATATGGAGAGGTAATAATTAGCGCACCCGACCATGCCCTGTTCTTTCCTCAATCAGGTGTGCCAGCGTCAAAGCAAGAGCGTCACTGGCACTTACCTGTTTTTGCACAATCTCTAGCAGCGCTTCACATTGTTCCACCCGCTCTGCACAGCCGGTAGAGAGCATCTGAAGATATTGCCCGATCTCCTGAGCAGAATGAGCCTTATGCGTGGCAGAATGGGCGCTCTTCTGTAAAGCAACAGCCACCCGATGCGTACCAGACTCGATTGTCTCCACACTCTCCGTTACCTGTATAGCACACTGAGAGCTTGCTTGAGCACAGGACTGAATCTGAGCAAAAAGGGCTGTCAAATCAGCGGAATATGTTAACTGTGCGACCTGTCCTTGCAGTAGGGGATGACGAGAAAGTGTGTTGACTTGCTCGGCAAGATGGCGCATCCGTTGTGCACGATCACTGATAGAGGCAAATTGTTCGCTGAGGCGCTGGATACTCTGAAGTGCTTTCTGCACTTCTTGTTGTAACGACGAGAGGTCTGAAGCAATAGTATATTGCAACTCTTGCGTCTGTTGAGCAGTGAGCAAGTTTTTCTGACAAAGAGCAAGCTCCTCCTGCGCCTTTGTCTGTAACTGATGGAGTTGTGTAGAGATTTGGGCGCTATACTCTACAGACTGTGCCATACCCTGCGCGATTCCGGCAGAGGAGCGTACTCGTGCCAGAGCACGAGCCAGAGTGTTTTTCCGCTGATCCTCTTCCTGAGCAGAGGCAACAGCATTGTGCTCCGCAAGTGCGGTTGCACTATAAGAAGGATCGAGGACAGTATTGAAGTGCTGGCTGATTTTATTCTGGAAGCGATCATGAATTACCAGCATACCAAGGCAAACGCCGATTAGAGAAAAAATTGTCAGGAGAAGCACCGGGATTGCTGCTGCACCGGCAAGTTGCAGCGAAGCAAAAGAGCCGATAGCAAGCAGTGGGAGCAATGCAAGCAGAGCAGTAGCAATCATGCTCCTCCTCAGCAACAGCTTCATCTCGCCGTAGCCCCCTTGCCGATGAGCACTCATTGTAAAAACCTCCAAATAAAAGCGCGACAGTGATCATAGCACTATAGGCGTTATGGCGTTGCTGTTGCCGATGGTGTCGGTTTCGGTGTAGGAGTTGACGTTGGTACCGATGTCGCTGTTGGTGGTGGCGGTGTTACCACTGGCGTAGGTGTTGACACTGGCGTCGGAGCTGGTGGCGGCGGAGCCTGTGTTGGTGCTGGAGCCGGCGGTGGCGGCTGAGGCGCTCTCGTTGGCGCTGGAGCCGGCGGTGGCGGCTGAGGTGCTCTCGTTGGCGCTGGAGCCGGTGGTTGTGTTGGTCGAGGCCCTGCCTGAACAGGAGGAGGATTGTAAACCGGTGGAACTGCCGGTGCTGGAGCAGGTTGCTCCGCTGGAGCTTCCTCTTGCGCCTGCGACTCTATACTGTTTGTAGGAGTTGGCGTACTCGTCGCTGTCGGAGCAGCCGTTGCTGTAGCCTCAGGAACTTGGGCAACTTGTGTTCTTGTCGAAGACGCTGAAACAGGACGCTTACCGCTCGCCTGTACCGGTATCTGTTGAGACGAAAACAGACGAGGAATTGCTACAGCACTACCAATGAATAAACACAAAAGAGAGACCAGCAACCAGACAGCACGCGTTGGCCTCCTGAGAACGGAAACTGGCAAAACTGATGTTCTGTTTTTACGCGCTTCCTGCTCTATACTATTCTGAAAAAAGAGAGGTGTTGCAGCAGTGCTAGAACTTATACCCGGTATTTCAGTCTCTTGAGCATCCTGATTGAAAGCAAAAATATCTTCGGGGATACTGGTAACAGGTACAGATTGAGGAGAAAAGATAGTTTCTCCTGCCTGGTTCTCTTCTTGCTCAGGTAGATCTTGCAGCACTGGTTGATGCGCTGTTTCCACCACCACCTCTGTTGCAGCATTCGCAGAAGATGGCACGGGAATGATAGCGTTATGAATAACTTCAAGAAAATCGAGCAGGGTAGGATAGCGCTCGGCAGGATCTTTTGCCAGTGTGCGTAAAACAGCGTTATTGACCGATACAGGAAGATCTGGAACGTGTGCAGTAAGTGGAGCGGGCATCTCACTTGTATGTCGGGAGCGCCAGGTTGTCAGAGACGCCGCTGTAAAAGGAGGGACTCCGGTTAAGAGTTCATAGGCGATACAGCCAAGGGCGTACTGATCGCTCTCTTTTGAAGCTTTACCCGAAAAGCGTTCTGGTGCCATATAGCATGCGGTACGAGAATCAGGGCGATATCCTGGAAGAGTTGTGTCGATAGTGTTGGCAAGATGAAAATCAGTCAGCAGAGGAGAAACGTCCTCTGTTAGCAGCACGTTTTCTGGTTTGAGATTGGCGTGGAGAATGCCCCAGGCGTGGGCATGAGCAAGCCCTTCCCCTATCTGCTCAAGCAGTTGCAAAGCCTGCTCGTAAGGTAGATTCTTCATAGGTTGATGCGTCACACGACTATATAATGAACCGAAAGCTATGTAAGGTTGTACAATATACGGATGCCCATGCTCAATGTCCCCTTCTATAAGCGGGAGCACGTGCGGATGTCTAAGCTGTTTATAGAAAGCAAGCTCATGCAGAAAAGCTTCCCGTGCTTGCTCATGATCCAGACTTATCGTATCAAATACTTTAATAACCATCCGCACAGATGACTGTTGGGCATGCTGTGCAAGATAGAGACTGCTCGACTTCTTTCTAGCAATCTGTCGTAGCAGTTGATAATCGCGAAATGTTTCACTCATAGGTTCGCTTTGTGCAGTGCGTAAGTACGCTTGCGACAGATCTGTCTGCGCCTCCCTTGAAGAAGATGCACCGCTGCTCCTTTCCTCATTAGATATTACCTTACATTCAGATGAGTAGAGTTAGCCACTTCCATTCTGGTGCATGAGTGCAGCCAGCGACAAGTGTAGCCTTTGTATCGGGCAACAAGCTTGCGCAGCATCATTTCTGAATGCAGTTTACTGATTTTCCGAAAACCTGAGTGCGGAGCACGAGCCGCCTCAAGCGGCGTTGGTTTTCGCAGAAGATCTTAGTATTGTACATTTATCTTCTTTTTCCCTTAGTGTAACATAAGCAGAAGCAAGCGACTAGAGGAAAAAGAGGAAAATTTCGGAATTTCGCAGAAAGGGCTGTTGTTGCACATACTTATACGGTGATTTGCAACGACGATGCTACACCTGCTGCAAAATCACTTGACCTTTTCGAGATACGCCAGTACAGTACTGCTACTGAGAGGTAGTCTGGTGAGCATCTCCAAATTGTGTGCAGTTCGGTCCGCTTTCAGGATACTGAAATAGATAGAGGGCTTTTTGTAGAAATTCGTTTCGGCTCGCCTTGACGGATGCTATCCAGTCGGGATGGGACATATACCATTCGATTGTCTGCTGTAGTCCTGTCGAGAACGTGATACGTGGTTGCCATGCAAAACGTTGCTGCAGCTTCGCTGTATCCACAGCATGACGGCGCACATGGCCCGAGCGATCCTCTACAATGCGCAACAGTTCAGTTGATTTTCCCAGGTATGCAAGAATAGCACGGGCGTTTTGTAGTGTTGTACGTTCTTCATTACTACCAACATTGAACGTTTCACCAACAACGAGACGCTCATCTGCATGGAGGAGTAGGTCGAGTGCTGCGATATGATCATCTACATGAATCCAATCTCGAGAATGCTTTCCATCGCCATATATAGGTAACGGCCGGTCTTCAAGTGCGTTGAGAATAAAGAGAGGAATCTGTTTCTCAGGATATTGATATGGGCCATAATTGTTGCTACAACGCGTAATCACGACCGGGAGACCATGAGCAGCCCAATATGAAAACGCCAGCGTATCTGCTCCCACTTTACTTGCCGCATACGGAGAGAGAGGACGCAGAGCATCTGTCTCCAGTGATGGGCGACTGCTACCCTCAGGTGATTGCGCATTTCCATAGACCTCATCAGTGGAGATGTGCAGAAAGCGCTGGATAGAAGAGCGCCGCGCTGCTTCCAATAACACATACGTCCCCTGCACATTTGTCGTCAGGAAATCCTGCGCATTCAATAACGAGCGATCAACATGTGTTTCAGCAGCAAAATGTACAACAGCATCACATTCTTGCATACAATTCGCGACAAGGCGCTCATCACAGATATCGCCTTGAACAAATGAACAACGTTGTTCATGGAGCAGAGATGAAAGGTTATGCAAATTACCAGCATACGTCAATCGGTCTAGAATAACAACCTCATAAGTAGGGTAAGAGGTCACCAGGGAACGTACAAAGTTACTGCCGATAAAGCCAGCCCCTCCCGTCACCAGTACACGCATATATGTACCTCGCAAAGAGTTTTCTCCCGTTTAGAAGATTTTGATTTTCATTGTAAGGGACGCGTCAAGAAAACCGCGTCAATCTCTGGTTCAGCCCAAAAACTCAAGGTAATCTGCTCTCCTCGTACAGGCGTAATATAGAATGCAACGCTTCTACAGAGATCAAACTTGAAGTATTGATGAGTTCGAGAGTAGAATTTGAAAGTTAAAAAGGATGAGCTATATCTGTATCCAGATGAACAGATAGAACGTACCATTATCTAGGAAGAGAATTTACAAAAGTCTCTCTAACCTGTGGAAACCACTGTTTTTGTATTGTTTTTTAAGGAGAAAAATATGCTCTGGACAGCGAACAGAATTGTTGCACTGGCCATCGGTGTCGTGTTTACTCTGATCGGAATTCTCGGTTTCTTCGCCTCAGCAAGTATGAACCCTGGCAGTTTGTTAGGATTTGACGTAGATCTGGTGCATAACCTGGTACATCTTATCACAGGTATTGCAGCCCTCGCATCGGTCTTTACAGGCTGGTCTCGTCTCTTCAACCAGGTTTTCGGTATTGTCTATATTCTTGTTGCACTTGCGGGTTTCATCCCGGCGCTCTACTTTGGCAATGGGCCCGCGAAGCTGTTGCTCGGACTGATGCACGTCAACGCTGCTGACCATGTGCTGCACCTGATCGTTGGTGTTGTTGCTGCTGTCGTTGGTTTCGTCCTCAACGAGTCAATCACACGTGGCACAAGCCCGACTCCAACACCAAGCGCCTAATGATGATAAAGAGAGGGTGGAGTTGTATTGCTCCACCTTCTTTTCGTTTAATCACCTCCCCCTACTCTGCACTTTTAGTAATCTCTTCAGACAAGGCATCACAAACTTTTTAAAGAGGGTCAATACGATTAACTTACTGGTCTTGAAATACAGGACGTAGTGTATAAGCCTCTAATGACTACAGTTCTACCGCACCATCTCCGACATATAGCAGGATACTCTGGCTGTTAGAATCGAGAAAGACGAAATCGCTGATCACTACTGTTCGCAAAACTTCTACCGACGAGACACCAATAAAATGCTCTGCTTCCATACCTATATATCCAACGGTTCGTAGCAGCCTGCTCGTGAGAACTTGCACAGCGCGTTCACTAGGGCAAAAAAGAAGGACCGCTTGTTAAACAAACGGTCCTTCAAGATCAGGAGCAAAGAAGTTGTATGATGGGCTTTAATTCAGGTACGCTTACCACCCACATACTTAGCTAGGATTGCGCATGCCTACCTCATCACCCTGCATGGAAGGCCAGTGGTGCATATAGCTGTTCCCCTTCTTCGGTGTTAGGAAGCCATTGTTTTTAAGGAACATAGGTGCATCAGCGACTCTCTTCAGCAGAGCAGGAGAGAAGGCCTGATTGTTTGCTGGCGTCATCTTGCCAACACAGCGACCAACCGCGCGATGCTCCGCCTCCACTGTTCCAATCTGCGTGGCTATGAGCACCAGATCCGGGCGACCCAACATTGCGAACTCTTTCGCAGCAGCCATATAGGCGGCAGTGAAAGCAGTCTCAAGGAGCTGCTGGACCTTGATCATGTTTTCAAAGCGCATAAATGTCTCTTCGCTATTGGGGAAGCTAAAGGTGTTTGTTAGAAGCTTCGCACCCTGCTTCAACAGGAATTGCAGGTGTAGCACCTCCTCGATCTGTGCTGCCTTAAAATCGCGGCGAGCAACATCATTCAATTCCAGTCTGTCCGCGTGCTGTAGAACTTGGGTATAGAAGACGATTCCAAGCGCTTCGGCGGTAGCGGCAATATTGAGAATGTTTTTGATTGCCTTGGCCTTGTCCTCACGGTTGTCTGCAGGGCTTGCATGGGCAGCGTTTGTCTGCAAGAAGGCGTATGTTGCCCCTCCTCCCGCAATGCCTGCGACTCCCGCAACTCCTGCGATGGTTCCCTTCAAAAGTGTGCGACGTTGTGGCTGGTGGTTCATGATTCTATAAGTCCTTTCTGAGACTCTCTAGTACAATGACAGTGAGCGTGAATGTCTTTGCTGTCTCCCCACCATCAACCTCTCCATTGAAAAGAGGTTGATGGTAAGTTCTACTGCGAACTTCTACTTCCATGGCGTCCTTGTAGGTTGAGCCTGCGGAGCGGCATTATTTCCTGCTGCCGGCTGCTGCTGTGCAGGCGTATTAGCAGCTGGCTGCTGAGCCGGTGTCGTTGCAGGACAAGGTGTTGCAGTTGTTGCCGCTGCATTCGCTGCTGGCTGCTGAGCGTTGGTCGCGGCTGGCTGTTGTGCATTCGCTGCTACTGGTTGCTGGGCAGTAGCCGCTGGACAAGCTGCTTGCTGCGCCTGGTTCATA
>DAOUDD010000096.1:0-5127 GCA_034431765.1 Ktedonobacteraceae bacterium | reverse complement strand
CCATAAGCAACTCGCTTATTTCTTCATCTGCTCTTAGCACGGATTTTTTTTTGAAAAAGTTTCTATTCGTAACTCTAATAGATGTGTCATAAACTTTATGGTACATCTATCTATTTTTCCTTTTAAAAAAAGTTTTTGTTTACTTTGGCAAATCACCCTTCCATAATCGCTGCATCTCCTCGCAATTTTCTAACAGATCATCTAATTTGCCTTCAGCCTCCAGGTACCCATCTTTAAGAACAAGAATGTGATCGGCATGAGAGAGCGCAGCGCGACGATGCGAGACGACGAGGCAGGTAGTATTACGACGCTCGAAGAGACGTTTCCAGAGCGTTTGTTCCGTCTCTACGTCCAGCGCACTAGAAAGATCATCTAAGACGAGTAATTCTGATTCACGTACAAACATACGAGCAGCAGCTACACGTTGGACCTGCCCGCCAGATAGTTTGACACCACGTGGGCCAATACGCATGTTCAAACCTTGCTCCAACTGGGGGAGATCCTGTTCCAGCACTGCCGAGTGGATTGCGTCTGAGAGATTGCTAGCATCTTCAGCGATGCCCAACAGGATATTGTCACGCAGTGTCTCGCTGAAGAGGTGGGGAGTCTGTGGTGTGTAGGCGCAACGTGGTGGGACGAACCAGGAGGACGGATCATCTATTACGCTATTGTTCCAGCGAATCTCACCAGCATCTCTGGGCAAAAGACCTAGCAGCACGCGTAAGAGTGTTGTCTTGCCAGCGCCAACGCGCCCCGTGATTACTGTGAATGTGCCACGTTTTAATCGCAAGCAGATATCGTTAATACCACGCCCACTATCAGGATAGTGGTAAGTCAATTGGCTTGCTTGCAGGATAGATAAACGATCAGAGCTGCTGGCAGGCAACGCAGGAATATCAGGAAGTGGGCCGCGCAGGTAAATTGGAGCAGGTCTCACAAGCGTTTCTGGAGGTGCGCCCTGTAGTAGCTCTGATAGCCTTTTCACTGAAACGCCGATTTGCCGGTACTGCGCCAGGATCTTGCCGATCACACCGGATAAGACAGTGACATAGCTCAGACAAAAGGTGAAAAATACAAAATTGCCTATAGTAAATGAGCCGCCGCGCATAGAGCTTGCTATCAGCAGCAGGATCAGTCCGGTACCTATATCACCCATATTGTGATAGACCGAGTTCAGTACCTCATCAAAGAAGCGTTCGATGAGCGAAGCACGCCGCCGTATAGCATTGAGCGTCTTGAAATGGTTGATTACGCGGCCCTCAGCATCCGCGACTTTGATTGCCAGCACTGCTACGAACATCTCACCTAACAGGCCACTTACACGTCCTGCCATTTCTCTACTCGCGGCTCGATAGCGCTCAAGACGCTTGCTGAGCATCCTGACGATGACTACTACGCCAGCAAGCGGTAAGAATACGATCAGCGTGATACGTGTATTGATAGAAAACATAATGATGAGGGATACACAGGCCAGCGCCACTTCACCACACAGGTTGTATGCCAGGACGAAAAAGAAAGTGACAGCTTCGACATCACCCTGTAGACGGCTCAGTGCTTCTCCAGGTGAGAGGAGCAGAGCACGAGCACCGGGAAGCTGTAAGATCTGTCTAAAAACATTGCTGCGCACCAGAGCATAAATCGTGTTTTCACCAGCCGTAAAACTCCAAAAAATACCGATCAAGGTCATACCCTGGGCAAGACTTACTGTCAGCCACAGGACGATCAGCATCCAGACGTTTAGCTTTGTCTGTGCATGATTCGATAATGTATCAAAAAACGCCTGCATAATTAGGGGAGGCACGATATTTAAGATCTCGAGTGTAACCAGTAGAACCGCAGCAAGGCCAAAGAGCCAGGGGCGATAGCGCCACAAATACCATAAAAATCGCCAGGTACTCAAGCCAGTACTTCCTCCAATCCCGTGCGTAGTAAGTGAGCGAAAACGGAGTGTGGATCGTTTACCAGTTGGGCACGTGCTCCCTGTTCGCGGATACGCCCATCTTCCAGAATGAGCAGTTCGTCAACGTGTTCCACTGTCGCTAAGCGATGCGCGATAATGATAGCTGTACGACCCTGCAATAGGCGCGAGGTAGCATGTTCAACCAGGTGTTCCGTGGCCTGGTCCAGGCGAGAGGTAGCTTCATCCAGAATGACCAGACCAGGATTTTTGAGAAAGACACGGGCCAGCGACAATAACTGCGCTTCGCCAGCAGAAAGCCCCACACCGCCAGAGGCCATCTCTGTTTCAAGCCCTTGTGGTAGCGCAGCGTACCATGACTCTAGCCCGACCTCACGGAGCGCCTGTATGATGCGTTCATTAGAGATACTGCGATCAAAAAAGGTCAGGTTATTGCGCACGCTGGCCTGAAAGATTTGCACATCCTGCGTGACCAGAGCGACTTTTTGACGCAGATCAGACTTTCCGACAAAGCGGATATCCACTCCCCCCAGGGTGATTACGCCAGTTGTAGGTTCGTAAAAGTGGAAGAGCAGGCGCGTGAGCGTCGTTTTGCCACTTCCAGTATGACCCAGCAAGCCAAGGACATGACCAGGCTTAAGATCGAACGAGAGGTCATAGAGGACCTGGCTATCCTCGTGATAGCCAAACGAGACGTTCTCAACTGCAATAGAGAGCGCTCCCTCTGGTAAGCAGGCGTTACCTTTCTCTTCGAGAGCACTTCTCGTGTGATATAGTTCATCAATGCGCTGAATGCAGGCATTGGCATCTTGCAGGCTATGCACTTCTTGCACCATGTCCTCAAGAGGTTGGATTAGCAGGTGAAAGTACTGGAAGATCAGGAAGACTGTACCCAGCGTGATCATCCCTGCAGTGAAGAGATAGGTACCAAGGATCAGAGACAGAACTGTTCCCAGGGAGAACATGGCAATAGTAATATTCTGCATGATTGTGCCTCTCATCGCCGCTGCACAATGTTTGTCCCACATCTTGCACATCAAGCCATACAGTGCACGTATTGTATACGCGACTGCACCAGCCGAGCAAATATCTTCAGTACCAGCAAGGCACTCCTCTAAAAAGCCTGACAATTCGGCTCTGGTCTGATGTAAGGCTGTCCAGTAATGCATAGCAAAATTGCGCAAGCGACTCAAGGCAAAGAGGGCAATAACGCTGTAAATAGTCAGCCCTGTCCCTAAGCGCCAGTCTATGAAATACAGCGCAATCAGCACGCCAACCAGCAAAAGAAGATGAGAAAGTATGCGAAAGAGTTGTGAGGATAGGACGTTGAATAATGAGCTGACATCGCCATCAACTCGCTCGATCAGCTCGCCCGGTGTATGAGAGTTATGGAATGAGAGATCCAGATGCAATAGATGCGTAGCGAGATCGGTGCGTAAAGCATTAGTCGCGGTCCAACCTACATTCTCGCTGAGATAAGTCTGAGCGATATTCAGGGTATAACCGATAGCGGCTGACACTAGAAAGAGCATCGCAAAGTTAAGCAGGGTAGATAGCGAACTCTTGTTACCAACAGCATCGATAAACATGCGCAAGAACTGTGGATTGATCAGTTGAAGAGCAACATTACTCAGTAGGATCAGTGCAAGCAGCACAACTTTGAAACCTTGAGGCCGCAGATAGGTGGTGAGTAATTCACGATAACGTGCAAGTGAAACTGTCATAGCTACTCTCCTGCTCCTGTGTAGGAGTTATCGTGAATGCTGATAATCTCGAAGACGTCGCGAGCTGTTACAAAGTCTATACGGGCCTGACCAGTCATGCTCTGGAGACTTGTTACAATCGCAGGTCCACCAGCAGTTTCCACCTCGCGTTCGGGCAGTACGTGAAAACGTGTATTCTCGCGCCAAAAGCGTTGTCCCTGTGGTAGTTCAATAAGACGATCACAAAGCAGGAAATGGCTGGCAGCATCGCACGCCTGACAGAGTACATAAGAATGGGTGAAGGGTCCTCCCGAAGCAAAAGAGGATGGGAGATCGTAGCCCGATCCCTGGCGAAGTGGAGCACTGTTACCACATTTAAAACATGGTACAGAGCGCATCCCTGGTCGGATGTAATTGCTATCCCATTTGAGTACTCGGGAGAGCGCAGCTTTGAAGCCCTTAACTCCATCGAAGAGTTCGGAACTGCCAGAACATATAAAGTATGCGTCGGGGGGATTACATTGAGGGCAACGCATTAAAAGAAGAGTACGATTTTCGTTCCAGCAAGCTAGGAGGCGTTGCATGCCACACATCCAGCACCAGATGCGCGTCTCTTGCCAATCCCAGGTACTCGTTGTGTATAAGCCATAGGAAGCTGCCTCCTGCTTCAACACACGGCGCATTGTAAGTTTGCCCCGGTGAATGCGCTGGGCGACCACATCTTCGCTCAGGTGCAGACGCGCGGCAATTTCTCTATTGGGAACCTCGTGGATATAGCGTTCGACAAGTATACTACGCGTTGTGGGAGGTAACAGGGATAGTGCACGGTCCAGCAGTTGAGCCAGTTCGTGGCGCTCAAGTTCGATTTCTATGTCAAATTCATCGGCGAGTTGTTCTTCCAGGTTTAGGCTTTCAGGATCCTGCTTCTGCTCTTGCTCTAAAGACTGGATGCGTTGCGTAAGGACCCGCTGACGCTCGCGCATCCAACGTAGGCAGAGGTTACGCGCCACACCAGAGAGCCATTTTGTCCAGTTTTGTGGATTATAGTTATACAATTTATGACGACAGTGCCAGGCTTCCAACAGCGTTTCCTGAGCAAGATCCTCTGCGGCCTGCCTATTGCCGGTTAACTGTGCACACAGACGTACCAACCGGACACGTTCAAGCGGTAATGTGGATTCAAGCAATGCTGATGTATCAGTAGACGAAAGCACAAATTACTCCTCCTGGTTATTTGTTCAGCACCTATCATAAGTCTATCAAGAACGTATCGCAGGAAGAGGGATATTTCTGACACATTTTTTGCCAGATGTGTACTGTAAATACGGCCTCTTATCCAGAACTCACATTATCAACACATTTTGTGGCAAAAGATCCTCTCCATGTTGCCCCTTGACAAACTTTGTCTTCTCATCTAATATATCCACATTGCATATATCTAAAAAGATTATATGCAATGTGGATAGTTTTTCCTGATAAAGAAGGAATACTCATGAAGCAATCAGA
>DAOUDD010000095.1:0-72259 GCA_034431765.1 Ktedonobacteraceae bacterium | reverse complement strand
CTCCAGGCCATTCGCTTGCTCCTTGATCGTCCCTGACTTTTACTTTGCCCTGGTACCTGTTATTGTACTGATTTCCCATAAGCGGTTATAGTAGATCGTGACGAAACACGTTTGGAGTGAACATCTTGCGGCCAGGGTGCGTGCAATTTGAGGGAACGATGACCTGCTGTCCGGCTGTATAAATATATCTCTATAATGTTGTTTTGTGCTTTGATTCAGAGACAGTATATGAAAGCAATGGAACACAAAGGAGAAACGCATGATGCCAAAGAAACATTTCTCGTTGCGCTTACTAGCAGGAATATGTATTCCGCTCTGCTTGCTTTTAGTAGCGATCTTCGCCGTTGGAACGTCTCACGCTGCTGCTCCCACTACTCCAATCGTTACCCTGAATGGGCAAGCAGTTGATCTCAGTCAGGAGTCTGCACCGGTCAAACTCAATGGTGTCGATAGCACTATTACAGTTCTTGATAGCACTACCCTGGAAGTCTATACACAGGATGGTCAATTTGATACCACTGTGAGCTATGGTACAAATGCAGGGACGCAAACGACGACCCAGACTGTCAATGGTGCAGATGTTACTATTGCGATTAATGGCTTCCAGGTCGATATCACTGATGCACAGGGAACAGGCAGTGGCACACCATCATAACGCCAGTGACAACACCACAGCCACATCGTTCCCGACTCTCATGAATAGCACACGCACGGTGACTTTCAACAGAAAACCCAACCCTGAACGCTGGTTAGCAACCACTCTCTGGTAAACAGGAGAGGAAATGTGAACGAATTGTTCACATCCCTCTCTTTTTATTTTCGTGTCATTTTCTGTTTAAATATGCCGCATTTGTACCTTTCCTCACAATGTCTATAAGAAGCGGTGTTTTTAGGATCCCTATAACGAAGGCGAAAGTAGAATGGGAGCGGATATCACAACTCCCTCGTGCAGTAGGCGCACTCCCCTTCGTCGATGCCAACAGTGGCTGGGACATTGGCCCCTCCGACGATACAACGCCTTTCCTACTGTACACCTCCGATGGAGGATGCTCCTCACAACAGATCGCCTGAGCAAGAAAAATATGCTTGACATCAATCCTTGCCTCACTCTTATCAAGCGTATCGGCATATCGGGTCAGTATTGCAGTATGTGGTATGCTTGTGTAAAATTGTGTACATGTGCATGGATTGCTTGAGCGGTGTAGCCTAACAATCTTCGCCAGGCTGCCCGGTACATAAAATAAAATGATGAATAGGAGGTCACGAGATGCCTTATACTCAGCCTGTAACATCTTTACGACCCGCGCTCGTGATTTATCTCATAGATGCAAGTTATTCTATGAATGATCGATGTGGTGCAACAACGAAGATAGCTATGGTGAATAAAGCCCTACAAGAGGCGATAAAAGATATGGTTCGTCGTTCAATGCGTGATGGGGTTGTACAAAGGCGCTATAAAATTGCGATCTTCGCGTACAGCACAAAAGTATTGGATGTACTTGATGGGATTTGTGATCTCCCCGAGTTGGTAAAGCATGGTGTTCCTGTTATCAGTGCGGATGGAGACACAGATACGGCTACTGGATTTTCAGTAGTGGAGACGTTGTTAAAGAATCACCTGATGGATTTTCGGGAAAATCCAGCCCCTCTTGTCTGCCATTTAACTGATGCATTGATTACTGCTGGCGATCCTACCCCCATTGTGCGCCGTATCCAGGAAATGGCAGTGAATGATGGCCCTGTGCTGGTGGAGAATGTCTATGTGGCAGATAACATGCTTCGTTCTCCTGTCCAGGATTGGAAGCAGTGGGATGGTGTACTCAAAGCCGGACAGTTGACCAATGGATACGCCCGGTTCCTCTTGCAGCTTTCTTCCCCTCTGCCGGAGAGCTATCGCCAGGCTATCAATAATTCGGGTTATCATTTGCAGAAAGGGGCTGCGCTTTTCTTTCCAGGGACACATACAGAACTTGTGCGACTCGCGTTCGCTATTTCAACGGCCACGCAACTCAAGTAGCCCCTGAAGACTGAGAGTTTTGAATCTGTATCGACACATTGCTTTGAAGAGGGCTTTCTATGAAACGTCCCGAACTTTTTCCAAAAGTTGCCAAAACGTGGGGTATGTCGCGATCAAGCGAAGTGCAGGCTGTGAGAAATCCTCCCCTACGCGAGACGTTCCACAAACCCTCTCCCTGCACGGCCCTCTGCGTTCCTACAAGAAAAACGGGTGCGAGGGATGGAAAATGCTCCTCGAAAATTCGGGGTAAGTCATTTCTATAGTCTGTCACTCGCAGAGTATGCTTCCCATTACTTCCCTCGCCTTTCCTTCTGCATGGCAAAGCGAGCATGGTCTGGCACGGCCGGGACGCCGTGCCCTACTACACTCTTGTAGTGGAAGTTTCTGCCACGATACCCCCTTTTTGACCGACCAAATTACACATATAGATTTCCATTATTAATTTCAACCTCCTAAACTCCCTTATCTATAAATGCATGTGTTATTATTTGGATGGAAGATGGTCAAATAAATTTTCTTGAAAATTTTATAAATGAACTAGCAGTGTTCCCTATTAGAATCAAGGCTAATTTTCTAGATAGTGAATTACTTCACAGAAATACCCTTGAAAATTAGCCCTTTTTGGATTATTATATCGATAAGCGAGGTGCGCTATCCTCCGATTGGGGCATGAACCTGGGCGATAGCACTACTGATATAATAAATGCCTTGAACAGAAATTCCATTGGCAGAGATGCTTTAAAGACTCAACGAGACTACCATGTTACCGTAAGCTACACAGCGGGGGGAGGATCATATTATGACCCTGATAAAAACACTGTGTACATTGATCAAACAGACTCTGACTCTACCGATGCCATAATTGTCCGCGAGATGACTCACGCTCAGGCCTATCAAAGCGGTTCTAGTCCTAATACTCCTACGAATAGGACGAAGCTCAGTCGCGCTGATTATGTCCAGGGAATGCTCAACGAAAAGGCAAATGCGTTGACGGATGCTATAACCTACAATAAAAGCATGCCAGGAGACATTGATCGTGATGCAAAGAAAATTTACGAAGAGGCGTATAGGAAAGCGCGTGCCTCAGTACTAAATAATGCAAAACCAGCTAGAGTACCATTTGTTCAGAGCTCTTCGGGTAACATCTACAATGACAATTCAAAGTATATCCCCTACGAGACTCAAGTAAGTGCATCAGAGGCTGGAGTGAGGGCAGGACGATTTGCACTTTTCGATGCTTTGAAGAACGGCACTCTACTCACATCTACTAAGGAAAAATATTCAGACGTCTATGGCGCGCTATGGGATTATTATAATCCTCCGCAAGACAAGCGTACCGTTCATTGACTTTCGCGGATGAGCCGTCTCTTCCTGTCTGAATGCCACCCTATGACTACTGTGACATTAATGAAAGAGGTGCGAAAAATGATTTTTCCACGCATTTTTATAACATATACAGCAAAGGACGCCGCCTTTGCAACACACCTGATGGGCGATCTGCACGAGGCTGGGGCTGAGGTGATAACTGACAATTTTGACCTTGCGGACCCTGACTTTGAGCAATACCTGCGCGAGCAATTACCGTTGTGTTACGACCTCATTATGGTACAAACGCTGGCAGCACTCCAATCGTCACGTGTGCGAGCCGCGATGGACAGCGCACTCAAGCTGGTACGAGAAGAACGAATGAACGCTGTATTCCGCGTCCTTGCTCCTGACCCTGCTGGAGTAGAGACTCAAGCCGTGCCTCTGAGGTGGGCCGACCTGCCAGCGTTCGATGCGAGTCAGGATTATGCACGAGCAGTCGCGCGGCTCTGCCTGAAGGTGGGACTCGATTATACCAGGGCGCTTCCTGATGCTCCACCACCTACCTCATCTCTCTCAGTTCCTGCTTCATCTGATCAGCAGGAGATTGGGACGATGACGTCCATCTTTGAGCAGGCCCAGATTCAAGGATCTACGGAAAGGGAGCGCTCTCAACGTCCCGTGAGACGCAGGTATACGCTACTCCGTTGGAGCTTGATTATTCTGTTACTTCTCCTCGTGTTTGTAGTTGCAAGCGTGCTGGGCTTAATTTACCAGAGAAGCTCCACCCTGACTACAACATCTGCTCCGGCGTCCACAGTACAAAAAAGAAGCTTTATCCAGCCTACGCTCGCTGTTTTCAAGAATCAATCCTACATAGCCTGGACTGGTAGCAACGGCCATCTCAACATTGCTAAATCCAGTACCGGCGATACCTTTACATCTCCTACAATGCTTTCGGGGAACAGCGCTCAGCGACCGGCGTTAACTGTGTTCAACAATCAACTCTATGTCGCCTGGATCGGCAATGATAAGCTCTTCTACGTCACACGTTCTAACGATGGAAGCACCTTTACCACTCCTAGCAAGTTCGGCTTCACGAGCATTGCGGGTCCAGCGTTAACGGTGTTCAACAATCAGCTCTACATGGCCTGGACTGGCAACGATAAGCGTCTCGCCATTACACGTTCCAGCGATGGAAGCACTTTTGCTACGCCCGGTGTTCTGCCAGGGGTTAGCTCCGCGAGGGCTCCAGCATTAACTGTATTCAACAATCAGCTCTATATAGCTTGGACTGGCAGCGATAAGCACTTTTACGTCACACGCTCCAACGATGGTGGTACCTTTATCACGCCTGATATTCTGCCTGGTGCCAGCACTGATAAAGTCCCAGAGTTAGCCGCGTTCAACAATCAGCTCTATATGGCCTGGACTGACACTGATAATTTGATCCACATCATCAGATTTGTTAATGACACTACCTTCACGGGAGTTGACACACCAGGGGGGACCAGCTTTCAGGGAATAGCGCTCACGGTATTCAACAATCAACTCTATGCGGCCTGGTCTGGTACTGACAACCATCTCAACATTGCCAAATCCAGTACTGGTGATGCCTTTACACCTCCTACTGTCCTTATGGAAAATCAGTTCCTCTTTGGCCTGTCAATAATTTCATCCCCTACATTAGACCGAAGTTCTCGCAATTAGCAGAAGTTAATAGACAAAATGCCACCCTCATGCGCATAGAATGGTAGAGATTGGACCCTTTTTACAAGAAGCGAAGTCCATTTACACGATCTATATAATGAGCTAGAATGGATTGTAAAGGAAGAGCATTCAGTGCTACCTTTCGTTCAATATCACCATAATCTATTGACTCTCAGCAAGTGAGAGAATGAGAGAATAGGAACGAATAGAGAAAGCTATTCTATGCAAGATAGCATTACAAAAGTATCTACGCATTCTTTCAGCAGCAATTTCACCTGGCTCCATCGTATAAGCTATAAGCAATATTTGCGCCTGCTTACTCACCTACGCTCTCCGTTCTGGCTCTGTTTGCTTGTTGCAATAGGAGCACGAGTGTGGATTATTGTGCATACGCATGGGGTGCTGGCAGGCGATGAGGCAATGGCGGGGATACAGGCCGAACATATTCTGGGTGGAGAGCGACCAATCTACTACTATAATCAGCCATATATGGGAAGCCTGGAGATGTATCTGCTGGCACTGACCTTCTTTTTTGCTGGCCCCTCTGTACTTACACTGCGCATTACTATGCTGTTGGTATCTCTCGGACTTGTGACGCTGACGTGGCATTTCGCAACAGCATTGGCGAATGAGGCAGATCTTGCTGAGGATGCGAAACGGCGCTTTCGACTGATCGCAACGCTGCTAGCCGCCCTACCGCCACTCTATGATGCAGTACTCGAACTGCGTAGCCTGGGCGGGTACATCGAAGTCTTCGTAATTATGCTCTGGCTGTTGCACAGTGCGTTACGCTTGACGCAGCGCTGGCGTGCCAATGCATCTCCACGAGAACTGCTGCTACGTTGGGTAGGGCTTGGCTTCCTCCTCGGTCTCGGCTTCTGGGTTGATCCACTTGTAGTTTATGCTGTACTTGCGGTTGCACTCTGGCTAGCTACATTTGTTCTATTGCGATTACGTATGCCACGTGACATGCAGACGGATAAGTTCCAGGCAACTCATATCAAGTCACAGGTCGGGCAGGGTTTATCCAGAAGCGAGGCAAGCCCGCTCCCTACGCACCGCTCATTTCTATCATCTTTGAACAATCGTCTTCACCGAAATATACTGGAGGCAAGCACGCTCCCTACGCGCCACACATTTCTGTCCCCTTTGAACAATCGCTTTCATCGAAATGTATTGGAGGCAAGCACCCTCCCTACTCGCCGCTCGTTTCTGTCCTCTTTGAGCTTGCTCTACCAGACACGCAAGTCTGAACTCCGACGCGCTCTGCTGGCGCTGGGAGCGATTCCAGGCTTTTTTGTTGGTTGGATACCCGCACTCTACTGGGGAGTGCAACATCAATGGGAGAATGTAAGCTATATTTTTCATACGGGGGGTGCGGTTCAGCAGAACAGGCTGCAAACAATCTTCCAGGTTCAACAGATCTACACACGCTGCCTGGTTCCACGTGTTATCGGTGGTGCCTTGCCTGTAGAGCCTGGGGTCACTACACTGCACCCACATGTTTTAACACCTGCCTTGCTTATAAATGGAAGCTGTATTTTATTAGGTGCTCTTGTTCTATGCGTCTCACTCTTCTGGCGAACGGATTCCTATCTCCAGTTGCGCAGACTGCTTGGCCTACCACTGCTCTTTCTGGTTAGTGAATCTCTCATCTATTGTATGTCGTCGATTGCTGCAATCAGCCTGGTAACTGGTTGTGGACCAGAGGATGCAACGGGACGCTACGTTGGTCCGCTTGTCATCGTTCTGCCCTTCTTCCTCGCCGCCGTCGTCACGCTTCTCCTTTGGAGAGGTAGAGAAGGTACACGGAACGAAGAACAGTCGGGTCAGGGAGAACAGAGTTTATCTTTCGCGCCTCTTGTCAGCAAGGCAAGAGAACAACAAAAGGAAAAGACTCTCTCTCCAGCATTAAGAACTAAGAGGGCATTTTTGCGTCCTATGTGGCAGAAGGTTCAAACAGGCTTGCTATTTCTGCTGCTCATTGTCTATTTCGTCTCACAGACAATTGCATACATACGTTCTGATAGCAATTACATGCTTCAGGGTCCCGGCTGCGCAATTGCTCCGGCAAACAGCGAGCCGATCATCTCCTATCTGCTTGCTGAGCATATTCGCTATGCGTGGGCAACGGGTTGGGTTGGTGACCCAATCACATTCAAAACGAACGGTGCGGTGCTGCTATCGGAACCTGAACCGAAAAGCCGCCTACCTCTCACGAGTAGAGCAATTCTCCATTCAGATCGACCCAGCATCCTTCTCCTCGTGAAACATAGCGATCTCCATCCACCAATTCTACGGACACTCGACAAGCAGCACGTAACATATCGTACAGCACGTTTCTTCTCGCAACCAGAAACAGACCTGCTGATCATTACGCCTCTGAACCGGAATATTTCACCATACGATCCAATTTACCAGAACGAGCTCTCAGAGCTGTTTGATCATTGTTAAAGTATATATTTACGCTTATCGTGTGACGCTCTCTTTCAGTATCCCAACATAACGTCCTGTAAACGAGACTGCGACTTTGGAGGTCTCTACAATTTCTGCGGACAGGTCAAGGCGCGCCTTTCCTTTTCGCATCAACGTTTGCTTGAAGCTATGGATATCTGCATCAGGAGGCCTTTGGCAGATGACGGAGAAATCTTTTGTGACGGGAAGAAGGTACTGGCAAGAACTCTCTTGAATCATGACATCCCCCTGCAACCCCAGTTCTTGCAGTAAGAGCCAGGAAAGGCACCATCCAGATACCGTAAGAATAGCATTCAAGCTACCAGCGAAGGCAGTTCCAAAAATATTCATATTTTCAAGCAGTGGAGCATCCAGGCGCAGAACTATACCATCATAACTGCTGACTCTAAAATTCAGATGCTTGACCAGAGGAATTTGAGCGTAGAGCAAATCTTGAAGTTCTTGCAGCCGATGCTGTGCCTGATTATGGGCTACTTGCATTCGTTAAACACCTTCCTGCAACAGTGGCCTTATTCTACCTGAGTATATTCAGCAATACATATTCCACAGTCAGTATACAGTTGATACAGTCTTCAAACAAGGGAAGATACTCTCATTTGTAGAGCGAAAATAATTCTGCTTCTCTTCAGTACTTCTTTCGTCTTGTTTTCCTGGGTCTATACATTGATACATTTGACATTGTGGTCTATACTGTGGGTCGTATTGATACAGGACTCTACAAAATTTCTTTGAGGAACGCAGTATGGAGACAACAGAGCACTCCTCTGAAGAGCTGAAAGAGCAAGAAGGAGGCGAAATGAGTGGGAACCAGAAGACGTTTGCTCTGTTCACACTCCACCCGTTGTTCTGGGTGGGATTGGGTCTCCTAATCCATCTTGCCTTTTATATCTCTGCCAGTCGTACTGGCTGGTTCAACTTGTTTTTCTCAGGCAGCGCTTTACATCTGTGCTGCCGGGGTATGGATTTTTACCAGGTTCCTAACGGTGCATACTCCTATATACATGGAGGACCTTTGAACGCGACGGCTGTTGCAGGAGCGCAGATCTTTGGCATTGGCTTTCCCGCGAGCAACCCGAACGTCTATCATCCACTCTTTACGCTCGTGCTTGGCTCCTTTCTGACGCTGTTTTCGCCTGCCTCATCCTTCTATGTCTGGATGTTCAGCAAACTTTTGGTCTACCTTGCAGTGTTATTCTATTTCTATAGAAATTTTAAGGAGAGTAAGTACATTGGTCTGGCTCTCTTTCTTAGTCTCATCAATTCCACACAGTACTTAGAAATCGAAATCTCGCAATTTCAATTTGCCCTCAACATTTTCCTCTTTCTATTGCTCATCAGGTTGATCAAACATGAACAGTCAGAGTTCAATGGAATACTGTACTTCTTGACCCTGACTGTCAAACCTATTGGACTACTATGGATACCTGTTTTCTTGTTCAAACGCCAGTATAAAACCGTGCTAATTGGCGTAGGATTATTTATAGCCATTACAGGGATATTTTTACTAAATGGGTCTGGACTTTACTACACAAAAAACTTATGGGACAATTTCTTCAATCCTAACCTATCCGGTCCAATCCAGATTTTTACACTAGAGGCGTTCCTGCGTTACAGCACTCAGTTTCCAGAGAGCTTTCTTTCCACACTCAAAATGCTCTGCCTTGTGCTCGTTGTCTATCTGAGCGCTTTCAGGAGGATCAGTCTCGTGACGGGCATATTTCTCGCCATCGCCTACTATCTGCTCTTTTACGGCCTAGTCTTCGAGTATCACTACACCACGCTCATTCCCATCCTCGCCGTCTGCCTGGTGACGCGTCCAGAATTTCAACGGCTTTCTTCACGCATCTGCATCATCCTGATCAGTCTGCCGAATGCGATGTTTCTCCTGAACATACTCGCGTCCTGGGACTTCACGCTTGGAGCTTTCCATGCGCGAGATACAGTAGTCATGGATCACTTTCTTGGCCTTGACCCAACAGTGTTAGGCTGGCAAATCAGCGTTCTGAGCCGCATCGTTCCCTTGATTTTGCTGACGTTTTTCGTCTTGAAACCACATATTTTTCCAATTTTCCAGGATACAAAAGCGCTTATATATGATATTATTAGAGTTAACCGAGATCTTAATGTACCCGGTTAATTCCTCACAAAATTAGTTCTCAGGGGTCTATACGATGAACAGTGTATGGAATGATGCCTACAATGCCCAGCTCTATGAGCAATATGCTCAAACATTTGCTACCTACAAAGAAACGGGCAAGAAGATGCTTGAGATCGCGGAAATTCATCCAGGTTTCACTGTTATCGACGTAGCCTGCGGAACAGGAATTGTGACAGAGCAGATAGTCGCGCGATTGGCGGGACAAGGTACGTTTATTGGTGTAGACATGTCAGAAGCAATGCTGGCAATAGCACGCCGAAAACTCCCCCAGGTACAGTTTATACAGGTTTATGCCGGACAGTTGCACGAGGTTGTGCCAGAGGGTACGGCAGATATTGTCATCTGCAACTCTGCTTTCTGGCAGTGGATAAAGCTTATCTGCGGTGTGATAAAACACGAAGTTATACAAATATCTGGCGTTACTACGTTGTAGAGAAGCCGTGGCTCTGCTAAAATAAATCGTGGCTCCACAAAGTCCTGTTGCATTAGAGAAGAGGATTGAGTTGTTGCTTTTACTCTTCTTCACACTTGACTAGCGAAAGGCTATACACAGATGAAGCATTTCGCCGCATAGAATTATCTATACTGTTCAGCCTTGTATCCCTTTTGTTCCTCTCAAGAGTATTACAAATAGAGGGTTCGCAATACGAAGCTTTCTCGAAAGGAATGCTCGTTACGGCACAGCAACGGAGCTATAAACCTTTGTAAGCTGAAGAGACATTTCCTCTGTTGCGATAAAACACAAAAAGGAGAATCAAATCATGGCAGATCAAGAGAAAGACCTTGGCACACAGGGCAAGCAGGATACGCTGAAAGGCAAAGTTGACCAGGCTGTCGGTAAGGTGCAGAGCAAAGTAGGCGATCTCACTGGCAACACAGAGGCCCAGGTAAAGGGTCGCGCAAAAGAGACTGGCGGCACCGCCGAGTCCACCCTTGGCAATGTCGAGCAGAAAGTTGATAAGGCGCTCGATCCGAACAAGTAATAGCAAACGTTACTGCTCTGTAAGTGAGTAGAGCTAGCTCTATCCTTACAGATCTCGAAAAGGGAGTGGCATATGAATATTGCCACTCCCTTTTTTTATTCTCTTTCTATGCGTTCAGAAACGCATAACTCGTCTCCGAACGCACAGGAACAAGAGCAAACTTAAGGGTTATCCCACTGTCGCCCATCTCGCTCAATCAGTGCAGTGGCCTCTTCGGGTCCCCAGGAACCGGCCGGATAGGGATGGAGCGTGTCGGCAGGCATCTGCTGCCACGCCTGTGTGATACTATCGATAATCTTCCAGGACGCTTCAATCTCGTCACGGCGAATGAAGAGCGTCGAGTCCCCGATCATACAGTCGGCAATCAAGCGCTCATAGGCATCTGGCGACTCAATACCAAAAGCACCTGCGTAGGAGAAGCTCATATCAACCGAACATAACTGCTGACTTGCTCCGGGAATCTTTGCTCCGATCTTCAATGAGATGCCTTCGTCAGGTTGAATACGCATTGTCAAGCGGTTCGGCATCAAACCAGTTGTCTCTTCAGGTGTGTAGAGCTGGTGCGGCACACGCTTGAATTGGACCGTGACTTCAGTGCTACGCTTGGGCAGATGCTTGCCAGTACGAATGTAGAAGGGGACATCGGCCCAACGCCAGTTCTCAATGAAGAGCTTGAGCGCAACATAGGTCTCGGTCGTTGACTGTGAGTCAACGCCCTTCTCTTCTCTGTATCCGATCATCGACTCTCCATCAATCGCGCCAGAAGTGTACTGCCCACGAACTGTATACTCAGCTACCTGCTGTGGGGTGAACAGAGGAATAGCATGCAGCACTTTGACCTTCTCATCACGAATGGTATTGGCCTCAAAGGATGCTGGCGGCTCCATAGCGGTCAGGCAAAGAATTTGCATAATGTGGTTCTGCACAATATCACGGATCGCTCCGGCATGCTCATAAAACTCTGCACGTCCCTCGACTCCCAGACTTTCGCCGACGAGAATCTGCACGTGGTCAATAAATTTCTGATTCCACAACGGCTCAAAGATACCATTTGAGAAGCGCAGCGCGATGATATTCTGTACGGTCTCTTTGCCCATGTAATGGTCGATGCGGTACACCTGCTCTTCTTTGAAGACGCGTGCAAAATCCTCATTAAGCTGCTGCGCCGAGGCCAAATCATGTCCAAAGGGTTTCTCAACGATGATACGTGTCCAGGAAGACTTGCCGTCCTCATTGCGTTGCAGTGGCTTTGATAGACCCAACTCGCCAAGGTGCGCAATAATGCCAGGATCGGTATCGGGAGGCGTTGCCAGGTAGAAGAGACGATTGCCATGTGTATTGCGCTCACTGTCCAGGCGATCCAGCATGTCGGACAACTTTTTGTAGCCCTGCGGATCATCAAAATTTGATTGGCAGTAGTAGAGACGCTGTGCAAACGCTTGCTGAGCCGCCTCATCCAGCCTGTCATCCTCTGGCATATACTTTCCCAGCGACTCCAGCACCATTGCCCGCCACTGCTCATCGTCCAGGGGACGGCGTGCAAATGCCACGATGCAAAAGCTCTCCGGTGTTGGATGATCATGCATCAGATGGGCCAGGGTTGGCAGAATCTTGCGTTGCGCGAGATCGCCGGTCGCCCCAAAAATGACGACAGCGCATGGGTCTGGCTTATGCTTATCTTGCCAGATGGTATGTGGCTTCAGATGCACCTTAGCGGGCACGCTTACCTGCACTTCTTGTACCATAAAATACTCTCCTCTGCGAAGCTTCTTATCAGCACGTTATCTTCATCCACTATGAAACAGCTTGCATGATGAATTTTAAGAAATTAAGTGGAGGATATTTGAACACACTATCTTCCAGTTAAATTTTTAAACTTCATTATAACGACTCCTTAAGTATGGATCAGGGAGTTGCAATCCTACAATAGATGCTGAAAATCAGCATCTTCTTTCGGGCTTACCTCACGACTATACGAAAGATTTTTCTAGAAAGAGATGCCTTTATTGTTCCCATACGTCTTATACGTTTTGCAGGAGTATTTCATAGACCAGGTTTCATTCCTGATTTTCTGTTCCGTTTTCTGTCTCAAAGCTCAGGTGTATATGATCGACGTGGATACTATTATGAAAGGGATCGCTTCTAAAGCCAGTAGATGCAGGATAGCGTAGGGCGGTATGCCATTCTTGAGGGCCAAAGATGTGATCAGGCCTCTCTTGAGGAGGAATACCGCGCAAAATTCGTCCCACGTCAAGAATAGCAGGATCACCTCCATGCTCTTGTATAGATATTCCATCGACGGCAGTGATGTCTACAGCTCGATAGTAGAAGTGACTGTTGGGGTAGCCCCCTGGAGTCCTTGGTCCTAAAGGATGTCCTGTCTTTATCAAGGAGACATTGATAGTGTGCTTCTCAGTCAGCGTCAGGAGCGTACGTACTATACGTGCATCAACCTGACCACTCTCAATATCAGTCTGCGCATTTGCTGACGGCTTAAAGTTAGGGTTATGTATCAGTTGTTCGACAGTATCATTCATAATCAATGGACCTCCCTTAAACACTTGATAGCAATCTGGCAGCGGAGCGACCAGCAGTACTTTCACGAACAACGAGTCTAAAGGGAACTTCAATGTGTTCAGGAGAGCCTGTACGTGAGCCATGGATACGTTCGAGGAGCAGCTTTACAGCTAATTCGCCAATTTTCTGCTTATCAGGTGAAATCGTTGTCAAGGAGGGGAATGCATAACGGCTCTCTTCGATGTCATCAATGCCCACAACGGCAACGTCCTCTGGCACGCGCAGGCCTGCTTCTTGCAATGTACGTACAGCACCAAAGGCCAGGAGGTCATTGAAGCAAAAGACCGCATCAGGCAATTGCTCCAGTTCTAATAACTTCTGCATCGCTCTCATGCCATCCAGGCGATGAAATGTATTTACACCAGCAACAAGACGGAGATCAAATGGAATACCCGCCGCAGCCAGACCTTCGGTATAGCCTTGCAGACGTAACCTTGCCGACTCACCAGAAAAAATCTCCTGCGCTCCAATAGCAGCAATACGCCGCCTGCCCATATCTAAAAGATGATCTACAGCCAGGCGTGCTGCCGCGACATTGTTCATCGAAACATGATCATAGGCCGCGTCAAAAAATCGTTCGCCAAGCAGCAACATCGGCACAGTCACCCTCTCTGGTAGCAGATCTTCTCGCTCAAGAGCAAGCGGATTGAGAATGATACCGTCAATGAGGCGAGGGCGTAACCCATTAATGACCAGGCGCTCGTACTCACGCTCACCGCTCGTATGATCAAGTAGAACAGTGTAAGAATGCTTTGCAGCCTCAGCAACAATAATATTGCCGATCTCCGCAAAATAGGGATTACTGAGATCAGGAATCGCCAGGGCAATGACCCCAACATGGCTTTTACGTAGATAACGAGCAGGCAAGTTAGGCTGATAGTGCAGTTCATCGATTGCACGACGCACACGTTGTTGCTTCTCTGCGGTAACAGAAATATTTCCGTGGATAACATTCGATACTGTTTTAATCGACACTCCTGCTTTTCGGGCAACGTCCTTCAATGTTGCAGCCACGATCTCTTCCTTTACAAAACCACAACAGTAACGTACTGGCACAAAAATATAGCATGGACACCTTTCGTTGTCAATACGCGAATTCCCTTGTAATCTTTCCTCCTCTCTTTCTTAACCACATCTTGAGAATCTACCTTCTTCCATGGAAAAGCATTGACAAAGGACACTTTCTATGTTAATTTTACAACGTTGTAAGTATGATTACAACGTTGTAATTACTACAGTTACCTCTCCTCCAGATCTGGGAGGCTCAATGCAGATGCGCACGGCACGCCTATTTGTATACGTGTAACAAGGAAACCTTCCCTACACTACGCTCACGTTCTGCCTCATTGCACTAGTAAAAAATCAGTAAAGGCGTTTTATACCATTGAGATGAACGAGCGTGTACTCTACCTGAAAGTTTCTACGGCGATCAGCATCCCAGAAGAGGAAGAGAGAGGGAAAAGGAGGCACACAGGTGCGACACAAGGGAAAGAGAACGGTGAGCATTTTTATGCTTTTTAGCATGTTCAGTCTGTTTCTCGCCGCATGTGGTGGTAGTACTGGAACGTCATCGAACAGTGGCGGAACAGATCTCGCTTCTGGCTGTTCAAATGTACAATTGTCATACTGGAATCCGTTCACTGGACCCGATGGTCCCTATATGAATCGTCTGGTGTCAAGCTTTAATGCGAGTCATTCCAACACTATTAAAGTGACAATGACGACACAGTCCGACTACACGACAAAGCTTGACACAGCCGCTGCCTCTGATACACTTCCTGATGTTGCCATCATCAATGAGGATCAGATCGCAACCGAGGCCTATCGCAACGTTATTCGCCCCGTTGACGACCTTATCTCGAAAGCTGGCTATACCAGCAGTGATTTCCCGCAAGCCGCCTGGAAGATTAGCCAGGTTGCAGGTCATCATTACGTTGTTCCGCTGAGCATGGTCCCCATGACCATGTACTACAATGCCGACCTGCTCAAGAAGTATGGAATTAGCAATAGTCCTAAAACGGCGAGTGATTTCACGAAAGCCGCTGAAGCCGTAACCAAAGATGGCAACCATGGCTTTATGATTACAACCGGCTTTCCAGTTCAGCAGATCTTCCAGCAATTGCTCCATCAATATGGTGGAAGCGAGTTCAACACGGATGCAACACAGGCAACGTGGAATAGCGAGGCTGGCGTCAAGGCTCTGCAGTGGATGAAAGATGCACAAAGCAAGTATTCTGCTCCCAAGCTGGAGGTAGACGCTGACCTCAACTCCTTCAAGTCTGGCAAAGTCGGCATCATCTGGAACGGTATCTGGCAAGCAACGAATGTAACTGGTAGCGGAGTTGACTTTAATGGGGTTGCCGCTGCTGCACCACAAATTGGGACACAGCCAGCAACATGGGCAGGGATGGCCTCTCTCGGATTACCTGTACACAAAAAGGGCAATGATAAGTGTAAAGATTCGGCAGCAACAGTCTTTATCAAGTACCTGGTCGATAATTCGCAACAGTGGTCCAAGGCGGGCAACGTGCCAGCATCCAACAAAGTGCGCAGTGGACTCGATAGCAAGACATACCCACTTCAGGCTGCCCTCGCTAAGGCTGTGGAGACGCCTGTTTTCCCTCCTGCATCTCCTGGAATCTCGGACGCCTTTGTCCCGCTAAGTGAGGCCATCGGTGCAGTGATGGCGGGCAACACAAATGACCTGCAAAAGGCTTTAACTGATGCCGCCAATCGCGCTGACCAGATTCTGACACAGAATAAGCAGAAGTACGGAAGTGCTCCTACAACCAAGTAAACCTCCAGGGCATCCTGGTTGCTTCAGGTTTCCAGGGGCACTACTCTCAGCAGTCCGTGGAGAGAGCGCAGAATCTCTGCACGGACTCCTCTCTCTATCAAGACAGCAGCGCAGCACAGAGGAGATAGGCAATGGCGACAGCTCTTCCCCAACAGGGAATCACCGCACGTACAGGAGCGCGGAAAGCGGGCCGCAGAATCAATTGGGTTCCGTATGCGTTCATCTTGCCGCATTTGATTTTCTTTATTGTCTTCCTCGGTTATCCGTTTTTTGATGGACTGTACATCAGCCTCTTCCGATACGACTATCTTCAACCCAGTGGCAATGCCTTTATCGGGTTACAGAACTACATTAATATCTTTACACGTGGAACGGTTGAGTTTCAGGAGTTCTGGAACTCGCTCTGGAATACAGTGCAGTTTGTGATCTATAGCGTTCCCCTGCTAGTGGTTATTCCACTGTTACTGGCTCTTTTGCTCAACCAGAAGCTGCCAGGGCGTAACGCTTTTCGTGCTATCTACTTCGCGCCCTGGGTGCTCTCAGTCGCGGTCGTTGGTCTGCTCTGGTTCTGGATCTTTCAAAGCCAGGGTGGGTTGATCAACTACTATCTGGCAGCCTGGCATCTCGCGACTCCTCAGTGGCTCTCAACATTGCCATGGGCCTGGGTCTCGATTGTCGTCGCTACCATCTGGTGGACGATGGGCTTCAATATGATTATCTACCTGGCCGCTCTGCAGGATATTCCGGTGGAGATGAATGAAGCAGCGAATGTCGATGGTGCGAATAGCTGGAATAGACTGTGGCGTGTGACGCTGCCCATGCTGCGCCCGGTTATGCTCTTCATTGTAACCACCTCCATCATCGCGTCATTCAATCTCTTTGGACAGCCCTTCTTTATGACCAACGGTGGTCCTCCTCGCCCAGGTGGTGGTGGATCGACGCAGCCAGTTATGTTCGAGATCTACAATATGGGATTTGTGCGCCACTTCGTGGGCACTGCTGCGGCGATGTCCCTCATTGTTGCCGCCATCATGATCATCATTTCGTACGCGAACTTTAAAATCTTCCAGAGCCGTGACTAGCAAAGGAGCAGCGCATGAGTTCCGCACTACCTACCACGCCTTCACCTGTACAGGCCGCCAGCACGACTCATATCGTCGCTGATGCGACAAAACGTTATCGGACGCGTCGCTTGATTAGCAATGCGCTGATGTATCTGCTTTTGACACTGATCGCTTTGTTGATTCTGATTCCGCTGCTCTGGATGCTCTCGACATCCTTTAAGCCAAAATCACAGCTCTTCTTGCCGGATATCTACTGGTTTCCTAAGCGCTTCACGCTGGAAAACTACCAGAATCTCCTGACAGATCCAAGCGTGCCCATTTTTCAATGGTTCCTGAATAGTGTCCTTGTCTCAACAATCAGCACTGTTCTGATTGTTGCTATCGATTCACTTGCGGCATATGGCTATGCGCGTCTGCAATTTCGTGGCCGCAATATGTTGTTTGCCCTGATGATTGCGACGCTGTTTATGCCGGGCTTGATGTTCTTGATCCCCAATTTCCTGACAATCACGAATCTGGGACTGCTCAATACTTACGCAGGTGTCATTCTACCTGGTCTCTCCGGCGTCTTCGGTGTCTTCTTCCTACGTCAGTTCTTTCAGTCGCTCCCTAAAGAGCTGGAAGAAGCTGCTCGTATGGATGGAGCGAATATATTCCAGACGTTCTACCAGGTGGTTCTCCCTCTCGCCAAGCCAGCTCTCGCAACGCTTGCGATTATTACCTTCCTGGCAAGCTGGAATGACTTCCTGTGGCCACTGCTGATTCTGCAAGATACGAATCTCTTGACATTGCCCCCTGGATTGCGCACACTACAAGGTGCATACACTTCAGAATACGGATTGATGATGGCTGGAGCTGTGATCGTTGCCGTTCCCGTGCTGATCATCTACATTGCCTTACAGCGCTACATTGTACGCAGTGTTGCAAGTACTGGTCTGAAGGGATAGGGGATAAGCACGATGCAGATATCTCGATTCTCTGTACGAGGAAGAGCGCTCTTGCAACACAGAGCGCTTCCATTTTTGACGTGCGTCATCCTGTTTGTCTTATTAACTCTACTCACCAGTTGCGGTGGACAGAGTGGGCAAAGCCAGCAACAGGCAACGACTACGGCTGGTCCCAGTGTGGGACAATTTGCGAATCCCGTTATCAGGAGCGACTTTGCGGACCCCGATATTTTTCATTCGGGGAAGACATACTATGCCTATGCAACGAACGCTTTTGGCAAAAACATTCAAGCTGCCAACTCACAGGACCTGGTTCACTGGAATATGCTTGACGATGCACTTCCTGTCCTCCCCACCTGGGCAAAGCCCAGTGGCTCATCCGTCTGGGCACCTGAAGTGATTGGACTCGGGAACAAATACGTAATGTATTACACCGCACGGGATCAGCAATCAGATAAGCAGTGTGTTGGTGTGGCAACAAGTGATAAGCCTGATGGTAGATTCAAAGATACCAGTGATCATGCCCTTGTCTGCCAAACTGATCAGGGAGGAACTATTGATCCCAGCCCCCTTCTTGACGGCAACACACTCTATCTCTACTTCAAAAATGATGGCAACTGCTGTGCCCAACCCACTAACCTCTATGCCCAACAGCTCTCGGCTGACGGCTTGAGTGTTGTTGGCACACCGACACAGCTTATTCGCAACGATCAGACGTGGGAAGGCAATGTCGTCGAAGCGCCCCAGATGTTTCAGCACAATGGGAAATACTACCTGTTCTACTCCGGCGGCAATTACGCTGATTCCACCTATGCTGTTGGCTACGCAGCGTGTCAAAGTGCTACTGGACCTTGTGAGCAGGCGACAGAGAATCCAATCCTTGCTAGTCGCTTGCAAAAGCAACCATTCGTCATCGGTCCAGGTGGGGAATCTGTCTTCCAGGTAGGCAACCAGACCTGGATCGCCTATCACTCGTGGCAAGTCAATTCTGATGGATCACGTGGCGATAGTCGCTTTATGGATCTTGATCAGCTCACCTGGGAGAATGACAAGCCACATGTGCAGGGACCAAAAACAGATCCCGAAACTGTACCTCAGCCATAAAGAGAAAGGTTTTCTATGTCCTTACAACAATCTGGCATCTATTCCAACCCAGTCTGGTCTGAGAATATGGGTGATCCCTTTGTTCTGAAAGTGCGTGGGCGGTATTATGCCTACGCCACGGAGCCTGAAAACTATCCTGCTGCAGAATCCTGGGTCTTTCCCATCCTGACAAGTACCGATCTGGTGCACTGGCAGAAGATTGGCAAGGCTCTGCCCGCACTCGGAGACAATTATTTTTTTTACTGGGCACCCGAAGTCACTGAGTACAACGGCCAATACTTCCTCTACTATAGCGTTCATCAACAGGAATTCGTCGGCGCTATTCGCGTTGCAGTTGCTGATAGCCCCGAGGGACCTTTCAAGGACAGTGGGCACGATCTCACAAGTGCTCTTGTCCCATGGGCTATTGACCCACATATACTTCGCGATCTCGATGGACAATTGTACCTCTACATGGCTATCGAATACCTGGAAGAGCCAGGCGGCTTTATCGGCTGTGGAAATGCAGTAATAAAGCTAGCAGATCCCTTCACGCCAGTTGGAAAGCTGACACGTGTTACCGCACCCAGTCAGCCCTGGCAGCTCTTTGAGGCGCAGCGTAAAGCGAAGGGAGGCATCGATTGGTATACAGTCGAAGGACCAAGCATCTTGCGCCATCGCCGGCACTACTACCAGACATTCTCCGGCGGCTGCTACTACCGCAATAACTATGCCGTCAGTTACGCTCTCTCGAACACGCCAATGGGAACTGAGGGGCTTCAAGATCGCTCGTGGCGCGACTGGACGGGGAAGAGCACGCAGGGGGATGATATTCTTCTCATGCGCGGGAACGATCAAATGATCAGCCCAGGCCACAACTCAATTGTTGTCGGACCAAACAACACTGATCTCTACATTGTCTATCATGCCTGGCAACCTGATATGCAGCACCGCCGCATGTGTATTGACCGCCTCTTCTGGCATGGTGACGAACTCTGGACGGGTGCTCCGACGGCAACTCCCCAGCCTATACCAGTTATGCCACATCTGCGCGAATATTTCGATACCTCGACAGCACTCACATCCTGGCGCGCTATCGGTGGTCAATGGAACATTGGCCCTGGAGAGGTAAGACAGGAGGATGGCACAAGTGAACGTGCTCTACTAGAACAGCCTGTACCCCTATTGCAGTATTCTCAAAACTTGCAGTATCCTCAGAACGGATCGAACGCTGAACAATTTGGAGCTACCCACAAGTCCGATTCTCCAGTTGAGCTAGTTTATTCTGGTGAGCTGAAAAAGTCAAGTAATTTTATACTGGGCAAGAACTGGCTCCTTGAAGTCAACCTGCGGCACGTAGCAGGCGAAGGAGCCTATGGAGTACACTTGCAAGGCGTAAAAAAGAGCACGCAAATTCTCCTTACACCACAGGCTCAGCTACAAGTACGCTCCGATGGCGCTGGGGATGATCCTCTTCCCCCGGTATCACTCCCCGGTCACGTTGTCCCAGAAACATGGCATCAGCTTTTACTCTCCTGTTCGGGATCGCTGCTGACTATCTCTTTCGACGGACTGGAAGTGCTCACAACAGTTCTCCCAGAGACACCTCAGAAATTCGCTCTGCTCACCCAGAACTGTCAGGCAGCCTTTAGCACAGTCAGTCTCACCACTGCTTTCCGCGATGAGTTTCTCGATAGCAACTACACGCCTGCACAGCTTGGTTGGAGAGCAGAAGGCGAGACACAAATTGATTGGGAGATTCAAGATGGTGCGCTAAAACAAAAGAACAGCACCTCAGGAACACACAGCATCTTCAAGGGCGATACACAATCAGACTTTGAATGCGGCGTAACGCTGAAGCTGGAGGCAAGCGCAACAGAGCAAGAACCGGCCTTTGGCATGCTCTTACAAGCTGAGAATGGCAAAACACTTGCGCTCTGTCTTGCACAACGCAACACACGCTGGCAACTGGAGGTGAAGAGCGAAGAGCAGCCTCTCCTAGAGCAGGCACTCTCTGAAGATTTCGAGGTGACGCACTGGCACACCCTACGCGTTCTGCAGCAGAATACTCAACTTCATATCCATCTAGATGGTCCTGAAATTGCTCTCGTTGAAAAGACTATAGGAAATGTCTGTTATGGGCTTAGAACGCAGAACGCGGCGGTTGCTTTTACGAGCGCGTGGCAGACGATACGCTGACGTACTAAGGTAGCTTTCGCCACGCATAACCCTTTCGCTTCTACTCTCTACAGGAAAGCAGCTACCCGTGATTGTGTAACTGCCTTCCTGTTGTACAATAGAACGAATCGCATGAATATCTATTAATACAAGTAGTGAAGGGACACTTATCCAGTGGCGAAACATCAGCACTACGACTACGATATGGCAGTCATTGGTGGAGGATCTGCTGGCCTGACGGCTGCGTATATAGCGCAATCGCTTGGAGCAAACGTTCTGCTCATAGATAAAGAGAGGTTGGGTGGAGACTGTCTCTGGCATGGCTGCGTGCCAAGCAAGAGCCTGATCCATGTTGCCAACACGGTGTACGAAGCGAGGAACGCAGCGCGCCTTGGTCTCTCTGCGGCCTCTCTCGACGTAGACATGGCGCAGGTGGGTAGATCTATCCAGGGCATTATCGGGCATATTGGAGAGGCAGAAGAGGCATATACACGGGGTGTCACCGTCCAATTTGGACATGTCAGCTTTACAGATCCGCATACGCTGTCTCTGAACAACCAGCGTATCACTTGCCGTACCATCCTTATCGCGACGGGTTCACGGCCTACCATCCCTGATGTTGCGGGCTTGCAAGAGATCGGCTATCTGACGAACGAAACGATTTTCGATCTGCAGCATTTACCGGCCTCGGTAGCAGTCATCGGCGGCGGTCCAGTTGGAGTCGAGCTGGCACAGGCATTAGCACGTCTGGGTTCACAAGTAACGCTGCTGCAAGGAGTTGAGCGGCTCTTACCACGCGAAGACAAGGAAATTTCTGCGACCCTTGCCAGCGTTTTTCAATCCGAAGGCATTACACTCCATATGGGAACACGTCTGCTCAGTGTACGCAGTGAGAATGAGAAGAAATGTGTGCGCGCTCAGAGCCATGAACGCACGCTGGAGATAGAAGTAGACGAGATACTGCTGGCAGCGGGGCGTCAGCCAAACGTCCAGGAACTTGATCTGGAGGTGGCTGGTGTGAGATATAGTGCGAAAGGAATCGAAGTCAATGCCCTTCTACAAAGCTCGGCTCCACATATTTATGCGCTGGGCGATGTCGTTGGCGGCTATCTCTTCACCCATATGGCTAGCTATCAGGCTGGCATCGCTGTGCGCAATGCGCTCATTCCACTGGCGAAGAAAAAGGTTGATTACGCCTCCGTCCCCTGGTGCATCTTTACTTCCCCCGAAGTTGCACATATCGGCCTGACCGAAGACGAGGCGCGACGACAACACCGACAGGTCCGCGTGGTGACGTTCCCCTGGTCAGAGATTGATCGCGCGCAGACCGAGAAGGTGACTGAGGGCTTTATCAAGCTAGTACTGACCGGCAAAAAGGATCGTATTGTGGGAGCACATCTGCTTGGCAATGGCGCAGGCGAACTGCTCGGAGAGTTGTCTTTGGCAATGAGTCAGAAGCTTATTGTCAGCGATATCGTCAATGCAATCCATACCTACCCGACAAAACATAGTGGCCTGCAACAGGTTGCCGCTAAAGCCTACTTTAGCAGCACTGAGATGAGGACGAACCGCAAGCTGGTACGCACCTTTTTAAAATTGCAGAGATAGAATTACTTTCTCTGTAAAGAGCGCTCTCTCTACATCCTATTTATAGATACAAGAGAGTAAATAAAGAGGAGCGCCTTATAGAACAAGCGCTCCTTTGCTGTTACAGCTCTACTGCTTGACCTTCTTCTTGTGAGGTGCACTTGTATAGATTCGCTTGATGAGATCAAGGGGGGCTGCCAGAGCAATAGCTAAGAGGATGCAGATGACGATGGGAGAGATAATTGAAAGAGCAACAGGTCCTATCAGATGCACATGGAAAAAGGCGAGAAAGACAAATTGAAGCACGATAAACAGGGCCAGTAATCCTAATGATGTCATTGCAGACGCCAGACGCCAGCGTAGACGTAGACGCTCATGAAGTGTTTTATGCCGCAGTGTTGCCTGCTTGCGTGCGCTTAGCTGCAATGTCAGTACACGTTGGCGCTCTTCCTGCAGCTCCTGTCGCTCCTGCTCCAGCACCGCCGCCATTCGTTGCACTTCACGCTTGAGGTACAGTGTCTCTGCCAGGTGCTTGTCCTCTTCCTTGCGCAGATACAGTTCAACAGTCTTTACTACATCCTGGATAAGCGTTGGAGCCGTAGCTGGAGCTTCCACTGCCGCTCGTGCCACCTCGGTCATCAGACGACGCGCCTCCTCCTCCACCGTATCCTGAAACACCTGTTGAATTTCCGCAAAACGCTGCTCCAATTTCTGGTTGTCGGCCAGCAGACGTTCGCGCTCAGACTGCAGCTCTTGATACTGCCCCTGATAATACTCTACTTCTTGTTGATGTCCGTGATCAATAATCGCAACTTCTTTTCCCAGCTCAGCCTTTAAATTCTTGTAATCCTCGACTAAGCGTTGCATTTCAGCACTCTGCTCCTGGTAGGCAGTGCGGAGCTGGCGATTCTGCTCACGCAAGAGCGCCACCTGACGACCCACCGCTTTTCCTTGCAGATGCTCAAGGCTTAACGATGACAGGGTGTCAGTCTGCTGCTCACGAAGATGTTGACGCCTTCCAGGTGATGCACTGCGACGGCTATGTACCTGTGTACGAGGGAGTTGTTCAAAAGCATCGGTTGTCTGGGCAGTGTCGTCGGGTGCAAACATCCTTCCTCCTCAGTATGCTTCCCACTCAGGGAAATGGATAAAATGCCAATCATGCAGAGTAAGCAATTTAGCATACAATCTTTTGTACTAGTAATTATGCAGCAAAGAGAAGCAGAGATGCAAGTCTTTTCCCCTCAGTTTGTAGTCATTCCACAGTTAATTGTTTTTTTTGGATATTATACACACTTTACTCTCATCAATAGATTCATAATGGCATATAGATTGGCTGTTTCCCTCTTGAACTATACAATAACGATTTTTGAATTTACGCAGAATTGAGAACAATTTTCAATCGTTCCGTAAGAAAAGCGATTTTCCCACTTTCTTGCACAAGCAGGAAAATCGCTCTACACAGTGTTCACTCTACTCTTTATTTAGCTTATGCGCATGTTGCGATGCTGCTCAGGCATCGCATCACGTAGATGACGCGCGAGGAAGTCCTGGATGACACTATTATAGCGATACGGATCAAAGCCATATGCGCCACAATGGGGGGCATTCTCGACGAAGTACGTCTCCAATGGGACTCCGTAAGCTTTTGCTTCCTGCACAATCTGTCGCGCGTGCTCAATGGGGATCAAGGTATCACCTGCAGCGTGCATCAGGAGGATTGGGATCGAGTGCTGCTGCAAGGCCTTCTTTGAGCGTGCCTTCCAACGCCGAAAACTTGCTTCGGGACGCGCTACAACGTTGAAACCAAAACGCAGGCGAAACTCGATCATGCTTAGAAAGACAATCAGCCAGGAGAGCGCTGGTAACAGGCGTTGGAAGGACATGCGCAACCACGGCAACCAGTGCGCGCTCTCCTCAAGCAAGCGGTACGCCACAAGCCGACGCATTATATCATCGGAGCGTGCGTACGGGCTGTCAGCGATAATTGCAACAACGTCTGGATGTGGAGGTGTGAGCAGGGCAACAGAAGCACCCATAGAAAAACCGTGAATAATGATTTTTCCTGGCAGCGTTTCTGGCTGCTGCATGGCTACAAACAGTGCAGCCTCCAGATCACGCACCTCTGCATTGCCAGCACTAGTCAGCACACTATCACTCTCTCCGTGCCCACGAAAATCGAAGAACAGGACGTTGTAACCAAGCGAGTACTCCAGCGAGGCTGCGGGCCGCAGATGTGTGCGCGAGACACGATAGCCATGACAGAGGACAATCGTCGGCGCTGGTCGTGGTTGTGCCCAGAAATCACCACAAAGCAGCGTGCCATCGGTGGCACGAAAGAGGACCGAACGCTGTAAGGCGCGAGGTGGCTCACCTGTTGATTTTGGCATACCCCAACTAAAAGCTGATTCGTCCAGCAGTGTATGCGGTCGCGAGAACTCTGAAACAAAGAAATGCGCTACAACGGCCAGCCCACTTGTCACAGTCAGCCCAAGAATACCTGTACTGGTTGCGATACCCACTGTCCAACGATGATGTCCTGGCATAGCCCGCTCTCCTTCCTGGTTCCCTTATAGACAGGGGATAGACTCCTCTTCTCCAGGGAAAGAAACACACAAAGCCTTTGTGCCCATGAAGCATTCCCAACGAGCGTCAGCATTTGGAAATGCTTCATAAGTTTGCACAAAATAAGCAGAGCGGTACTGGACAGCAGCTAGCGAAGCACTTCGTCGCGCCGCAGCACTTCCTTTCGGTGTTGTCCTCTCACGGGCTGTTGCGCCGCGCTACCGATCATCTCTGCTACTATTTTACCTGAACTCATCACTCCGGGTAAACCCGCTCCAGGATGAGTTCCCGCCCCAACAAAGTAGAGATTTGGGATATCTTCGCTGACATTGTGCGGGCGGAACCAGGCTGACTGTGTCAGCAACGGTTCGACTGAGAATGCGCTACCCAGGTAACTATTGAGCGTGTTCTGGAAGTGCAACGGGTCGATGACGTGCTCAGTGACGATGTGGCGCGAGAGGTCGGGCAGGTAATGCCTCTCCAGGTACGAGATAATTGTGTCCCGATACGGCTTTGTCGTCGTGGTCCAGTCTGTCTCACCAGCTAAATTCGGCACAGGAGAAAGTACGTACCAACTATCGCATCCCTCAGGAGCGAGCGTTGGATCAGTCGCAGTTGGACGATGCAGATACAACGAAAAATCCTTTGCAAGTACCTTACGTTTGAAGATGTCGTTGAGCAAACCTTTGTAACGTGGTCCCATGAGAATCTCATGATGTGCCATTGCATCATACTTGCGATCCGTGCCAAAGTAGATGACAAACAGCGACATCGCGTACTCCATGCGCTGAATCCTGCGGTCGGTATTCTTCCGCCGGAAACGAGCGGGTATCATAGACAGATAAGTATAAGCAACATCCGCATTACTTACTACGACCTCAGCCGGAAAAAACTCACTAGACGTTGTGCGCACACCCTGCGCACGCCCGCTCTGTTCATCCGCAACGATCTCTGCCACCTCGGTATTCAATACCAGCGTCCCACCCATATCCTTGAACAACTGTGCCAATGCTCGTACCAGTGCGCCGGTGCCACCCTTGGCAAACCAGACGCCGAAACGCTGCTCCAGTATATGAATTAACGCATAAATAGCAGTACTTTGGAATGGATTTCCACCAATCAGTAGAGGATGAAAGCTAAAGACCTGGCGCAAATGCTCATCTTTAATGTAATGATTCACGAAACCGGCCACTGAGCGCTGCGCCTGCAATTTTACCAGGTCTGGCACTACTGTAAGCATATCGGACAGGTGCGTAAATGGCTGGTCAATCAGCTCAAAACCCTTCTTGTAGACCTTTTCCACCTCTTTCACATACCGAGTATATCCTATCAAATCTGCTGGATTAAACTCGCGAATCTGCCGCAACAACTGCTCACGATCCCCATTGTAATGAAAGACTGAGCCATCCTCGAAACGAATATTATAGAAAGGATCTATCGGTACCAGATCAACATACGCCTCTTTTGTCTTTCCACATAGCGCAAAAAGTTCGTCGATCAGCCAGGGAGCGGTAATAATTGTGGGTCCACCATCAAAGGTAAAACCGTCCTGCTGGTAGACATACGCTCGCCCCCCTGGCTTGTCGCGCTTCTCCAGCAGCATTACGTTGTGACCCTGAGCTTGCAAGCGAATCGCCGCTGACAACCCTCCAAAACCGCTTCCAATGACAAGAATATCCATGCTCACCTCTTCAAGAAGCTATAGAAAACGAGAAGACGCACGCATTTCTCGCGCTTCTCCGTTTGCATTGCTCTCAATTCTATACTAAAGACACATTCGTACAACGGATTGCACCTCGGTCAGTACTACAAAGATGCGTCGCATTCAGAAATGGGGTATCCCTTCCGCAACCCGATCTCCAGGGCGTGCCTTCTATCATATGCCCGCATCTACGCTCAGCTACGCGTAGGCAAGGCTCTGGTCCATGAGCCGACAATATGGTACTATAGACACTAAGTCTAGTGCAGAATTTGTACTCCTATTATCAGGTTACATACAGAGAAGAGAGGCAGAGGCAATGCATCGTCGCGCACCAAACTTTCATCCGGGCTTGATGACCGATATGTATCATCCTGATTCTGCGTATGTTTCCTGGCGCACAGGTCGCAACGGACTCACGACATTCGACCTGTACACACGTAAAGCTCCTTTTGGCGGTGCCTATCTCCTGGTGGCAGGCCTGGAGGCAGCACTGGAATTTGCCCAGACCTTTCGTTATACCGAGCAGGAGTTACGCTTCCTGGCACAGATTCGTGATTATGATACGGAATTTCTCAATGAGTTAGGTAGACTGCGCTTCACTGGTGAAATCCTTGCTATGCCCGAAGGAACAATTGCCTTTCCCAACGAGCCATTGTTGCGTGTCACCGCACCCTTTCGCGAAGCGCTTCTCTTAGAAGCAGGCCTGCTTCAGGCTTTCGCCCTTTCAACGCTCATTGCCACGAAAGCCTCGCGCATCGTCTACGCTGCCGATCAGGGTCGTCCGCGTCGCGTTGCTGAGTTTGCATTCCGCCGTGCACAGGAACCGATGACTGTTGCTCGTGCCTCCTACATCGGTGGTTGCGCCAGCACCTCATTGCTTAACGCTGCCTATGAATATCGCCTTCCAGCGACCGGCACCGTTCCTCACGCACTCATTGAGCTGTTTCCAACGGAGGAGGAGGCATTTGCTGCCGTCGCCGAGGCTTACAATCGTTACACGCTACTGCTCGATACTTACGATGTACGTCGCGCCATTCACACTGCAATTGCAGTCGCGCTCCGTACCCAGGAAAGTCTCGGACATACGCTTGCCGCCGTGCGACTAGATAGTGGCGACCAGGTCGCTGATAGCATCTACATTCGTGAACAATTGGACGCAGCAGGCCTGCATTCTGTCCGCATCCTGGCGAGCGGTGATCTGGACGAGTGGAAAATCACAGATCTTCTGCAAGCAGGGGCTGAGATTGATTCCTTCGGCATCGGCACAGCTCTGGGTAATGGAGCAGGTTCCGTTGAACGCAGTATCGAAGGCGGCTCACTCGGTACAGTCTACAAAGAGGTCTGGTACGTTGACGAGTTCGGTGAGGAGTTCCCCAAGATTAAGATCGCCGGGGACAAGAGTACGTGGCCTGGCAAGAAGGAGATTTATCGTCATCCACAATGGGCCGAGGACGTCGTTCAACTCGCCCACGAACCGCGCCCGGACAATTACCAGCGCTTGCTCAAGCCGGTCATGCGCAATGGTGAGGTGATACCAGGAAGTCTCCCACCACTTTCAGAGATCCGCGAGCTGGCGCAACAAAACCTCGCAGCACTACCGACGCACTATCGCACGCTTTCTATCGAACACCCTTATCCTGTACGCTTTAGCGATGGCCTGCAATCTCTACGGAAGCAAGCGGCAAATATGCTCTTGCAGTATCCTCAAAACGGATCGAAGAAAGAGCAGAATAATTTGATCTCTTAATCCACCTCTCAGTTGGAACAAGTCTATTAGAGGAAACCGAATAGTTCAAAGTGATTTTACATGAGGAAATTTTGCCTTGTCAGAGCAGCATCTTCCATCCCAAAAAACAAATTCATTTCTTTCGACGCCAACAGGTGAACACAGCGAGCAAAACACGGAGAGACGCGACGCAAGCACGGTACACGGAGAGGCTAAATCTGTTGTCTGGACACCGCGTTTTAGTATCTTCTTCTTTCTTATCCTCGCGCTTGGCCTAAGTAGCGCAAGCATGCTTGTTCAGGGCTGGCTCAATGGAATCTATCCCTACGACGCTATTTTGCTAGCCTGGTCAGGCCTCCTCTTCGTTACATGGCTCGTAGTTACCTTCACAGCATATTCGTCATGGATACGAATTGGCGGAGTATTTGCCTGCCTCTGGTGCGTCTTCATGGCGACAATGGCCATCCTCTATCTGCAAGGGTTTGATGTCCATAACACGACGTTCATACACGCCTCAAGCACAGTAGCAACAGCATTTCTTGGTGCATCCCTCAGCCTTTCGCTAGCACATACACCTCAGACACGTTGGGACACCTGGTTTTTCCGTCTCGCCCCGCTATCTGGCCTGGCTCTAGCAATCGTCCTCTATCTACGTGCACCTTTTGCATCACGTTCGCCTATTTTCTTTGAGAGCACCCTCGTCACTCCGCTCCTGATACTCTGTATAGCAATCTGGTGGCTACGTCCTTCATGCTGGCGCATACAATGTAGCAACTGTATTCTCTTTGGCGGTGCTGCATTTATCCAACTTCTGCTGACAACAACTCAACGCTATAGTGAAAATGGCTTTTTCTTCACCCAGGTCCTCTTCATAGCGCTCCTGCTCTCTGCTCTCCGTATCTTGCAACGAGAGCGCCTTGAGAAGCACTTGAGCAGGAACTAGAAGGGTATACGTACGCCATGCAGCGCAAGCACAACCAGCACGGCACTTACTCCATTATTCAGCAAATGCAGTATAATCCCAGGCCAGATCGAAGCAGTTCGCCAGCGTAACACCGCGAGGGCCAGACCAATGAAAAACAGCACCACAAAGGAGGCGGGGTCAGCATGGGCGACTGCAAACAGCAGAGCACTTAGTACGATCGCAACACTCAGGCGCATCTCGCGTAAAAAGCCCATAAAGGCAAAGCTACGAAAGAAAATCTCTTCGCAGAAGGGAGCAATGAAAGTTGCAGCTACCAGTGTAACATACGTTGAGATAGGTGCAATGCGTCCATTTTCGAGAATCACCTGATCATTTGTCTTTAGTGACAGATGCAACGCCATTATCAGCAGTTGATAGAGATAGTTGACCACGATAAAGCCGATAAAGAGACCGACGATCCAGAGCAATGCTGATTCAACGCGAAACGAGCGGAAGCCGAGAACATCAAGCAGTGAACGATGTGAATCAGAAGAGATTTGACGGCCCTTTCTGGCGAAGTAGAGCGGTGCAAGCACAAAGAAGCCCTCTCCCACAATAGCAACGAAGAGCACCACAATTGCACCAATGAGATCCTGCTGAAATGAAATACTTTTCGGATGAGCAGCCGTACTAGAATTGGAGAGAGAGATCGCAAAGGAGAAGATAGCCCAGGGAATTAACGTGAGCAAGATACCAAGAAATGTCTGCTGAAGCGTCCAGGGGACATGTTCAAACGTTGACTTCTGTTCAGGGTTTTCCAATTTTTTCACCTTCAATTATACCATGTTTCCCTCCGCTTGTCTGTAGTAAAAGCCCTGTTACCATACACACGATATGGTATACTACGTTGCATGCAGAGGAGTAATTCTCTCCTGTAGATACTCTCTGACAAAGAGAGATTCGTAGCGAAATAAGACGAAGCAGCGCAGCGCACTTTCTCACGAGGTATGCAAAAACTGCCGCTTACGGCATATCCCTCGTATTATAATATAGATATCAAGCGTTGAACGCAGCAACAAAGTGTACCAGCCGATGGTACTCTCCGTAGGAGGGTACGTAGAGAGTAAATAGGAAGGACACCTGGTTGACAGGGACACTCGAAACACATCCAGCCGAAAATCCAAACTGGCGCAAGCATAAAAATGCTTGCCCGTTCTACCGGGAGCGCTGGTTCCCTTGCAACGACGTTGCAGGTGAGCCAATGTATCAGGTGTTTTGTCTCAAAGGCACTCCCCCAGAGACATCTGCTGAACAGGAGAAATGCTTCCGCAGCAAAACATGCTGCTGGCGCCTCGCCAAAGGCAACGCACGGCATCAAACAGCCGAGCCTGAGATACCTGCCGAAGAGGCAGATACGCCTGTAGCCTCCCGTTAAGCAAGCAACAAAAACTCCTTTTCTCAACAATCCATCTTATTGAGCAAACTTGTCCAGGTCTCCTGATGAGTAATGAGGAGACCTTTTCTTATCTAAAAAGAACAGTACAGGCTACAAGCTTACACAATTATACATCTCTGCTATGCTATAGCAAATCAAGTTACTTTTCCCATTCTTTGCACCAAAGAACTTACCTACCTCTCAGCGTTTGTTGGCTTTGCAAACCTTTATAGTGTCAGAAAAAGGATTGCGAAGCAGGCGAAGTAAGTCCAGAGAGAAAAGCCTCTAAACCCACTTGGAAACCACTTCTAGGCTTTTGCTCATTGAGAATGCCAGCACTCTCAAGTTGAATGAAACCGTGCAAAAACGCCCATAAGGCGACTGTAACACCGGCTGCTAACTCTGGCTCTACCACATACTCAACAAGCCCCACTACAAAACTCCACATCTCTTGCTCTGCTTGCAAAAGTCCTGACGTTTCCTCGTGAGCTTTCAGCAATAGGGCATACCATGCAGGGTGAACTTGCGCAAAGGTGAGGTAGGCAGTAGCAACTGCTCGTAGAGCATCTTTTCCTACGTTTGTGCTTACCGCATCAACAAGGGACGAACGAAGACGACGAAATCCTTCTTCAGCAAGAGAGGCTTGTAATGCAGCTCGATCAGGATAATACCGATAGAGGGCACGAGGAGAGATCCCTAATCTACCTGCTAACTCGCGCATCGAAAGGGCCTCTTCACCATATTGTTCAAGCTGATCAATCGCCGCAATCAAAATAGTTTGCGCATTCGTCTTTGCTGGATAAGGCATACCCCTAGTATATCTCTTGACAAAGCAAAATGGAAGATATACACTGTATACTATGAAAGTATACGGCGTGTATCTTCATTCTGCGCTTTCTCTTATGGGGGTACATTTAGAAGTTCTAGATGCTCTTTTTCAGACACATCCTTTTTAGAAGGAGGTTACTATCATGCAATCAGTTGTAGTGACTGGTGTTTCCTCTGGCATTGGCTGGGGAACTACCAAAGTCTTGCTTCAGCACGGTTTTCAGGTCTTTGGAAGCGTTCGTAAGCATGAAGATGCTGTTCGGCTGAGTGCCGAATGGGGAGAAGCTTTTACGCCCCTCATCTGCGACATTACTGATGAGCAAGCAGTAAGTCTTGCTGCTGCCGTCGTTCGTGACCGCCTACAAGGTCAAACCTTGTTTGGTTTAGTCAACAATGCGGGAATTGCTGTTCCCGCTCCACTCATCTATCAGCCCATTCGTGACTACCGCCACCAACTAGAGGTGAACCTTATCGGCCCCTTGATTGTCACGCAGGCGTTTGCTGATCTGCTGGGTGTCGATCATAAACGTGCAGGTAATCCAGGACGTATTGTTAATATCAGTTCCATTGGAGGGAAAATAGCGGGTCCTTTTCTTGGTGCGTATCACGTCTCGAAGTTTGGCTTAGAGGGTTTGTCCGAGAGCCTGCGTCGAGAATTGATGCTTCATGGCATTGATGTCATTGTAATTGGACCAGGATCAGTCGCTACCTCTATCTGGGATAAGGCAGAACAGACAGATAACTCTCCTTACGAGGAGACTGAATACGCCTCAGCACTAAAAACATATCGCAAGTATATGATTGAGAATGGACGTAAAGGCTATTCACCCGAACATCTTGGTGAGATCGTCTGGCAAGCTCTTACCAATCCTCACCCTCCAGTTCGTTATGCATATTCCGTCGTGCCTCGCCCGCTCTTCAACTGGATCATTCCTCAGATCCTTCCTAAGCGACATGTCGATCTTCTCATGGCAAAAAATTTGGGATTGAAGCATAAGTAAAAATGAGGAAGTACGCCGCTGCAAAATGTTAACAAGAAGGACCTCCGTATACTATACTGAGATCCCTCTTTACCTTCGATATATGAGCTACTCGTTACTCGCGCTCGCTTGAGTTGTAGAGGTAGTGCTCCAGGATGTCTTCGTACTCGAAGAGTTCTTCGGGCTTGAAGAAGCGCGGCACTTCAGCCTGCGCTGTTTCCAGCGAATCGGAGCAGTGGATCAGATTCGCTTGCACGCTCATCGCGAACTCGCCACGAATCGTTCCAGGCGCAGCCTCGCGTGCTTTAGTAATGCCACAGATCTGTCGCACGGTGTTGACGCTATCGATACCCTCCAGGCAGATCGCGACAACAGGCGTGCGCTGCATAAACGATTTGACCTCAGGGAAAAACGAACGCCCGACCAGGTGACTATAGTGTTCATCCAGCAGGTTGCTTGACAGGCTCATCAGCTTTAAGCCGACCAGTTTCAGCCCCTTACGCTCCAGGCGCGAAATAATTTCACCGACCAGATCACGCTGAACTGCGTCGGGTTTGAGCAATACAAGTGTACGTTCCATACTCGTAGGATTCTCCTCTTTATTCTCTGCCGGCGAGTAACTTGCCAGCATTTTAGTAGCTTGCCACGACCTGATTCAGTTGACGGCACGCTTTTTTCATCTCTACGCGCACACGGCCAACATTGCCTGTCCCACGCGTGAGCACAATTAGCACCAGATCGCTAGCTTCTTGCATCTGAATGGTTCCAGATTTTGTTTCGATCATGACGTGTCGGGCCTCACCGCTATTCGTTTGCGTCGCGAGATCACTTATGGAGCCAAAGGCGGCAGCCGACATTGCTCCGATCATCTCTTCGTCCTCGCTATGCAGTATGCCAGCCACTATCAGGCCGTCTTTCCCAACGAGGATCGCATTATGCACTTCATCGAGTTCCGTTAATCGTTGTAAAATCGTTTCCACGTGTGTAACCGCCTTTATCTCTATTTTATACTGCCTTACATTCAGATGAAAAATGTGCCTGAGCACATTTTTAGGAACTTCCTTTCCGATTGACTGAGCAAAGCTAGCACGAAGTGGCGTTGTCAATCGGAACACAAAGGTACGAGAGTTTCGTTTCTGAATGCGGTTTTGTATCACACAGAAAGCCGTAACGTCAGGTTAGCTTTGAGGCCCCTTTGCCTTCTTTGCCATGGTCAGTGCCTTGTTATAGGCTTCCATAGCCTGTAAGTATTCTCCCTGTCGCATATATGCATCGCCGAGTACACGGTAACCAGCAGAATATTTCGGCGCGAGCTTGAGCAGAGCGCGCACATTACTCACAACTTCACCTAACAGATCGGGAGCACCGCGAATAATCATACGATATTCCTGCATCGCTTCGTCATAATCGCCGACAAGCTGATGCTGATAACCTCGCACCAGGCGCTCCGGGTAGCTACTAGCTCCTTCAGATCCCTTTGCCGGGGCTACTCTGGATGAAGAGCGTTCAACAGTTCCTTTATTCTTTCCGCTTGCAGTCTCACGTATTGAAGGGGGCTGCTGCAACGGCTGCAAACGCACAGCCGGGCGCTTCATCGTTGTCTCTAACCCACTCTCTAACAGTGGATTTTTCCGAGAAATAGCTACTTTTGTTATCTCCTGCGTCTCATACTCTGGAGGTGTTGGGAAAAAGGTTGATGACGGCATCGACTCAATACGTGTTGCCTGCGTGTCAGGAAGCTCTACTTGCATCTGTGGCATCGACAGCTCTTCCACAGGATTATTCCAGACTTCGCCAGGAGACACGTTTGGCGACGTTTCTTGGGCCGGCGACGAAACTGTTGGTTCTACTGATGCAGCTGGCACAGGAGCAGTCCGTAACGCCCGTATCCATTCTGGCTCTGCCAGGCCTTGCCCATCCCCAATCCCTGGCAGAGTGGGGGAGGACGGCATCGTAGCACCTGAGCTATAGCGTCCTAATTCGGCTAACGCTGTTGAAAGCGTGCCTGGCTGCATGAATGCCTCATTTTCCTGCGGTGAAGGATGTTGCGTATCGTGTGGCTCTTGTTCTGCCACTGTGCTATCCTCTTGCTCCTTTGCGATAGTAGCAAGAGAATTAGGCTCTAGAGGTACAAAACCATTAGCAAGGAGTTGCTGGTCTAGTTCCTCCATGGTCGTGATCTGCTGCTGCCTCTCTTGTTCCGACAGATGAGACTCAGGCTTGATGTTTGACGTACTCGATATACCTTGCGTAGCCCATGCTTCCGTGCTACTTGTCGGGTCTGTACCATTTGTCGCTTGCTCTGCCTTCAACGGATGGAGTTCCTCCTCCTGTACACGCTGTAGAGCTTCTCTCTCTAGCGATGCTTCAGCAGGTACAGCAGGTTGCGATATTGCGGAAGAAGCAGAGGCCGATTGGTTTGAGTCTTTGGATGTAAACGTGCCATTTGATAAAGCCGTATTCCCTTCATCTCCTGACCATGTTGCGCCGCTTGCAGAAGGGGCAACTGTCGCTCCATTGGCATCGTGATCTTCTATACCATGCCACGTTGCAGCTCCAAGTGACTTAAGCCAGGCCGGGCTAAAGAAGGATTCCTCATCTACGTCAGAGACAGAAGACGACATCGGTTTCGCCTCCTGCTTCTGCTGTGTATCAGAAGAAACGGAAGGCAGATCTGTTGGGAGGGCTGTATCAGCAGTATTAACTATGACAGGTGGATCAGCTTCAGCCTCTCTATCAAGGGGAGTCGGTTCTGCTTGCGTGACAGGTGGAGTAGATACAGATGCAGGTTGAGCATTATTTTCAGTCGTGAATGCGCTTGTCTGTGCCTCCGAAACAAGAGGTATCTCTGCACTTAACTGCTGGCGCTCGCTCTGCGTCAACATACTGAGCCAGGTAGGAGGAGCCGATACAGCATCCTCCTGGACAGGTGCCTCCCAAGGATTTGTATATGTTGTGGACGACGTTGCATGCGCATCAAGCCCGCTCTCCCAGGACGGCAGGCTCTGATCCTGATCGAGAGCGAAAGGAGAGGAATGACCATCGAAATCTTTAAGCGTCTCTTGCAACAGTTGCCAGGGTTCGGCCTGACTCTCCTGCTGTTGCCCATCCGCTGTTGGATTCACCAGACCTGACAGGCTCCACGGGAACTCTGCGGACGACGTGCTGGAAAGAGGCTGTGCAGTATCTGGAGCAAGGCTCTGCTGATCAGCAGAGTTTGCAGTAAGTGCAGTATTCTCAGCATTCCAACTTATCGGTGCGTTAGATTGGTCAGGTACAATCTGATTTGGATGTGCATATGCTGCGTCAGTCTGCCAGGCTTCACTGCTACTCCAACGTTTCAACAGGTCAGGAGTAATCTCCTGAGCAGTAGTAGGCATTTCTTGAGCAGCGTACGCCTCTTCTCCTGCCACAGCAGGGCTAGCAAAGCCGGAAGCGTCTCTAGCCTCTGCCCCATCTTCTACAGGAAGTACAACAGGCTTTTTCTCCAATAGTTTCAAGAAGGGATCGTTGGGTGTGCGAGCAATCATATCAGCAAAAAGCTCTTGCGCCATCAGCATATCGGGATCAAGAGTTTGGGCCTGGCGCAGCAATTCCTGTGAACGGAGCGCATCTTTCGGCATAGTAATAGCGGCTAGCAGCAAGAGCGCCTTGAGGCAGCGCGGCACGTCTTGCAAGATCTGCTCTGCTACTTCCTCCGCCCGATCCAGCATCCCCGCGCGCCAGTACGTCTCCAGCAGACCTGTACGTGCATCCAGGCGATCAGGTGCAGAGGCCAGAATTACCTCCCACTCTTGCTCAGCCTGCGAGAGCAGATCACCACGCATGTAGAGCCGAGCTAGGCCGGCACGCGAGAACATAAATCCCTGCTGACCAAGCTGCTCACTCAGCCGATTAAACTCCTCACGAATCTTGCTGTTACCCCGGCTCAACTCATACGCCTGCTGATAGCAATCAAGAGCAGTATCAATATCTGAGATCCGCTCACTAACCAGCGCTCGATCACAGTATGCGATGACATTTTCGGGGTCATTTGTCAGGACCCAATCAAAGGCATGCTGTGCATCCTCTGGTCGCCCCTGTGCAAGGTAGATCTCACCGAGCAAGCGTTGAGCCTCTAATGATTCTGGAAAATAGGTCAGAACCGATTGACATCTGCTGAGGGCATCATCGACACGCCCGGCACCGATGGCGTCCTCTGTCTCTTGTAAATAATTCCGAAGCGTTATCTGTGCCATAGCACCTGGCCTCCTCTTTCCGCTCTATGCACCTGCGAGCAATTGTTCAAAATACGGCGCTTGTCGCGTCTCATCAGGTCCAATGATAGCCAGACGACGCCACTCGGGGACAAAACAGGCCTGCGCGACACGCTGGATATCCTCAACGGTGACAGCATCTAGCAGCGCAATCACTTCATCAACGTCTCGCACCCGGTTGTAGAGACACTCCTGGCTCCCCAGCCAGGAAGCGGCTTGCAACGTTCCTTCCAGGCTGAGCAGAATACTCCCTCTCACATATGCCTTTATTCGCTCCAGTTCATCATGTGGAACGGGCTTCTCACACAGACGACGTAACTCGACGACAATGGCGTTGATCGTTTGCACTGTCCGCTCAGGATCAACACCCGCGCTGATCACGAGATTGCCAGTCTCATAATAGCTATTAAAATAACTGCCAATATCGTAGGCCAACCCCTGCTCTTCACGAATTGACTGGAATAGCCGCGAACTCATTCCATCTCCCAGTAGCGCATTCACCAGCAGCAGCGTGTAATAATCAGCAGACTCGGACGAGACACCAAGGGTTGTCAGACAAAGATTGCTCTGTTCTGTCTCTTTCTGAATCATGCGCACTTGTGGCACGTTCAACGGTGGCAGTGATTCGCTCCAGCCTGGTCGGGCAGCACACTGCCAATCTCCAAATTTCTCGTTTACCAGGTGCTCGATTCGCTGCTGATCAATGTTGCCTGCGACACTGATCACGAGCGTATTGGGACGATAATAGGTGTGTAGATAGTCGAGCATCTGCTCTCGCGGCAAACGCGATACCGTTTCAATAGAGCCTGCGTCATCTCGTCCCAATGGCAGATTTGGCCACATCGTCTCGTCAGCTAACAGGTTGACCCACTCTTGTGGATCATCTTGCGTCGCACTTAACTCTTCGATAATGACCTTGCGCTCTTTCTCGATCTCATGTATATCGAAGAGCGGATTGCGAATCATATCGCCAAGTGCATCCATCACCACCGAAAGATACTCACCAGGCACACGAGCAGTATAACTCGTTAGTTCTTTCCCAGTACTACCGTTGAAATTACCTCCTACCCCTTCTATCGCCTCTGAGATAAGCTTTGCACTCGGATACTGCCGCGACCCCTTGAAAAGCATATGCTCAATAAAATGTGATACGCCAGCGAGCTGATCTGACTCATAGCGTGAGCCAACTGCTAAAAAGAAGGCTACACTTGCAGAACGCATGCCCGGCATGGGAGTCATAAGTAAACGGAGTCCATTAGGTAGTGTTTTACGAACATAATCCATGGGTAGCCTCGACGCTGCATCTCTTTCGTTTTCCGAAAAAAGACTCGCGTTCTCCTTAATACTTCCTGATCAAAATCCTTAAGAGTGCTTAAGCAACGCGTTATACTCTCGGTATATACAACGATGATAAGGGCAAATTTTTCTACAGACAGAGACAGGTTGCCCCGCTGTATTATAGTCGCTTTAATCCGTAGCCGCAACAGAAGAGACGCACACTAGGAAGAAAATCCAGCACCACCTGGGTACGAGGATGCAAATGAGGCAGCAGCTCTGCTACACCGTCTAGCTACACTCTTCTCAATACAAGAGGAGTGTTAGAAGAGGCCGAGATCATCAGCGATGCCACCAAGCAAGCCTTCATCTCGATGATGATGACCCGAAATACCATCCTCCACGCGCCGCTCCAAGCCATGCAGCAGCATCTCGCCACCAATAACAGCAGCGGCTCCGCCAAGTGCGCCCATTGCCAACTGACCTCCATTGCCCTGTAAGAAGCCTCCGCGTTGCCCTTGATTCCCATAAGCAGGTGTCGGCACTATCCCAGCCAGACTTGTCCGACAACTAGTACAATGCGTCGCGCCAACCTGAGCTTGCGCCATGCAAGTTGGACAGCGTAGGACCATTGGCTGCTGCCCCAACATCGGCTCAGGTGTATATCCTCCTTGTGCCTGTCCGTACGACTGCTGTGCTGGATACGGCGTCTGTGCGTAGGGCGATGACTGAGCATAGCTGTTCTGTGGGTAAGGCTGAGAATATCCTTGAGAAGGGGGATGAGGTGTTTGTGCTCCATATGGATTTGCCTGTCCATACGATGCTGCTGCAGGAACAGATCGATGAAGAGACGCTCCACACCCACCACAGAAGTGCATACTTGCCTCATTCTGCCGACCACAACTCGTACAGGCGAGACTGGCAGGAACGCACATATTTCGCATGTCATGCCCACATTGCGTACAAAAGGTCATTGCACTATCAACCTGTGTAGAACACGTTGGGCAGGTACGAGTTACAGGATGAGCAGATGGCGTGGTGGCACGAGCTTGTCCAGTTGAAGCTAAGGCAGCACCACAGTGCATGCAGAATGCCACCTCTACTCCTACTTCACCATAACATTGTGGACAACTGCGCACCGTCGGTAGCGCAACCTGGACACGTGTCCCACAATCTGGACAAAATTTCTTGCCGGTAACGTTCCTTCCACAGGATGTACAATTCACCATCGCTCACGGACTCCTCGTTCTTAATTTGTATACACTCATCTACCACTGTAGAACGTAGTCTAGCACACTTTCTCCAACGCGTCGAGAAAGCTAGAGAGCCTGTTCTATCTCCATGCATCAAGGCCCAACAACTTGCGCCCCAGCCCAGTTAGTTTCGCTGGCTCTTCACGTCGCTCTTCGATCTTGCGTGAATCACCTGGAAAGAATGGATTGGGTGGAGGAGCGTTCCGCTGCCAGCAATTAATACGCACCTGCCGTGCCTGCACATCATCCTCCCGCGCCAGGGACATACTGATATATTGCGCCAGGCGTGCAGAACGCGAGCGATTATGTCCATTTCCATGTGGCAGCAGGTTGCGCCAGATCACTATATCTCCCGCTCGTAGCGGCACCTTTGTGATCTCATACCCACTGATATCCGGCGTACGCGCTGTTCGCTGTTCCACCGGATGCTCTGCCAGCCATGTGCTCAAGTCCTGATAAATCTCCGGCACACATTGAAAACCACCCATATCCTCGTCAGTATCGGTCAGCGCCAGCACACCCTGTACCCCAAAACCGATCTGCGGATACCTCGCAATATCCACATCCCAATGAATAAAGCCCCTATTATCATACTCAGGATGCTGGGTATCAACCGGAGGTTTCAAATTGGTACGATCCAGACTGACCCAGAGCTTTTCCGTTCCAAAGAGATCCGCAAAGACTGCATGAACGGCTGGGTGCTGGCGATTATTCCACATGGACTGATAATGGTACATCTCGATCATGCCCGTTGGCGCAATGATTCCTGGCTTGTACCACGTCGCAGGCTTTGTCATGTCCACTCCTGCATGCCGCTCAATATCGGCAATCACTGCCTCCAAATTCTCCTGCGGTAGCAATCCTGGCACAACAACGTATCCATGCTCGTCTAACCGATGACGTAAAGCAGAATGGACCGTCTCCATAGCAATCGCTCCTTCTCGGTTCGCTCTTCACAGAGCAACAGCCGAACGACTACACATTTTTCACCCGAGCACGACACACACTCTTCCTTGCTGACACCACTTCGCTTCCATCCCCCGCTTCTTCTGCCCTTAGCATAGCACATTGAAAGGCACTGATGTTATCACTAGTTCTTCTGGATTTCAATGGTACAATACTCATCAGTACTGATGAAGGAGCCTGTTATTGTCATGCAAAAACACCCGGCACAACGTGCGCTTGAAGCCTATCCGATTACATCGCCAGATGTTACCTTCCTCCGTCACAATGAAAATATGGCGTTCCGTGTGGATGATAAGCAAACAGGAAACAGTTATCTGCTGCGCATTCATGCTCCATTAACTGCCGCCTTTGAGGGAGAGCGCTTCCAGCCGCAAGGAATTATCTCGGAACTACGTTGGCTGGAAACGCTCTCTCAGGACACAAACCTGACATTGCAGCATCCTGTCCATACAAAAAATGGCGAACTGCTCACAACTATCTCGGAACAGAATAGAGCTATTCCCTGTTCACTCCTAAGCTGGATTGAGGCAGAACCTTTTCCAACAACGCCATCTCTTGAACAAGTTACACACCTTGGTACTCTTCTTGCTGCCCTGCATACACACGCTCGCCAGTGGTCTATTCCCGATAATTTTACCCGTCCTATCTATGACCTGACCTTCTATCGGCAACAGATGAGTCTGCTCACTAAAGGAGTACTCAGTGGTATCATTCAGGTAAAAGATTTCGCTGTCATCCAGGAAACACTCGAACAGGTCTTCAGCCTACTTGCACAGATACATGCGCCACATCTGCTTATTCACGCTGACCTTCATCGCGGCAATCTACTCACTTCTCACAACAATGTTTATCCTATTGATTTTTCGCTCTGTGGCTTCGGGTCTCCATTATTCGACCTGGGCACGTGCCTTCCCTGTCTCCCAGCATCTCTCCGCCCTGTACTTCTGGAAGCCTACCAACAGCAGGAAACACTTCCTTCCGCATATTCTCGTCTCATTGATGCATATTTCCTCCTTAGCAGAGCAGGAGCATACGTCTATCTGCTTGCCAATCAGTCTGAACATGAATGGCTCAAGGAGCGTATTCCACGCTTCAGTGCACAGGAGTGTCGGATGTTTCTTGAAGGGCAAGCCTTATTGTTAGGAGGAAACCTTTAACAAAGAAGAGGTGCAACATATCGTCACACCTCTTAATCTTATCGACCTTAAGAATTTATAGTTACTCCACCAACAACTGCTCGATCTTCTCTTCAATGGTTTGAGCCGAAGGGAAGAAGACGGTCTCTTCAGGTGCATTATATGGGGCAGCGGGGGCAGCTACGGCGCTGATGAACTCAGGCGTTGCATCGAGATCGTAGAAGCAGTGCTTGACGACCCAGGAGTGCAGATAACGTCCAAAGCCTGTATAGTCGCTCTCTTCTGTGACGACGAGCACGCGATTGCTCTCCTTCACAGCGAAGGCGATAGTTTCCTGGTCAAAAGGCACCAGCGTGCGCAGGTCCACGACTTCGATAGCCCCACCCTCACGCGCAACCACGTTGGCGGCTGCCGTACAGGACTCTAGCACCATCGTTCCCCATGCAAGAATCGCAAGGCTGACTGGCCCCTCGCCGATACGCATACGTCGCGCCTTACCCAATGGCAGGGTGTAGTAGCCTTCGGGCACCTGCCAGTATTCAGCCATCACAGGAATAATCGTCCCGTTCGCATCCTTTGGTGGCTCGGAGCGATAGAGGCGACCGCGTTCCAGGAATGTGACGGGGGATTGTGAGCGCGCCGACTCCAGCAGCAGTCCCTTCGCGTCGTATGGTGTTGCGGGACAGACGGTGATCATGCCCGGAATAGAGGTAAACCATTGCTCACCTGCGTTTGAGTGTCCGTATGCTCCACCGCCCGCCGAGCCACTGGAAATCGGACCACCACCACCACTGCCAGATTTTGTGCGAATCACCATCGGCACATACCAATCTCCGTGCGATTGGTAGGAGATGCGCGCGGCCAGGCGGATCGTTTGCGCGGCTGACTGGTGATAATCGACGAACTGAATTTCAGCGCAGCGCGCCTTGCCATTATGCATGCCCGTGCCCGCGACAATGCCAATGATCAATTGCTCATTCAATGGGCTACTGATCGAGCGCTGGGGAAATCGTGTCACCAGTGCCGCTGTTGCACCAAAGACACCACCCTTCGGACTACCGACATCCTGCCCAAAGACAAAGAAGTTAGGATCGCGCTGTGCCAGTTCGACCAGGGCATCATTGATTGCACCCAACATCGTCATCTGCCGTTTCGGGCTACGCGGTGTGTTTTCTTGCCATTGCGGAACAGCGATGGCATGTTGCAGGACACGCTTAGCCGTTGGCTCAGGCTCCTGCAATACCTCTTGCTCAATACGCTCCAGCTCGGCGCGAACCTCGCGGCGCATCCCTTCCAGATCAGCATCCTGCAGATGACCCTGCTCAACGAGCCAGCGCCCCAAATTCTTCACTGGATCTTTGGTCGCGCTCGTCAATTCAATCTCGTCTTTTTTGCGATAGGCGCGAATATCTGTGCTGCTCGAATGCGGATCTAACAGCCCCAGATGCAGATGCAGAAGCGCCGGTCCTTCCCCTGAGCGAATATGCTTTACCAGCCGTGTTGCAACATCAAAGGTTGCCATGACATCCGAGCCATCCACCTCTTCCGCCATGATCGTACTGGCACGCGCAATCTCAGCAAGAGAACCGGCCCATTGAATGCCGCCACTCGTCGTAATGGCCCAATTATTGTCTTCAACCACAATCAAAATCGGCAATTTATAGATTGCCGCTTGGCGACAGAGCACATGAAAGTCATTGGTTGCTGCCCCACCATCTCCTGTTGAACAAAGGATCAGTTCACTTTTCTGCTGTTGTTTCAAAGAGAAGCCCACGCCGCCTGCAAAGGGACAGAGTCCTGCAACCTCGCTAAAGCTGGGTAAGATACGATTTTTTTTACTTGAGTAGTGCGATGGCATATTGCGCCCAGCAGTCATTGGTCCCGTTGTGCGCGAATAAGCCTCGCGCAAAGGGCCATAGATATCGCCGGTTCTCTGTAACCACGCGGCTAGATCACGATAATATAACGCGAGCCAATCCTCGTCATTGAGAGCTGCAACGACTGCCGCCATCACTTCGTGACCAGCACATCCAATATAAAATGGGAAACGTCCCTGTGTCTTGCGTGTCTTCAGAATGTCATTGATCACACGTGCGGTCAACATGGTACGATACAACTTTATCGGGTCCAGCGACATTGCTAGAGATCCCGTTTCTTCAGCTCGAATATTCACACTCATTTAATTTTTGCCTCCATTATCGTCTGCGTTGACATCGTAGGCACCATCTTTGCTCCTCCAATATACCACATGCCACACATTATAGAATTGCTGAACGCGAAAAGCAATCCTATCTCTACTTTTCCCCTGTCCATCCTATTGCTAGCCACGTCTTCATAGCTCTAGACAATAGCCGAGATAGAGCACTATAATGATGCGAGCCTTCTTGCAAGGCTCTGTTTCCTACCCAACTCTCTATTCGCTGTTCTTTCTGTATGAAGAACATCTCTTTCTGAAATACGCAAGTAATGACGAGCGCAGAGCTTTCGACAACACTCATACGCGATTTGTACACACGTATGCTTCTAACACGCTGCGTGAATGACGCCATCTGTCAGTTACATACTCAGGGGTATGTAGACTTTGTGATAGATTGTCGTGGGCACGAGGCGGCACAGGTGGGTAGCGCGTCATGTATTGAAGTAGGCACTGACTTCACGCTACCTTGCTACCGCGATCTGGGCGTCGTCCTAACTATTGGCATGACGCCATATGAGGTGTTTCGTTCCTGCCTCTCTTCCTCTTCTCTCACGAAGAACGTGCACCCTTCGTCCTCTTCTACAGCAGTGCATGGTCAGCCCGCTCTGTTGCACCACTGGGGGTATCAGAAGCACAACACAGTAACTGGCTCGGCACCGGTCGCTACCCAACTCCTGCATGCGGCCGGGATTGCCTTTGCCTCAAAGCTACGTAAAGCTTCCGTCGTGACTGTGACATACTGTAGCAACGATGCGCTGACTGAGCCAGATTTTCTAGAGGGTCCACGCTTTGCCGCGCTACACAATCTGCCCATCATTTTTATCTGTGAACACGATTGTACTACTCTTCCACCTCCCGCCTCTTGCTTTGCTCACGTTGATCTCCCCCCTTCTCTTCCTGTTCAACAAATTGACGGAACAGATATTATTGCTGTCTATACAGCGATGAGGCGTGCTCTATCTTCTGTACGCTCTGGATCTGGTCCAATGATACTAGAAATGTGCACAGTTCGCATTCCCAATCACGTTTCGCCTCCTTCCTCGGCAGTTCCAAACAGGCAGAATCCTTCCTCTGCTCTTACAAATGCTTCTGATCCACTGCTACGCTGTCAGCAGTATTTGCAAGAGCGCAACGCCTGGGATGAGGACTGGGCGAAGAGCCAACTCATACGCATCTCTGGCGATGTTGAACACATAGTACACAACGTGCTACGCGATTCTATCTGCAGCGGCGGCGTATTGATCTGTCCACAGGTTGGGATACACGACCCTGACGGGACAGGTGCGAGAGATTAAGATGAGGGGCGCACTGGCAGCAGGAGTGCCCCAGCAACAAGAAGGAAAGGAGAGGACGTGCTATGCATCGGAAACGAGGACGACTGACAGTGCCAGGAGCCAAGCAGCTTCTTGGCGTTCCACATCTAGCAGGCACGCTGGTGCTCTATGAGGTTGGGTGTCATCCAACGATCGGAGAATACGCCAGTGCGGTCTACGTGCATGGACCGTGTAGGGGCGATTTGATGAGTCTTGGGAGTGGTGGTATACTGCCCTGGGGGTGCAGGTGAGGGAAAGAGGAAGAAGGAAGATGCTGATCAGCAAGAAGATCAAGCTGGAGGTCAGCGAACGGGACGCAGCCACCCTGGAATTTATGCAAGGCCACCGACCAATGTGTGAACACATTTGAACACATGTAGAAAGGCAGTACATGTATGCAACATCCCTTACCCGGTACGATTTTGTATGGAGGAGACTATAATCCTGAGCAGTGGTCTGAGGAGATCTGGCGCGATGATATGCGTCTGATGAAGTTGGCAGCGGTTAATATGGTCTCTATCAATATCTTCTCCTGGGCTCAGTTGGAGCCACAACCAGAGCGCTATTTTTTTGAAGGGCTTGACCGCATTCTCGACCTGCTGCACGAACACGGTATCATGGCTGACCTGGCAACGGCAACCGCTTCGCCACCCACATGGATGAGCCGTCTCTACCCTTCAATGTTACCGGTGACTCGTGAAGGTATCCGTATGAGTCACGGTTCCCGCCAGCATTACTGCCCCAATAGCCCTGATTTCCGCCGCAAATCTGCTGCCCTCGTACAGCATTTAGCTGAGCGCTATGCTCGGCACCCGGCCTTAAAGATGTGGCATCTGAACAACGAGTATGGCTGTCACACATCACAGTGCTATTGTGACAACTGCGTTACGGCCTTTCGCACCTGGCTACAAGCGCGCTATATCACACTTGAGAAACTTAATGATGCATGGGGAACTAACTTTTGGAGCCAGCGTTACTACGATTGGGAAGACATTCTTCCTCCACGCATCTCCCCGGCTCAGAATAACCCAGGCCAGGTGCTCGACTACTGGCGCTTCATGGATGACTCTCTCCTGGGTTGTTATCGTGTTGAGGAAGATATTTTACGCAAAATCACCCCTCATATTCCATTGACGACAAATCTGATGACCACTTTCAAACCTGTCGATGGCTATAAGTGGGCAAAGCACATGGATGTTGTCTCGTTTGATATATATCCCGCTCGCACAACCCCTGTCTGGTGGAGTGCATGGCAGCATGATATAATGCGCTCCTTCAAAGGTGGTCAACCTCACATGGTGATGGAACAGAGTCCGAGCCAAATTAACTGGATGGAGCAGAATCCACATAAGCGACCTGGACAGATGCGTCTGCAAGCACTTCAGGCTATCGCTCATGGAGCTGATGGGGTGATGTTCTTCCAATGGCGACAATCTCAGGCTGGAGCTGAAAAGTTTCATAGTTCCGTTGTGACGCACGAAGGTAATGAGCACAACCGTATCTTTCAGCAGGTCGCTAGAGTAGGCAGCGAGATGCAAAAACTCTCCGCCAATGTTGCAGGTACACGTATCCAGGCCAGGGTTGCGCTTCTTATGGACTGGGAAAACTGGTGGGCCGTCGAGTACCAACCTGGACCGAGCAATCGCGTCCACTACGTTGATCAGATTGCCAATTTGTACCGTGCCCTGCACCACCTCAACATTGCCGTCGATATCGTTCAACCTGACAGCGATCTCAGTGCATACAGACTCGTGCTCGCACCATTACTCTACATGACGCGTCCCGGCGTGCCTGAGAACCTGGAACACTTCGTTTCGCGCGGAGGCACACTACTGACAACCTTCTTCAGTGGCATCGTTGATGAGAGTGATCATGTCTTTCTGAAGGGATATCCCGGATCACTGCGCCAGTTGCTTGGCATTCACGTCGAGGAGTTTGACCCGTGGACACCTGAGATGACCAACGAGGTTCTTGTCAAGGAGGGAGAGCTGGCTGGAACGTACCCTTGTACGCTGTGGGGCGAACTGATTCATCTAGAGGACGCACAGGCTCTCGGTGTCTTCGCCAGTGACTACTACGCCCATGGTCCGGCCCTGACCAGAAATCAGTACGGCCAGGGACAGGCTTACTACCTGGCAACTCAGCCTGACGACGAACTGTACACAAAACTTTTGCACATGCTTTGCCAGCAGGCCTCGGTTGCCCCTGTTCTCCCTCTTCCAGAAACGATTGAAGTCACACAGCGTACGCACAGCAATGGTAGTTCGGTCTACTTCCTGCTCAACCACACTCAGCAGGCACAATCCGTCCCGCTGCCCTCCGGAACCTTCATCTCGTTGCTCGACGATAAAACAGTCTCAGGCACGCTGACAGTTCCAGCGCTGGATGTTGTCGTCTTGCGCTCGGAATAAGGATCGTCTGTTGGACGCTTAGAGATGGGCTTGCCTCTATTGGGCAATAGGTTGCAGTGAGCAAACGTGGAGAAACTCGAACGTCGTGGAAGGCATGCATGAGCGCCTTCGTAGGGGCCGTTCATGCATGTCTTCCGTTGCTCAGCCAGCACCCAGGCTTGCCCGCAACACCACTTCGCCAACACAAGCGTTTTACGGCATCCGCTGCTCTGGTGGCACTACTTCTCAAATGAGTAGAACAGGTTGTTGAGCGATTCAGCAAGGGTTGGATGCGCGAAGACGCCTTCGCGTAGGGTAGTGTAGGGCAACTTGCCAAGCATCGCAATCTGCAGTATCGTCATGATCTCGCCCCCTTCTAAACCCAGGATGGTCGCGCCGAGGATCTGCCCCGTCTCTTCGTCTACGATAGCCTTCATCATGCCACGAGATTCGTCAACTTCGAGGGCACGAGCAACGTAGTTCATCGGCATTTTTGCAACTCGCACCTTGCGTCCCTGTTGACGCGCCTCCGTCTCGGTCATACCTACACGTCCCAGTTGAGGATCGGTAAAGACGGTATACACGAGCAGGCGATTGGCGATACTCGCCTGTCCCTTCTCGATGAGATTTGTGCGCAGGATACGAAAATCATCATACGAGATATGGGTAAACGCCGGTCCACCCTTGACATCACCCAGAGCATAAATCCCTGGTACGTTTGTCTCCAGTCGCTCATTCACCCTGATATACCCGCGCTTATCCACTTCGATCCCAGCCTTATCGAGGTGCAGGAGATCAGAGTTCGGGCGACGTCCAGAAGCGGCAAGCAGGTGTGATCCTTGGAGAACTCTCTCTCCCTCAGCCGCCTGAACTGTCAAGCTGATCCGCCCATCTCCACTCTGCTGTACACGTGTAGCCGCTGTATTCAGCAACACGTTCACGCCGTCTTCACGCAGAATCTCGGCAACAGCGTCTGCAATATCGGGATCTTCACGCGCTAACAACTGCGTGCCACGCTGTACCACAGTCACCTGGCTGCCAAAGCGTCTAAACATCTGCCCAAATTCAAGGCCGACATAGCCTCCACCCAGCACCAGTAGATGTTCCGGCACAACGTCTAACTCCATGATGCTGGTCGAGTTGAGAACAGAAACGTTCTCTATCCCCTCAATCTTCGGTAGCGTAGGACGTTCACCCGCGTTGATACAGACAATATCAGCCGTTAAAGGGCTGCTTCCCGATCCGTCATGCATCCGTACTTCTACTGCTTTCGGACCTGTGAAATATGCCTCGCCCAGTAGTAGATCCAGGCCCTTCGTCTCCTCTAAGCGCTTCTCGCTGCCATGACGAAAACTTTCAACGATATCGCGTTTCCGCTTGCGCACAACTGTCATATCTACAGAGACAGGACCCGTCCGTACACCATAGTCTGCGCTACGTCGTGCCAGATATGCAACCCGTGCACTCGCAACCATCGTCTTCGTCGGAGTACATCCCTCATTAATACACGTACCTCCAACATGCTCTCGCTCAATGAGCACCGTCTTTTTCCCTGCCTGTGCAAAGGCTGTCGCCAGAGGTCCTCCCGCCTGACCCGCACCGATAATAAGAACATCATAATGTGTCGTTGTTGCCATACGTTTGATTAATCTCCACAATTAAGAATTTTTCCGCTGCTTTCTACAATCTATTAAAACACACTTTGTTGTTACATTGCAGCGAGTTGAGTAAGCACCTTGTTAGCAAACTGGATCGACACACCAGCCCCGGATATACATTCCCTTTACAGACGTTGATCTTCCTTCGTACTTGTCAACTGATTGCGCAGAACTGCCTGCGGCTGATCCAGGAGCGCATCCATAATACGCTGTCGATGTTTGGGCAACGTATTTAGCGGTAAATTGGTTGGAGCGAAGTACCGACACTCACGTGACTCTTCCGTTGCGGTTAACTCACCACCGACACGACAACAGAGAAAGGAGAGCACAACTTCATTCTTCTGTGGTTTAGAATACACACCGACCAACCGCTCGACCTCCACCTCCAGACCCGTTTCCTCACGCACCTCACGTCGTACAGCCTGCTCGACCGTTTCTCCACGCTCCATCCCTCCACCGGGGAGATTCCACCAATCGCCGTCAGCTCGCAGCGCCAGCAGGACATTCTTATTCTCAAAGATAAGCGCTGAGACGCCGATGCGCAGGTATGCTAAATCACTCACCTCAGGGGCATCTGGCATTTGATCCTCCACTCATACGGGAACTCTAGCGGCCGCCATTTTTCTTGACGCTCGTGCCGCAGAAACTAGCATAACATGCCTTTGCTCTTCCCGCAATTCAGACATCACGTAGTCCAATCGTTGACAGATTTTTATCCGATTTCTTGTAAAAAATGACTTCCATCTGATACAATGCTGGGAACATCGGCAAGGTGTTGCAGATAAAGTTGACAGCGCTAGAGTAGAAAGGACGGCAAACGCACTATGAAACCCAATTATCACTTGAAACATATTCGAGAACTACGTGGCTGGTCACAGGCCAAAGCCGCTCAGGAGTTGGGTACTACTACAGTGACTGTGAGCCGTTGGGAACGCGGCTTGGCCGTCCCCTCTCCCTATTTTCGTGAACAGCTCTGTACACTCTTTGGACAAAATGCTTCCGAACTAGGCTTTCTGGCAACCGAACAGGATGAAACCGGGCACAAGCAAGCAGTTCTTCTTTCCACAACACAGCCAGAAATACATCAATTCCTGATTGATCCACTTTTACCCGTTCCTCTAAAATCAGGGTTAATAGGTCGCGAGACTATACTTACAGAACTCAAAGCTCAGCTTCTTCTTGATGAATCAGGCTCTCGTACACTCGCCATTTCGGGCTTACCTGGTGTGGGCAAGACGACGCTTGTTGCAACACTTGCTCATGATCCAGAGATACATGCACACTTTCCTGATGGAGTCCTATGGGTCGGCCTGGGTCCTCGTCCTCAGGTGATCTCCTCTTTGCATCGCTGGGCCTCCTTACTCAGTGTATCAGAAAGTGAAATGGCTCATCTTCACAGCCTGGAGGATTGGACTATTGTACTGCGAACGCACATCGGACAACGAAGCTTCTTGCTTGTCATCGACGATGCCTGGCTGCCTGATGATGCTCTTGCCTTCAAGGTTGGCGGTCCACGATGCGCGTATCTACTCACTACACGCTTCCCCACTATAGCACAACTCGTAGCTGAAGAGCAGGCCGTTTCTCTACCAGAGCTTAACCTGGAAGCTGGACTTGCTCTCCTGGCATCTTTTGTTCCCAAACTTGTCAGTGATGAGTCCGAAACCGCTCACGCGCTTGTTACTCATGCAGGAGGGCTACCACTAGCACTGAATCTGATTGGCAAGTACCTTCTTCTTCAACAATATAGCGGTCAACCCCGTCGTGTTCATGCTGCTATTAAACGTATGCATACTGCGGCAGAACGCTTACAGCTCGCGCTCCCTTGTGCGATGCTTGAACGCTCCTCCAGTTTACCTGAAAATACACCTCTTTCCTTACAATCGGTTATCGCAGTCAGTGACCAGCGTCTCACTAACTCAGCACGCACAGCCCTGTACGCACTCTCAGTCTTTCCTGCCAAGCCCAATACGTTTTCAGAAGAGGCTGCCCTTGCTGTAAGTGCTCAGCCCAGTGAGGCACTCGACGAACTGGTGGATGTTGGCCTTCTGGAAAGCGCTGCACCGGGACGCTATACACTCCATCAGACTATCGCTGACTATGCACACGTTCATTTACACGACATTACAGTTCATCATCGCTTCATTACCTATACGCTAGAGTATATTCAAATCCATAAAAGTATGTACGATTCGCTTGAGCGTGAAAATGACAATCTCCTCGCAGCGCTACAAGGTGCATCTGTACACGGTCAGTACCCAGAATTACTCCCGGCAGTACTTGCTCTTAGCCCTTTCCTGAAGACGCACATCTTGTATGAGCAGGCCGAGATGTATCTGCACTATGCACGTCGAGCAGCTCTCTCTCTCAACGATGCTGATAGCGTAACGATATGCTTTCTCTACCTTGCACAGTTAGCAGATTTTGGAGCACGGTACGAGCAAGCTGCGGCTTACGCCAATGAAGGGCTACATTTAGCAAAGCAACTGGATAATCAGAAATATCTTAATGATTTCTTGAAACTTCTCGGTATTACAGCTATGCGTCAGGGAAACTACCCCGCCGCCAAACAGTTCTTCCAGGAAGCACTGGAGATTGCCCAGCAGATTTCCCAACAAGACCAGACGTGTTCCCTCCTTTCTTGCTTGGGAGAACTCTCATCCTATATTTGCGATCTTACGCAAGCTCTCACTTACTATCAAAAAGCATTGAACATTGCACGACAAACTGACAATGATGAACAAATCTGTACTATTGCTGTCAATTTGGGAGCAATTACAGCGGATCAGGGGAATTGGGAACAGGCAGAACAGTACCTTCAAGAAGCGCTCTCTCTAGCGCGCCGTTGTGTTGACTACGATGTTATGGCTGCCAGCCTTACCAATTTAGGAGATGTTGCGAGAAGATGTGGGCATCTCCAATTAGCTCAAAGTTACTACCTCGATGCTCTCCACAATACTTATAAAGTAAGAAATCGTCGCCTTATAGCTGTAACTCTTACAAATTTTGCCCTTCTTCAGAGTGTTCAACAAGAACATGCACAGGCGGCGCAGTACTTTCAGGAAAGCTTGACTATTGCTTATGAGGTGGGAAGTGGTCCGATCATCAGTGATGCATTTATAGCCTGGGGAGAGATACAATTGATGCTGAATCATCTGGAAGCAGCTTCAGACGCGTTTCGGCAAGCGCAAAAGTACGCTCCTGCAGGACAACGGGAACTTACAGCGAAAATTCACTATGGTCTGGCTCGCATTGCAGCTATGCAGGGAAAGCTTCACGAAGCACGTGCCCTCGCACAAAAAAGCCTGGCAGTTCTCACCGCTATAGGAAACTTCAAGGCAAGTGAGGTACAATGCTGGCTCGACATGCTTCCGTCCTTGAACTCTACCCTATCAGGTGAACCAGAGGAACCTTCACTCCAGGCATAGCAGATCATTGCGCTAGTCGCATCTCTGTAGAAATGCTATACTGAGAAACATCAGGACAGACATTCTTTTGTCCCAGCAAGGATTCTGCAATGCTTGTTGCCTATGGACCAGACGATCAACCAGCCGTTGCTGAAGCAGCGCCTCTGGAACAACTGCAGCGCTGGTCACAAGATCACCTGTTGCACTGCCCAAACTGTCGAGGCATTGTCCATCTCCGTGGTGGTCCGGCGAAGCGAACACAGTTGCACTTCGCTCATCAAAAAGGTGAGTGCGCGTGGAGTACGGAGTCCGAGTCAGTGCGGCATATGCGTGGCAAAATGTTACTCTCTCGCTGGTTACATGCACAGTTTCCACGCGCTCACGTCACTCTCGAAGAGCGCCTGCCAGGGCCCAATCGTATTGCCGATATCTTTGTCATCCACCCCGATGGTCAGCGTCAGGCAGTCGAGTTCCAGTGTGCCCCCCTCGATATCGCACAGTGGCAACTTCGCCATTCGGCATATAGACAGGCAGGCATTCTCGATACCTGGATCATCGGGAATAACCGCATTGAGAAACAGGAAGCCTTTCTAGAAGCCATTCTGAAAAATTTTCAGGAGATACTATTTCTTGATCCTCTCGTCACCCCCGCCCGGACATGGTTACGTTGGCCCGTTTCCCGACAACATGCTCAGAAGTGGCAGGAGACAATGACGGGTACTCTAAAAAGGTCGAGTGACTTTGCACTAGGAAGCTGGGTGGGGCGTACAGGCTACGGTATCTCCTTGCGTGGCACGCTCTCCGCTATCCATCTCGACATACATGGACGCCTGCTTCATCCTGAACGAACAGCTCTACAAGGCCGCTTACACGTGCAACAGATGATGCATGATGCACCTCTCCCCACTGCCTCCCACCTACTGGAATACTTTCGGCATACAGAATATGAGGAGCTTACGCGCATCTTTGTCCTCCCATTGCTCAAATCCTATCTGCTTGACCCCGATCTGCTTCGTCGTTACAACTATGGTCGCGGTCAATCTACTACTCCTCCCTCCTCAACCGACATAAGCCGTATCCACAATGCCTGTCAGTGGCTCCTCTCACTGACCCAGGGGAAACTTACCATACAGCGACTTCAGGCATGTCTTCAAGAGATCCCCTTTGTCGGATCATACGCCGCCTTTGTCAGCTACACAGAGATACTCCTCCACCTGGCGCACTCCTCCATCTCTCCTGACGGCAAAAGTGACAACTGAGTGACCCGTTTCTAGCGGCAGACTCTTCATAAAGATAGGTGTATTGTTCCGATTATTTGCAGGGCAATCGCATCTAAATAAACTCATCCACAGTAAGGAAAGGACAAGGAGGTGATAAAATACGTCAAAAAAGGGGGAGACAAGAGGATGCAAGAGAAGGACCTGCGAGATCTAGAAAGCATTTTTGCGCAAGTGGAAGACCCTCGAATGGAGCGAACCAAATTGCATCGATTGCGGGATATTATCATTCTGGCAATCTGTGGGGTCATTTGCGGAGCAGAAGGATGGGTTGAAATCGAGGAATTCGGAAAAGCGAAGGAAGACTTTTTTCGGGAATGGCTCGATTTGCCGAATGGCATCCCCTCCCACGACACGTTTGGCCGGGTCTTTGCCCTCATCGATCCGAAACAGTTTGAAGCCAGTTTTGTGCAGTGGGTCCAGGGAATAAGCAAGACGGTCAAGGGAGTAGTAGCCATTGATGGCAAGACCTTGCGGCGCTCACATGATCGGGCAGCAGGCAAGAAGGCGCTCCATCTGGTCAGCGCCTGGGCCATCGAAAATCGGCTGGTCCTGGCTCAATTGGCAACAGAAGAGAAATCGAACGAGATCACCGCAATTCCTCTGCTTTTACAACAGTTAGCGCTGTCGGGATGTATTGTGACCATTGATGCAATGGGGACCCAAACCAAGATCGCTGAGCAGATTATCGGGCAAGAGGGAGAGTATGCATTGGCACTCAAAGACAACCAGGGGAATCTGTATGAAGAGGTCAAGGCCACATTTGCTCTGGCCGAGAAAGAGGCGTTTGCTCACGTGCAGGCTGAGACGGATCGCCGCGTAGAGAAAGGACATGGGCGGATGGAAGTCCGAGAGTACTGGACCATTCACGATGCAGAGATCCTGGACTATTTAGACCCACAAAAGAAGTGGAAAGGCTTGCGAGCCATTGGCATGGTGCGAGCCGAACGACGCATCGAACAAGAGATCAGCCGAGAAACTCGCTACTTTTTGCTCAGTTTCTCTTCAGTGAACACCTTTGCCTACGCCGTCCGGGGTCATTGGGCAATTGAGAACAGCCTTCATTGGGTGCTTGATGTCGCGTTTCGGGAAGATGATTCCCGTGTTCGCAGTGGTCATGCAGACGAAAATCTTGCCGTGTTACGCCACATCAGTCTCAATCTGTTGCGTCAGGAGCGCTCGTCTCGCGTCGGCATTCATGCCAAGCGGCTCAAAGCCGGATGGGACAACGCCTATCTTCACCTTGTTTTGGATGGGGTTAATTAGATGCGATTGCCCTGCGATTATTTGACGTTCTTTTCACAAAATGAGACCATGATAGTACAATATCCATTCCAGACCAATATAGTTCGAACACGCGAAGGATAAAATAACTATGGACAGAGCAAAACATTTCATGAGTGGCAAAATCTGCCTGGTGACGGGAGCTAATTCAGGAATTGGCAAGGCAACAGCGCTGGGGCTAGCGCAAGCCGGGGCACACGTGGTAATGGTTGCACGTGACCAAACACGTGGGCAGCAAGCACAGAACGAGATACAACAGCAGAGTGGCAATCACCAGGTCGATCTCCTGCTGGCCGATCTCTCTTCGCAACAGGCCGTGCGCCAGCTCGCACAGGAGTTTGGACAGCGTTACTCGCAACTGCATGTCCTGGTCAATAATGCTGGCAGCTTCTTTGTCAAACGCACTCTGAGCGTTGATGGGATTGAGATGACGCTGGCCCTCAATCACCTCGCTAGCTTCTTGCTCACCAACCTTTTGCTCGACACACTTCGACAAACTCCTGCCGCACGTGTCGTTAATGTTAGCTCAGGTGCTCAGGCTTCAGGTTTCATCAACCTGGATGACTTGCAGATGAAGCAAAAATACAGTATGCTCCGCGCCTATTCTCAGTCAAAGCTCGCGAATGTACTTTTCACCTATGCCCTGGCACAGCGGCTACGAAATACGGACATCACGGTGAATTGCCTCCATCCTGGCCTCGTTGCAACGAATATCTGGAATCGTTCACTTACAGCCCCCGCCCAACCAGTGAGTGCTCTCGCGCTCCTCTTGGGCATTTCACCTGAGGAAGGAGCACAAACTCCACTCTATCTGGCAACCGCGCCTGAAGTTGCAGACATGACCGGTAGGTATTTCGACAAATGCAAGCCCCAACGCTCTGCGACTATCTCGTATAACGTCTCAGTTCAAGAACGCCTCTGGGACGAGAGCGTGAGGCTCACAGCACTTCACGAACAGGTTGCGACAGGCAATCGCTTATAACACCCTCACGGGATCACCTGCGGGCACATGGAACAGCGGAACATCTGGCAACTTTGGCCTCAGCCACTCTACCAGATACTTCATCCCTGCCTCTTCGCTGTTCGCATGGCCCAGAATCAACAACGCTTTCTTCTGGCCGCATGCTATAGCATCACGTACATACTCGCATGTCTGCCATTCAACCGTTTCGCCACACACAACAACATCAAGCGCATCCTGAGAAAAGGCCTTGATCTGGTAATCCCCTCCCATCGCGCCCACGATCAGGCCAATGCGCTGACAGGACATGGCTGGATCACCCACCAGCCGTACCTGGGCCAGGGCCAGTTTTTGCTTCAGAAGGTCAACAAGTTCCGTGAGCGTGCAGGGTGGAAGTGTAACAACATAGCGTGCTTCCTCGTCAAGGTTCTGTTCCCATCCCATAGCCTTGACAACACCTGTAATAATCCCATCGGGCGTGTGAAAATGCCAGTAGTCATGAAAACGCCAGACGGCGAGGGCATGCTTTTTCAGAAAAAGATCTTTTGCTTCGTATACAGAATCACGCGCCAGCCACGCTGTCTCGTCGCGATGATCATAGAACGTTGGCTCGTGCGTGATAATCAGGTCAGCTCCCAGCGCTACTGCCTGCTCCAGCACATCGCATGTTGCGGTAAATGTGGTGACAATTCCATGCACTTCATCAGCAGGATTACCACGTTTGAGCGTATCCACCGACCATGGCACTGGCGCTCCCGGTACCGCTGCAATAATCGTGTCGATCACGTTCTGAATCGTTCGTGTCATCGTCCCTTCTCCTGTGCTCGTCTACCGACTAACAGACAACCTTGCGCATTCTTCCCCACCTCCCAATGGCCTTCTCCACCAATTCTTAATGTTGTAAATCCGCTTTCTCAGCATACAACACCAGTGAGACGTTACGAAACCTTAACCGGAGGTTAGTACTTTCACCCTAAATTTGCATATGCTCATGGATATCTGTAAAAAGGCTATGGTATTATCCCAAACGAAGCATGAATTGCAAATGATTGCAAAGGTATGCAAATTGCTTCATCTTAGCTAGCCGTGACTACACGCTTTCTAAACAGAAAAACGTTGTACAACAGTTTCTCAAAATGTGTTCACCGACGCTCGTTATCTGGGGACGAGCGCACATACGTAAGAGCATACATCAGATCAAGAAAATCTTGTGTCTCTTATGGAAAGTTAGCAAGAAGGTAGTAGAGCGCATTTCTATTTGACGGAGTATGTAGAGCTTTTGTAGAAGCTCGGATTCGGAAGAAGGTAACACGTATATGCACACAGTATCAAGGCCGCAGGGACCAATGATGCCAGGAGGCCGCTATAAGCTTCCACGCTCATCGCGAGGGAGGCGCTTCTCCCCATTGTTTCTCATCGGTTCAGCTATTACAACACTCGTCGTTCTGGGAGCTTTTGTCTTCCTGGTTGTCAAACCTGTCTTTGGCTCACATGCCGCTGATGTCAATATGGATTGCGCACTGAGCGTGCCCGCCAATCCACTCACAGCCGCGGGCCTGGCAACTCCATACCAACTGTCCGCAACCGATCCGGCCAAAGGTCCCTGTAACGAGGCCAATGCGAATCAGGCAGCCTTTGTGCAGGGAGCAGTCTTTGATCCCGCAACCAGCCAGATCAGTATCTACAATCCGCTTGTCATTGACAAGGGAACGCAGCCTGCCGCCAAGCCTGTTACACCTCAGCTCCCAGCCAACGCTATTGTGGCGCTTTGGTTTGGCGCAAACGGTAACACACTGACATTGCAGGACACGAATGGCAGCTTGAATCAGGGCAAGTGTGTAAATGGTCTCAATAATTCTATATTCGGACAATTCGCCTACTGCAATGCTCCCGCGTTCTTCCAGGCTGCTCGCCAGGCGATTCAGGCAGGCAAACTGACACCACCCGCTCTCGGTACGGCAAAAGACGGCCAGTCCTGCCCCACTGTTCGCAACTTCGCTGTGGTTGACCAGGACCAGAGCGACAATGTGACCACCACCTACCTCGTCACAGCAAACGGGCAATCAGCGCAGATGACTGCTGCAAACATGACTATGTTGCAAACAACCGGAAAGCCCCAGGTAAACGGTAGCGACAACCGTCTCCTTGATATTGCTCTCGATGGTTCGCTTGGCTGCTCACCCTGGAAGGTTGCCGATCTTGCAGATCCAGGACAAAATGTGCCTGCTCTCCCATTGAACGAGCTACAGGCTATGGTTCACCAGGCTGCTCCTGTCGCGCTTGTACCCGCGAACGATCCAATGGCGCTCAACAACGGCCAGGTCGATGTCAATAAAATCAATGCCTATCGAAGCGGTGTGAATCAGCCGCCTGTTGCCAACGCGGATGCTGCGAGCACAAAAACATACTGCCAGAATCTCGTCGATGTTGGTGCGCCGCGCATCGCCCTCGATGCTCAGTTCACCTCACAAGCACCCTCTCCCGACCCGGCGGTTGGCACGACGCTCTTTACCTTCCTGGCACAGCGCTTCGCCAACACCTACAGCGCGAATAACCTGAACTGTGTTCAGCTCCTCGGCAAGCCTAGCCCAATCACAACGACGCAGGATGGTGCAGGCGTTGCAACCAGCGCTATGCTCAATGGACAGCCCATCAGTACGCAGCCTGGCGGTACAACTTCTCCAACTCCTGTACCAACTATGACGGCAACGCAGCCTGTTAATCCCACGCCCACGAAACCGGCGACCCCTACACCTACTCAGCCTGTTAATCCTACGCCCACGAAACCCGTCAATCCTACACCTACTCAGCCGGCTAATCCTACACCCACGCAGCCGGCGAATCCTACGCCAACACAACCGGCTAATCCTACACCCACTCCGCCTCCAACTGGTGGTGGCACGGGAACAGCTCAGACACCAACGTGTGTCATCAATGGTGCAACAATTGCCAATTGTATGGGAACGGTGACGATCAACGGTCAGACCTGCATGCTTACGTTTGCCAATGGAACAGTCAACCTGAATTGCCCCAATAATCCCCAACAGGGCAACGGTGGTGGCAATAATGGTGTCACTGCGAAAGCGCAGTTCGATTTTAATAATGTCGGCACCAGTAACGATGATGCAATGGCCAATGCGAACTTCGATAGCTGGGGCAACAGCTTCTCTGCTCAAGCACTGCAAAGTGTGGGTATAGTTCCTGGAAAGCCGATTTCATTTAACGGTATCAATTTCACCTGGCCCATGCCCGCCGCTGGCTCGAACAACGTCATAGCAAAAGGACAGGTCATTCCAGTCACCGCCGATGGCGCAAATACCCTTGGATTCCTGCTCGCGGCATCTAACGGCCCCTCGCTGGGTAGAGCCACTATCACCTACACCGACGGTAGCACACAGCAGTTCCTGCTGGTTGCCAGCGATTGGACGCTCAATGGAGGGACAGCAAGGACGCCTTCCTATGGCAACCAGGTTGTCGCTGTGACACCCTATCGCAATACGCCCAACGGCATGCAAAAAGATATGCCCCACATCTTCTATATGGATGTGGCCTTGCAAAAGGGCAAGACAATCCAAAGTGTAACATTACCCTCAACCGGGAATCATGGTCAAATTCACGTCTTCGCCATCGGAGCGAAATAACCCGAACTTCTTCTACGCCCTTTCTCGCATGGGGAGCCAGCAAACACGAGCATGTGTGCTGGCTCCCTTTTTCTTATTGGTATGATGGGCTAACGCTCGTTCTGGTACACATACGTCAGGACGAGGGCGAGCAGGATAGAGAAAGCTGCGAGAGCGCGCAAAAGGCCTCAGGGAGAAAGGCGTGATAGAATGTTAACACATAGACAGAATACAATACCTTGAAAGGAGCAATAGCTACCACTATCACTTCTACTCCCGTCACATTTCCTCGTCTTCTCTATCCCTCTCGGCTATAAGAAATATATCTGATACACATCTGGAGGCTCATTCTCTATGGCAGACTCGATACAAGCGGTAATCTGGGATCTCGACGGCGTCATCCTTGACAGCGGGGAGGAGCATCGCCTCTCCTGGCATCGTATGGCTCAGGATGAGGGCATCCCCTTCACTGACGAGCAATTCTGGCGCACCTTCGGTATGCGCAACGATGCCATCATCCCCCTCCTTTGGGGTGAGATGCCACCTGAGCGCGTGCAGAAACTGGCCGATCTCAAAGAAACCTATTTCCGCGGGTTCATCCGTGAAAAGGCACGCCCGCTTCCAGGAGCTATCGAACTGCTCACGGAGCTGAAAAATGCTGGCTACCCGCAGGCACTCGCCTCATCTACCCCTGTGAAGAATATCGAGGTGATCAGCGAGGTGCTTGGGCTAAACCGCTACCTGTCAGCGCTCGTCTCCGGCGAGACTGTGCCACACGGCAAGCCCGCGCCCGATGTCTTCCTCAAAGCCTCCTCTGAACTGAACGTGCCCCCGGAGAAGTGTCTGGTGATTGAGGATGCCATTGCAGGTGTACAAGCCGCACACGCAGCAGGTATGCGCTGTATCTCCGTTGCCGGAGACCGCGACCTTCCGGGTTTGCGTGCGGCAGAACTGATGGTCAGGGATCTGACCGAGGTGAACCTGGCACGCATTCGCGCGCTGGCTTGACAAACATTTGTACCAGTGGCAGAATACAGGCCACGTGGAGGTGTAGGGACCCCGGTGGGTCTCACCGTCTTCAAAACGGCTGGGGGGTCGCTCGGCGCGGTCCCCGGTGAGTTCGACTCTCATACACGTGCGCCACTTTGGCATTAATAAGATTCCTCCCAAGGAGGAGAGGAAAGAGAGCAATTACCTCTAGGACATTGGCTTACCTGGCGGGAAACCTAAAGGGGACAGTAGCATGCCAATAAAGCAAGATTGTCTGAAGATGTGTAAGATAAAGCCTTGCAAGTCCTGTACGCATGGTGAAGCTGTTTGCTGAACCTGAGTTCTGAATGGCAATATAGAGTGGCCCGTCGCAGCACATCTGACGCGGCGCTATCGTACTCTAAGTAAGAGATGTATGTGCTTAGAGAGTTCTCTACGATAGATGACAAACGATGAGTTTGGTAAGGAACAAAAAGGCACCTAAACGTACTACTACGTCTTGTTAGTGTAAATGTGGGATGGCCTAAAAGACGAGAGCCTCAAGGTCACGGAACCCCCATAGTAGTTCTAGTCCAAAAGACGAAAACGAAGGGGCAGCTCAAGAAATTGGGCCAGAGCTAAACATTGACATCGTTTAGCAGGGTAGGTATCGTCGAGTTCTAAGAATGAAAAGGTACGCGAGATGCGAACAGCCGAAACAATCATAGAGCTCATTCGCGAACGAGGCAGAAAGGGTTTGCCATTAGATCGAATCTATCGATTGTTGTTTAATCCAGAACTGTACCTGAAGGCCTACGGAAAGATCTATCGTAATACAGGATCGATGACAACAGGTAGCGCGGATGAAACAGTGGATGGGATGTCGATGAGAAAAATTGAGAAAATCATAGAAGCTGTGCGAAATGAAAAGTATCAATGGAAATTAGCCAGGAGAACGTACATACCAAAGAAAAATGGGAAAGTACGGCCCCTTGGTATGTTGACATGGTCCGATAAATTACTTCAAGAAGCTGTCAGATTGCTCCTTGAAGCATATTATGAGGAACGTTTCAGTAACCATTCACACGGGTTTCGTCCCAATAGAGGATGCCATACTGCTTTACGAGAAATCTATGGAACGTGGACAGGAGTAAGCTGGTTCATTGAAGGAGATATCTCCCAGTGCTTTGACAGGCTAGATCACACTATTCTAGTTGAAATATTAGAAGAGACAATCCAAGATGGACGGTTTATACAACTTATCAAAGATATACTTCAAGTTGGGTATTTAGAAGACTGGCAATTCCATAAAACCTACAGTGGAACACCACAAGGAGGGATAATCAGTCCGATACTTTCCAACATCTATCTTGATAAACTGGACAAGTTTGTGGAGACAATCCTCATTCCAACCTATACAAGGGGAAAGGAACGAGGCGAAAACCCAGAGTACCGTAAAGTGAGGCACGAAGTTGAACGTATACGGAAAAAGGGAACAGCAACAGAGCTAGAAGCAGCACGCAAAAGGATGATGCAACTGCCATCGATGGATACGAGAGATCCCAATTTTCGGCGTCTAAAATACATCCGATATGCAGATGATTTTCTCCTGGGATTTACAGGCCCAAAAGAAGAAGCGGAAGAAATCAAGGAAAAACTTACGCTATTTCTAAGGGAGGAATTAAAACTAGAGCTATCGCAATCCAAGACACTGATCACTCATGCACGGTCAGAGAAAGCGCAGTTTCTAGGATACGAAGTTCACATTCTACAAGACAATTCTCACAGAGGGGTAGATCATAGGAGAAGCCTCAACGGAAAAGTTGGATTGAGATTACCAGAGGATGTAGTAAAAGACAAATGCCGGCGCTACATGGAAAATGGAAGACCGATACACAGAAAAGAGCTGACTGAAAACAGCGCTTTCACGATACTAAGAACGTATCAAGCTGAGTATCAAGGATTAGTGGAATATTATCGACTCGCATACAACCTGGGAAATTTCACACAACTCTATTGGGTGATGGACACATCACTTACGAAAACACTGGCACATAAACTCAAAGTGTCAGTGAGCAAAGTATATAGAAAGTATGAAACCACTTGGGAAATAAATGGGAAAAAGTATAAGGGATTACAAGTAACCATTGAGCGAGAAGGGAAGAAACCGCTAGTAGCGAAATGGGGAGGAATCTCATTAACATGGGATCCTAAGGCAAGTCTGAAAGACCAAACGCAGACAATCTGGTCAGGTCGAACTGAGTTAGAAGAAAGACTCCTTGCAGATATTTGCGAGAATTGTGGAAGCAATGAAAATATCGGGGTGCATCATATTCGAACTCTAAAGGACCTGGAAAGATTTACCGGACGTGAAAAGCCAGACTGGGTTAAAGTTATGGCAGCTCGTCGCAGGAAAACAATGGTTCTCTGTCGAACGTGTCACACCGATGTCCATGCAGGACGTCCAATGAGACGACAAAAGTCAAGTACGCGAACGTAATTACGATACTGGAGAGCCGTATGCGCTGAAAGGTGCATGTACGGTTCGGCGGGGGGCAGTCGGAAAAGGAGCGTAATACTACCTCGCTGGCTGCCTACCCTACCTCTGCCAAATGAGTGCGAGAATTTCACGGTAATTCGAAAAAGGGAGAACATGTAATTAACTAGTATAGAGAGTAAGGAAGCCAAATGGGATATATTCGTCAAAAAAGGATTGAAGTCTTCTCTACTCTTAGCGAAATAGCTGGCTATAAAGCAGGTTTAGCGTTGACTCGACAGGATATTATTGATCACTTACCAGAAAGATTTGTTGGCTGGCGATGATGAACGAACCTTGCGAATAGAATACTCAGAATACGAAAATTTAGTATCACAACTCCTTTTTCGATTGGGTATTATACCTCGACCGTATAGCATAATGCCAACGCTTATATTGCGCGAAAAGTATCAATGGTGCTTTTTTTCGATCAACGATTCATAAATTACCTTTCCGCTAATTTTGACACTATAAACCAGATCAACTGGAGGAAGTTTGAAGGGCTAATCGCCGAGTTTTTTGATCGCTCAGGATTTACCGTCGAAATTGGTCCTGGTAGAAATGACGATGGTGTAGACGTACGGTTATGGCCAAAGACATACGACAATCATCTCCCGCCATCAATGCTAGTACAATGTAAACGCCAAAAAGAGAAAATCGAAAAAGTAGTGGTTAAGGTACTTTATGCAGATATTATCAAAGAGCCAGATACAACGCCACACCGTCTATAGCGGCACATTGGAGGACCGACCATGATTGAACATCCTGCCTTTCCTATCGAGGAATGGAGCATTCGTGAGACGGAGCTTCATCTTGATACCCTGGCACAGTCCGAGTCCATTTTCGCGCTCTCCAATGGTCACATTGGACTGCGCGGCAATCTGGATGAGGGAGAACCGTTCGGTATCCCCGGCACTTACCTAAACTCCTTCTACGAAGTACGACCCCTCCCCTATGCTGAGGGCGGATATGCCTACCCGGAATCAGGTCAGACCGTCATTAATGTTACCAATGGGAAACTCATCCGTCTCCTCGTCGATGACGAACCCTTCGACGTTCGTTATGGCGTGCTTCACGACCACGAGCGCGAACTCGACTTGCGCGATGGTACCCTCCGTCGCGACGTTCGCTGGTCCTCGCCCGCTGGAAAAATGGTCAGGGTCTCTTCAGTGCGCATGGTCTCGTTCACTCAGCGTGCTATTGCGGCCATCAGCTTCGAGGTCGAAGCCCTTGAGTCTTCAATGAGCATCGTTGTGCAGTCGGAACTGGTGGCGAATGAGGCACTTCCACCTCAGAGCAAGGACCCACGCGTAGGAGCCGCTCTTGAGTCTCCTCTTGTGAGCGAGGAGCACCTGGCTGAGGGCACCAGTGGACTGCTGATCCATCACACGCGAGTTAGTGATCTGCGCATGGGAGCAGCTGTGGATCATCACGTTGAGGGACCTGGCGGGATGGGCATCTCGTCTGAAAGCCTCCCCGATATCGTCCGTATAACCTTCACGACACGGCTGCAGCCGGGAGAAAAGCTGCGCATCGTCAAATTCATCAGCTATGGCTGGTCTAGTCTGCGCTCTCGCTCTGCTCTCCACGATCAGGTCCGAGCGGCGCTCTCGGCAGCACGCAAGACAGGCTGGGAGGGTATGTTGGCTGAGCAGCGTGCCTACCTGGACGACTTCTGGGCACGAGCAGACGTTGAGGTGGAAGGTGACCCGGAGATCCAGCAAGCGGTGCGTTTCGCGCTCTTCCACGTCCTGCAAGCGGGAGCGCGCGGCGAGGGCCGTCCCATCGCTGCCAAAGGGCTAACAGGTTCAGGCTACGACGGTCACGCCTTCTGGGATACAGAGATATCTGTCCTGCCATTGCTCATATTAACGCTACCAAGCGCGGCAGCCGGAGCACTCCGTTGGCGTCACTCGATTCTTGACAAGGCACGTGAGCAGGCACGCGAGTTCGGGCTGCAAGGAGCTGCCTTCCCCTGGCGCACCATTCAGGGAACAGAGTGCTCAGGCTACTGGCCTGCCGGTTCTGCTGCTTTCCATATCAATGCCGACATCGCCTACGCCGTCGCCAACTACATCCAGGCCACGAATGACAGCGCTTTCGAGCAGGCAGTGGGCCTTGAGCTACTCGTGGAAACGGCACGGCTCTGGTATTCTCTCGGCTATCATAATAAAGCAACTGATAAGTTCCGCATTGATGGTGTGACCGGACCCGACGAGTATAGCGCCATCGCTGACAACAATGTCTACACCAATCTAATGGCCCAACATAACCTGCGCTGGGCTGCCGAGCGAGTACAGCTCTATCCCGAAAAAGCTCATGCGCTTGGCGTGGACGCTACCGAAATAGCCAGGTGGCGCGAAGCTGCCGAAAAGATGTTCATCCCCTACGACGAACGCTTAGGCGTGACTCCGCAGGCCGAGACCTTTACCGAGCACGAGGTCTGGGACTTCAGCAGGACTAAGCCCGATCAGTACCCGCTCTTCCTGCACTTCCCCTACTTTGACCTCTATCGCAAGCAGGTCATCAAGCAGGCTGATCTCGTTCTTGCGATGTATGTGCTCAGCGATGCGTTCACGGCTGAGCAAAAGGTACGCAACTTCGCCTACTACGAGCCTTTGACGGTGCGTGACTCCTCCCTCTCGGCCTCCACACAGGCTGTTATTGCCGCGGAGGTAGGACAGCTCGATCTCGCTTACGACTACCTGGGTGAGGCTGCGCTCGTAGACCTCCACGACCTGCACCACAACGTTCGCGATGGGCTGCACATGGCCTCGTTAGCTGGAGCCTGGACAGTGCTGGTAGCTGGATTCGGCGGTATGCGCATCCAAAACGGCTCCCTCTCCTTCGCGCCACGCTTGCCCCAGGCACTCACACGGCTCGCCTTCCACCTCCTGTTCTGCGGCTCCCGTCTGCGTGCCGAGGTGAAGTCGAGCGAAGCAACCTATCAACTGCTCGATGGCCCACCACTCACAGTACTTCACCATGGGGAGGAGATCCATCTGACGGCAGCCAATGTAGCAGTTACGCGCCCCATTCCACCTATCCAGGCAGGTCCACGCCCCCCACAGCCTCCAGGCCGCGCTCCCCTACCCAGAAAAGCACAAACGCAATCAGACGGCCCTGCGGCTTAAGGGAGGTGACCAATTGGGGCGGACCTTGTGGACAGAGGACAATTGGCATCAAGGTAAGAGGCGAGGGCTCACATCCCTGCTGCCCGACGAAGCGGACGCCATGAATGCTGGTCCCATACATCGTTCAAACTATTACGCTGCGCTTCTGCGGTAGAATGAATATCAGCAATGGGATATTGTATAGTATCGTCCGTCACCATAAGCATTCCCTCTTTTACATTCATATAAATTGTAGAATGATACATATATCTTTACCAGTATTTTAATACCTTAAATTGATGAGGGTCAAGTTACTATAATTGGGAATACATGGCTCAAAATTTCTTACTTCATAAAATGAAGCAAGAACATACCATTCTTGCTCTATACCATCAAAGGCAGCTAGCGTCTCCACCGCTTGCACTCCACTCACGTTCGCCCTCGCCTCCCATCTCGCCAACACAATCGTTCCTCCCACCCGTCTAGTCGCACCGCGCTCACTCACTCCTCCCTGGCAGCAACAGAGGGTTCACCTGGTCGTACAACCAGGCGAACCCTCTCTGTCTCCAACAAACGTTTATAGCGGTCAACCCTACAACGTGATGGCTGGATCTGCAACGTATTGTGACCATACCTCGTCAACTGTTCCCCCTGCCAATTGCTCGAAAAGCGGGAGGAATGCCTCGCCGTTCTGTGCCGCGGTATTCAACTGATCAACGATGGTCGAATCCTTGCGCTGCGACAACCAGATGAGGAAACGAGCACCAGGTCCATAGGCCGAGGGGCCAGTCTCGTCAGGTGACGGAGGACCGGGAATATGCCACCAGCTGGGTTCCGCCCAGTCGGGGGCATAATAGTAGCGTGCATAGTCAGCCATACCCTCGACAAACCAGCCAGGTGCATCACTATTTGTATACTGCTGCACGACATGGGTCAATTCGTGAGTGAACCAGGCATTATCGCTCGGATTCTGTGTCCAGTAGGTGGAGGCAATGGTTACCTCGCTGCCACTTGTCCAGGCCACCCCACTAGCCGAGGGATCAATAGTCAGCGTGACAGTTGTGGGGGTTGAGGAATTGCCAAAGCGATTGACAAGCAAAGGATAGCTGTAATCAAACACATTTTGCGCGTTTGAGATGAAATCTTGTGACAAATTGGGGTCAAGGTTATTAATGTTCAAGGTGTAGTTCGAATATGCATGTTTTGCAGGTGTTCCGGCTTTGGTATGCGTGCTGCTTGCGGCTGCATACATTGTTCTGGGGAACAATCCCTGGCCAAGTACTGCAATCACCCCTGTGAGCACCAATAAGCCTGTCACAAGTAGGAAACGAAGGTGCCGTGCATGTTTCATGTTTCTTTCCTCCATGAAAGAAGTATCCATCTAAAAAACGGCGTAGATTGATACTGATGAGTGCAGCGCGTCCGCTGTTCTCACCTCTTGTTCTCATTGTCAAGTCATATGACAATTTTGCAAACTTTCGATACCGATTATTCGCTATACAATAATAACCATTAATATACACTCTTGTCAAGCTTTTTACTCGGACTTTGCATGCTCCCGAAAGAAGAAAATTTGAATTCATTTCTTATTAGTAGGGCAAACATCTCTCAATGCATCTTCTTTCTCTATGACTGGCAGCGCGGTATCGTCCTGGGGTAGAGAGGGCTGGACAAGAATACTTTTCATGTGCGTGTGACTGAAACTTTACCTGTTCTGCTGAACCATTCACTAACGTCGGCAAAGAGTTCGAGCACAATTCTTCAAGGTCACTCATCCCCTCCACCATTAGCCTGCCAGCTCTGCACACCATCTTCTTCATCCAGACCTTGCAAAATACTTCCACAATTTGTATACTGAATACTGTCTCTATAACATAAAAGATAACACTCTCTTTCCATCATCCCCTTATCAATGAATTGCAGGAGAAACGTTGTATGAGCACTCCTCCACCAGACAAAGGCGCGCACACCTACGTGCTGGACCCGGAAAGCCCGGCAGAGATGGCGCGGCTCACCAACCAAGGTCGCTTCATCACAAAAGCGATGGGTGGACCACTTGCTGAACAGACGCAGGAGACACGTGATCGGCTTGAGCACGTCATCGATCTTGCCTGTGGTCCCGGTGGCTGGGCGCTTGACCTTGCATTCACATATCAGCATATGGAAGTGGCTGGAGTCGATATCAGTCGCACAATGGTTGACTACGCCAACGCACAGGCACAGGCTCAACAGCTCGACAACGTCAGCTTTGGCATCATGGATATCACAAAACCACTCGACTTTGCCGACGCTTCATTCGATCTCGTCAATGCACGCTTTCTGGTCGCTGTGCTACGCAGAAACACCTGGCCCGCCTTCCTCGCCGAATGCGCGCGCATCCTGCGCCCCGGTGGTATTCTCCGTCTCACTGAAGGCATCAACGCGGGCATCACCAATAGCCCCGCCTTTCAGCGCGGCAGTATGCTCGGCAATCATTTTCTCTGGCGCGCGGGCTACGGCTTCTCCACCAATGGAGACACCTACGACATCACTTACATGTTCCCTCGTATGTTGCGCCAGCATGGCTTTGCAGATATCGGCAACATCGGCCATGCCTTCGAGGTATCAGCCGAAACAGAGGGTTGGACAGACTTCTACCGTAATATGGAAGTTCTGACGCACTTGAGCAAGCCCGCTTTGCTGCAATCGAAACTTGTAACTGAGGAGGAGTACAACAAGACTACCAGCGAAACACTCGCCGAAATGTACTCCAAAGATTTCTGCGGTGTCTGGCATATTATGACTGTTTATGGTACGAAGGGATAGCATGATTAGGATCGGTGTTATACTCCTTCTCATTGGCATTGTTATACACCTTTCATTTATGTACTTCTCCTGGTCATGGCCCAATCCATCTAAACAAAAGAAGTCTTCAAAGTACGATGAATTATATACTACACTCTTACCTCTTATTAGGCCTATATTCTTTCTTATTAATTCTATAGTCGTGTTTTTTATTGCATTACAATTCGGGCTATTACTTCTCGCAAAACTCTATCTTAATCGGATCTTGATTGGTATAGGTCTCCTTCTTATCGTCTATGGAGCTACTGCATCGCTTCTTCTCACATTTCTGACCTTGTCAGGTGAGGGAGCGATCATCTTCCTCTGGCACCTTCTAACGTACCATTTTCAGAAAATCTCTTTTTTCCTCTACGAGCTCACTGTTGGAAATATGCGCGCCTTTCTTCGCTCGCGGCGGGGATTTCCAGATCGAGCACGCATGGTAGCTGTTTTCAACCATAAGCCGCGTGTCATCAAAGCGCTTGCATGGCTTCCAGCTTCAGCAGACGAGCAGGAAAGGATTGTTATAGCTCAAGACATATACCTCTCAGCCTGGCAACCGCAGAATGCAGTAGTATTTCCGAATGAGGACCGCTCGGGAGGCAGATCATCTGAATTGCTTGGATCAATGTACGGCACAATAACAGCTATAGCAGTTTCACCAGATCAGAATTATATTGCATCCTGTACTGAAAGGCAAAGTATAGAGTTCTGCCCATGTAAGTACTCTCCAGATGCTGCTAACCATCCACTTGAAGAGTATGCCATCGCTAATTATAAAGGCGAAACAACACATTTACACCCATATAGCTCCACAGTTGGAGTGAACGGGATTAGCTGGGCATCCTTCCTTCCCTATCGAATTGCCTTTGGTACGGCTGACCATAGAGTAAAAGTCTGGCAGATCGATGCCCCTTTCTATGAAAGCCCTTCTACACAAAGAATCAAAGACACAGCAGCAGAGTTTCAGGGCTCACGTCCAGGCGCAAAAGGAGAATATCTATCCCTATTTCACTTCATCCCCTTCCCCTTCGTGCGCACACGCTCATATAGCTCTTCCATGACACCGATGAAGGAGGCATCTTTGGGCCAGAAGCCCGGATAATCCCCTTCCTTCTTGATCAACAGGGCTGGCACGCTGGTCTGCGACGCAGCAGGTTGCAGCGGGGGCAGGCGCTTTGCTCCGGTCCAGAACTCCCTGGTGCTCGCTACTTTTGCCTTGGGAGCGGGCGTTGGACGAGTGTAGTAGGAGGTGACTGGCTCGGGCCGCACGTTTTCTTCTTCTGCGGTGAGCGCGGACGAGAGCACCTGACCGAGAGGAGACTGCGCCAGCTCTTTGTGCAGTTCGGCACGCGAGAGGCCGCGTAGCTCGAACATCAGAAATGGGTCTTTGTCGAGCGCTGAGGCGAGCAGGTAGTAGACTCCGGCGATATGCTTGCAGGGGTTGGCGTAGTCGGGACACGAGCAGGAGGTGTTGAAGTCGCTCTCGCTATACGGCAGCAGGTGCAGCCCCAGCTCGTCAAAAGCCTCCTCAATCGTGTCGGGCATCTCGTTGAGCAGCAGTTTCGTCACCAGGTCCGCGCGCGAGGAGATCTGGCGAATCACCTGCTTCCAGTCCTCCGCGCTGATTCCCTTGAGCGTGATCGACGTTTTATAGGTCGGCTCTTTATAGACGCCAAAGTAGGGGTTGATCGAGCCGCGCACACGCGCCTTGACGCTGCCATTCGCGATCGTGTAGTCGAGAATACGCCCATTGCTTGCATACGAGCGCCCGCGTCCCAGGCGGCTCGGATCGGTAAATTGTTCGAGAGCCTCGATGAAGCGCTGGCTCCACCAGGTTCGGCTGAATTGTCCCATATGTATTACTCCACCACCGCAGTACGGCGTAAGGCGATCAGATCTTTAAAGGTATCGTTGTCGAGCTCGGTCAGCCAGGCTTCATCGTTGCCAACGACGAGCGAGGAGAGCTTCTTCTTATCCTCGATCATCGCGTCGATGCGCTCCTCCATCGTGCCCATGGCGACGAATTTGTGCACGAAGACATTGCGGCGCTGCCCGATACGAAAAGCGCGGTCGGTCGCCTGGTCCTCAACGGCGGGATTCCACCAGCGATCAAAGTGGAAGACGTGGTTGGCTTTGGTCAGGTTCAGCCCGACGCCGCCCGCACGCAGCGAGAGGATAAAGAGGGCCGGCTCGCTCTCAGGGTCCTGGAACTCGCTCACCATCTGCTCGCGCCGTTTGACATTCGTGCCACCGTGCAGGTAGTAGGTCGTATAGTGCTTGCTCTGCTCCAGATAGCGCTGCAGTGCATCGCCGATCTCGGTAAACTGCGTAAAGATGAGCGCACTGTCGCCGCTGTCAATCACCTCTTCGATCATCTCGCCCAGCCGTTGCAGCTTATGTGAGCGCTCGGTTGTAAAAGAGCTGTTATCCTGCAAAAACTGCGCAGGGTGGTTGCAGATTTGCTTGAGCTTCAGCAGGGTCGAGAGGATCAGGCCGCGGCGCTGCATCCCCTCAGCGCTCTCCAGTTGCTCCTCGACATCCTTGACAACCGCTTCGTAGAGCGAGGCCTGCTCGGGCGAGAGCGTGCAGAACATCTTCTGCTCGATCTTCTCTGGCAGGTCGTCGATGATGCGCTTGTCGGTCTTGACGCGGCGCAGAATGAAGGGTTCGACCAGTTGCTTGAGCGTGGCCGATTTGCTCGGATCGCTTCCTTTATAGATCGGCATCTCAAAAGTTTTGCGGAATTGCGCCTCTTTGCCCAGGTAGCCGGGATTGAGGAAGTTGAAGATCGACCACAGGTC
>DAOUDD010000094.1:0-9722 GCA_034431765.1 Ktedonobacteraceae bacterium | reverse complement strand
CCGGGCGAAGAGCAGAGGCATATCGACTGGGCACAGAACCTCTCGCAGGCACTCGCCCCCTATGCGTTCAAAGGGGGATATATTAATCTCTTGGATGAGAGGGAACAGGAGCGCGTTCCGCTCGCCTTTGGGCCGAACTATGAGTACTTACTCGCCTTCAAGCGGACCTATGATCCTGATGATGTCTTTCATTCGACGATTGGACATGTTGCACCATAGGGATTGTTTGTCCACACAATGACTCTAAAGGAGCACAACTATTTACGGAAACGACCGTATACTGTCTCTTGTTGCTGACGATAAAGATGTTGACAGGCAACTGTTGGAATTTCTGAATGCTTCTGCAGAGAGGACGCGTTCTCACGGAGATATGCGTCACACCTTATCCGTCGTAATATCATTTTAGTGTACATGGGGAGATATATCATGAATCAACAACTTACACCGGACAAAATTTTCGGGACGATGATAGCTTTTGGACCGGCAAAAGCACTGATGAATGCTGTCGAATTAGGAATGTTTACCGAGCTTGCTAAAGGCTCGCTTGATCTTCAAACATTAACGGAGAGGTTCAAGCTCAATCCACGAGGTGCCCAGGATTATTGTGACTTCCTTGTCTCACTACACTTCCTGGATAGACAAAGTGGCAAGTACTCCAACACACCTGATACGGACCTCTTTCTTGATCGAAACAAGCCTTCCTACATTGGTGGCTTTGTAGAGTTTATCGACACACAAATCTATCCTTCGTGGGCATTGCTGGAGGAGGGCTTACGGACAGGAAAAGTTCAGAATCAGGCTAAAGAGCAAGGCTCAGACGACATTTTTGAGAGTATATATTCTAAACCTGATGATCTCCGTAATTTCTTACGTGGTATGTCGGGCAGCAGCAAACCACTCGTTCGCTCGCTTGCTACCCTTTTCCCCTGGCAAAAGTATCAGACCTTCGTGGACGTTGGGACTGCAGAAGGAGAATGCCCCATAGAACTCGCGCTGGCTCATAAGCATCTTACCGGTTATGGCTTAGATTTGCCAGCTGTGCAGCCGTACTTTGAAGAATATGTGAGCCAATTCGGGCTGCAAGATCGGCTTCACTTCGTCGCAGGCAACTTTTTTGAAGTGGACCTGCCAACCGCAGATGTTGTGATCATAGGACAGGTTTTGCAGGATTGGAACCTTGAACAAAAACAGCTCCTTATACAAAAAGCGTATCATGCATTGCCACCCGGAGGCGCGTTGATTGTGTATGAGGCGATGATGGACGATGAGCGTCGGGAAAATGTGTATAGTTTCTTTGTAAGTATGTCTATGTTGCTTCAAACCGTTGGTGGCTTCAACTACACAAGCAAAGAGTGCATGTCGTGGATGCAAGCAGCAGGTTTTAGCCAAACGTATGTTGAAAATCTCGCTGGCCCTTGTTCGATGGTTGTGGGAATCAAATAAAGACTCTTGAAACCGAGCCAAACATACTCTTCAACGCACATAATCCCCTCGTAAAAACGAGGGGATTATGTGCGTTGAGCTGATCCGTCATGTGCAACCTGTTGCACACAAGGTCTAGCTCCTCACCTTCTATGGGCGCAAGGTCACTAGCCCTAGAGCTTGCAGTTAGACGAAGATGTGATGTCAACAAGAATCCTCTGTCAGCTTTGGATGAGACGCGAGCGTTGAAAGCGCATCAAAATGAGAAAAATGAGAACGGCATCAAGAAGCGTGACACCGCCAACCGTGTATGCCAGTATTTCTCCCTCGCTCAATCCCTATAGCAATTTCGCAAATGGCAGACGTGCCAGTTGGGATGGTTGTGTTGCAAGAAAACGGGAAGAGAACAAAATGGGCAGAGAGTTCCTCTGCTTGTTCAACTTAGGCAACCACTCCGAAGAGTTTGGCGACCAATGTACTCTGACCAACCACATCTCCTTTTCCCACGTCTTGCAGTTGTCCTTTCCGTATCATGTTCATTGTCTCAAATTCTTGTAATGTTCGTCAAGCCGTCTCAAACGAGAAAAAGCCCATTCCTGGCTTGACCAGTCGTTTGATGAACCAATAGTCCTGCTCGATCAGGTTGTTCAAGTATTTGACCTGCCTCAGTTCGACCGATGCGGAAAGTATTCCGGCAGCTTTGAGGTCAGCAATGGCTTTGGGATAGGCCGCATTCTTATCAACATTGATCACCCGAGGAGCGGACTGCGTGGTGGGAGAGTCGTCTGCAACTGTGGACTGGGCCACTGTCTCTTCGACCGGACAAGCGTGAGAAGCAGAACAGGCCGTCGAGTGCAGCACTTTCACGAAGAAGCGTTTGGCGGCCTCAGCATCTCGCGACGGACTCAAGAGAAACTTCAGGGTGTTGCCTTCGGAATCGACGGCTCGGTAGAGATATAGCCAGACTTTCTTGATTTTGATGTACGTCTCATCCACTTTCCACGAGTCGTTGCAGGCTTTGAGATGTGGTCGGCATCGTTGGTCGAGCTCCGGGCCATAGTGCTGCACCCAACGATAGATGGTGGTGTGGTCGACTGAGAGTCTCCGTTCCCGCATCATCTCTTCGAGGTCGCGGTAGCTGAGCGCATACCGAAGATACCAACACATACACAGTAGGATGATCTCTGCCTCAAAATGACGCCATTTGAACGGGTCTTGCTCTGCCATCGTGATTCCTTTTTTGCTCGTTTCCATCCACTTTAGCAGATCAGCTTTCTTTTTGCAACACAGCCCTTGAACGTAAGGAACCGCCTTATTAACCCTCTTTCTTTAATTTCTAGGCTATGTACTTCCTTGTTCCTGTGGCATTTCAGCAACCACATCTAAATGACGTAACCCTCTGTGTTCGCAGAGGGAAAACGCGATGGTAAGCAGAAGTCGATTTGCTTGAGAGTTGATTGTGTGACATGATAGTGATTACAGGTTGTGACTCACGGTTCAATAGCTTGATCTGCCTTCCAAGAGTTTATCAAAGTGGATAACTTCTCTCGTTCAAAGCGAGAGTGAAACGTCAAGTATGATGGAGCAACCAATTCAACTGTTAGCAACGAAATTGTATACGCCGCCTCCACGTCCTTCGTTGGTGGAACGTCTCCGCTTGGTCGAGCGGCTGAATGCTGGCATGAAAGGTCGTCTCACGCTTATATCCGCTCCTGCTGGTTTCGGTAAAACGACGCTACTGAGTGAATGGAGAAGGACGTTCGCCAATAAGCACTACCGCCTTGCATGGGTTTCTTTGGACGAGAGAGATAACGATCCAACGCGCTTCTGGGCGTATTGCATTGCGGCATTAGAAAAAGTGCAATCTAGCATTGGAGAACATGCCTTACACTTGCTCTCTTCATCACCACCTGCCCCACTTGAATCTATCCTAATTACACTTATGAATGAGTTTACCGCTCTCCCCGATACTGCGTGGGAGAATAGTAGCGACATTGCTCTCGTTCTGGATGACTACCATTTTATTGAAGCACAGACAATTCATCAGTCTGTGACTTTTTTGCTCGACCATCTCCCTGCTCATGTTCACCTTATCATCGCTACGAGAATTGATCCGCCTCTCCCACTAGCGCGTCTGCGTGTGCAAGACTACCTAGCCGAACTTCGAGCCGGTGACTTGCGTTTTACACTCGATGAAACACTGGCTTTCCTCGATCAATGCATGGGACTTCGCCTTTCTTTGCACGATGTGACTCAACTAATGAGTCGTACCGAGGGCTGGATTGCTGGTTTACAGTTAGCCGCACTCTCACTGCGAGATTCTACTGACATCTCTGGCTTCATTGAGGCATTCACTGGAGGTCACCGTTACATTCTGGATTACTTAGCCGAGGAAGTGCTGGTACGACAAACTGAGACCATCAAAAATTTCTTATTGCAAACTTCCATTCTTACTAGCTTGTCTGCTGCTCTCTGCGATGCGGTAACTGAGCGAGAGGATAGTCAAGCTCTGCTCATCACACTGGAAAAATCTAACTTGTTTCTGATTCCACTTGATCACGAGCGGCACTGGTACCGTTATCATTCTCTCTTTGGAAATTTCCTTCGCAGTTGTTTGCAGCAAGAGCAACCAGAGCAGGTAGATATGCTGCACCAAAGAGCGTCTAACTGGTATGCACAACAAGGACAGTTCGTCGAAGCGATTCACTACGCTTTGCTTGGCGCACATTTTGAGCAAGCGGCACAGTTAATTGAGCAGATAGCACGCATGACTTGGATGCATGGAGAGGCTGTAACCTTATTGGGGTGGCTTGATCAATTGCCTCGTGACATTCTGTACTCACGACCACCACTCTCCCTCTTTTATGCCTGGTCGCTTATTACTCTTGGACGCGGTGAGAAGGCAGAAACGTTTTTGGATGACGCCGAACGTGGCCTACACGCGATGAGTACTGACAGTTGCGAGAAGACCGAAATACGTACAAACTGGTCTATTTCTGACATTCTCGTTGAACTCATGACGTTGCGAGCTACACTTGCTCGTTACTGGGGCGATGTGCCGCGTACCATCGAGCTTTCAGATCAACTTCTGGAACAAGTTCCTGCAAACAATGCGATCCTTCGTAGTCTCATCACGCTCAATTTAGGGTATGCCTATCGTATACGTGGTGATGTCACACATGGCATTCAAGCGTTCACTGAGTCCAGCACCTATGGACAAACAGCACAAAATACTTATATTACGCTCCTTGCTTTGAGCAACCTTGCTCATTTGCACATGATAGGTGGGACACTTCGTCATGCATTTGAGACACTGAAACGGACGATACACTATGCTAGTGAGCATGGAAGTCAACGTCTCCCTATCATGGTTATGGTTCATGTAAAAAAGGGTATGGTGCTTTATGAATGGAATGACCTAGATGCAGCGAGTATGCAATTGCTGCAAAGTCTCGAATTGGCGCAACAGACCGATGACGCAAGATTTCTCGTATATACTTATCTCGCTCTGGCACGAGTGACGCAGGCTCAAGGTAGGCTAGAAGATGCACGTCACAATGTTGCACTGGCTGACAGCATCGTTCAAGCATCTCCTCATCTTGCCTTCTTAGCACCGCGAGTTGCAGCAATCCACGTAAGACTGGAACTGGCACAAGGCAATCTAGCATTTGCATCACAGTGGACTATGCAAGTGCCTCATACTACAGGAAATCAGCTTGACTACAAGTATGAAGCAAGCTATTTGTTGCTAACTCGCATCTTCATTGCTCAAGGCAGAGCAAGAGAAGCGTTAGAACTGGTAGGGCGTTTGTGGCAAGGTGCAGAAGGTGGAGGGCGTATGAACACACTTGTCGAAATACTCGTCCTTCAAGCTATCGCATCTGTTCAACTTAGTGAAACGACGAAAGCACTTTCCTATCTACAACGCGCCCTCACTTTAGCAGAGCCGGAAAGATATTGTCGCCTTTTTCTCGATGAGGGAGACACGATGGCAACACTCCTCCTGGTATTGCTAGAGACACAAGAAATCCCTCCATTCGAGAGGGTTTCTCAGGTATATGTAAGCAAACTACTCGCTGAGTTAGGAAAGAGTGGCTCTTCTCTCGCATCTGTAAGCAACGGAACCAGTTCTTCGGTTATACACGAAGCACTGCCGCAACCACTCAGTAAACGTGAGGTAGATGTCCTGCGTTGCTTGGTTTCTGGACTCTCAAATCAAGCCATCGCGCGAGAAATGGTACTCGAAATCAGTACGGTAAAGTCTCATCTTAAGCACATTTATCACAAGCTCGATGTTGAAAATCGCACACAAGCTATCGCACGAGTAAAGGAATTACACTTGCTGTAGCAGAGATATTCTTTGGTCGTCACCTGTTCGCTTACTTCTCTCTATCTCCTGAGCGGATAAAAGCATTCCTCAAATATTCTCTCCATGTGTCGAAAATTCCTCCTTTTCCTCCTGCTAAATCCTCCCAAGAAGGATGTTTTTTGATTTCTTCAGCAGGTACACTCATACAACATGAGGAAGAAGAGTCTTGAATGTTTCACAGAAAAGGAGATCACTATGACACGCTTCGACATTGAGCATTCCGGCTATAATCTAGAGCGACTTGGCAACGACGAGACAGGATATATGCTCAACCCTTCTGAAGGTCCTGCTGTATGGTTTTATGGTGGACTGTTGACATTTAAGGCACGGAAGAATGACACAAAGGGTCTTTTTTCCGTGAGTGAGTGGACGATGCCGGAAAATTGGTATGCCCCACCTCATCATCACGAAGACGAGGCCGAGGCAATGTACATTCTTGAGGGTAATTTAACCTTTACCGTCAGCGATGCGACTTATCACGTCACTCCTGGCTGTTTCGTCTTCATTCCCGTTAATGCCAGCCATTCTATTCATGTGGACTCGAAGATGGCAAAGATTATCACCATTATCTCGCCAGGAGGCTTTGAACATTTCTTTGAAGAATTGAGTGTACCCGCTCAGGCAGCAACCTTCCCAATCAATCCTGATCCTTCCACTCTGGCAACACTCGACGATCTGATAGAACTGGGGAAGAAGTACGGCTGGCGTGTCGCCGAAGTCGAGATGAAGAAAGAATAGCAAGTCTATACTAACGAAGGAATGATCGCTATGAAAGCAGCTTGGTATGAGCGTGTTGGTTCTCCACGAGATGTGTTTACCGTCGGAGAAATGGTGATGTCTGAGCCAGGGCCGGGCGACGTTGTCGTCGAAGTCCACGCTTCAGGCGTGAACCCATCTGATACCAAGCGTCGCTCTGGTTGGCAAGGGAGAGGGATGGCTTTTCCTCGCATTATTCCTCACAGTGATGGCGCGGGAGTCATTACCGTCGTTGGGCAAGAGGTGCCGAAGAGTCGAGTTGGAGAACGCGTGTGGCTCTATAATGCGCAATGGGGATGCCCTTACGGTACTGCCGCAGAATATATCATCATTCCATCTGAGTTAGCGGTTCCTCTCCCTGCTACAACCAGCTTCGCAGAAGGGGCTTGTCTTGGTATTCCAGCCATGACAGCCCACCGCGCTGTCTTCTTCGATGGCTCAGTGAGCGGCTTGACGGTGTTAGTCGCGGGAGGCGCAGGAGCCGTTGGAAACTACGCAATTCAGTTCGCATGTTGGAGCGGAGCAACCGTTCTAGCAACCGTCAGTTCGCCCAAGAAGGCTGAAATCGCCTGGGCGGCAGGTGCTCATCACGTCCTGGATTATAAAGCAGAGGATGTCGCGGCGCGAGTTCAAGAGATCACTGGTAGGACTGGAGTAGACCGGATTATCGAGGTCGAACTAGGCCGCAACCTACAACTAGACCGGACAGTGCTTAAACCCAACGGAGTGATTGCTGCATACTCTTCAGATGCCGAGCCAGAGCCACTTTTGCCTGTATATCCACTGATGACGAAAGCCGCATCCATTCATTTCGTCTATGCCTATATTCTTCCCACAGCAGCACGTCAAGCAGCTATCGCCGACATTACGACGTGCTTGGATGCCAAGATATTGCGACATCCTATTGCTGCCCGCTTTGCTCTGGACGATATAGCAACTGCTCACGAGACGGTTGAAGGAGGTCAGGCAATCGGCAAGGTTGTGTTAGGGATTTAGTAACGAAGTGGTTCCTCAGTTTCAGCACACAGGAGGTGCTTAGATGCACAATGTTCTGATCGCCGGAGTCGGAATGACGAAATTCGGTAAATTCTTGCAGAGGGATATTCGTTCTCTCGCCGAGGAAGCGGTGCAGGAAGCACTGACCGATGCAAACACACAGGCAAAGGATGTTGGTCTTGTTGTATCCGCGAATGCTATTGCAGGTGTGATTACCGGACAAGAGATGATTCGCGGACAAGTTGCGCTCAGTGACACGCAACTGATGGGACTGCCTATGATCAACGTCGAGAATGCCTGTGCTTCGGCTTCCAGTGCTGTCCACTTCGCCTGGCTCGCTGTTGGTTCGGGACAATACGATGTTGCGGTTGCTCTAGGTGTTGAAAAAATGAGCAGCGAAGACAAGCACAAAACCTTCGCGGCCCTTGCGACCGCAGCCGATATTACACGCTTGGAACAATACCGCCAGGAACTTCTAGGCTCAAGTGGTCAGGCTGACTCCTTCTTTATGGATGTCTATGCCGATGAGACCAAGCATTACATGGAACGAAGTGGTGCTACGCAACGCGATTTTGCCCATATAGCTGTCAAGAATCACCATCATGGTGCGCTCAATCCCAAAGCGCAATACCGCGAAGAAGTCTCCTTGGAAGAGGTCTTACAAAGTAGGCTCATTAGCTGGCCGCTCACGCTGCTGATGTGTTCACCAATAGCTGATGGAGCGGCGGCGGTCGTAGTATGCTCGGAGGATTACGCGCGTCGCATCGGGGCAGACACTGTACGCATTCGTGCCTCTGCGTTAGTCAGTGGTCAACCCGGCTCTGGACATGAACCCCCTGAAGTACGAGCATCACGCCAAGCTTACGCACAGGCCGGTTTGGGTCCTGAGAATATCAACATCGTCGAGCTTCATGATGCTGCCGCCCCCAACGAACTCATCGTCTACGAAGATTTGGGTCTTTGTGGGCACGGTGAAGGGCCACGTTTTCTCGCGTCGGGAGCAACTGTGCTAGGAGGTCGTCTGCCCGTCAATACCAGTGGCGGTTTGTTGAGCAAAGGCCATCCTGTAGGAGCAACAGGTTGCGCACAACTTGTGGAACTTACCGAGCAGCTTCGAGGCCGAGCTGGTGTACGCCAGGCAGAGGGGGTTCAGGTGGCGTTAGCTGAGAATGCTGGTGGCTATGTGCATCCTGGACCCGCCGCCTGTGTCGTGACTATCCTGTCGAGAAATTAGCAGGAAAGGAGTTCTCCCTATGCAACAGAGCATGCAGAGATTTACGTCATCCACAACGGTGAGCCTCGGTACATTGCTTGAGCAGAGTTACCGCAACAATGCAAACTCCCTCGCAGTGATTGACGGCAACCGCCAGTTGACCTATCGGCAATTAGGTGAACGTGTGCATCGTGCAATTAACGCCTTCCTCTCTCTCGGTACAAGGCCGGGTGAACCAATTGTGCTCGTTTCAAACAATCGCGCCGAGTTTCTCGAAGTCGATCACGCGTCTGTTGTTGGCCGCTTCATTCGTGTCGCTGAGGTGCCGCGCTTACATCCACGCGAGATTGCTCAAGTCATCAATGACTGTAGTGCTCGCGTTGTTGTGGTTGAGGAGAGCTGGCTGGAGAAGCTTTTGTCCATACGCGCCGAACTCAGTACGGTTGAACATATCATCGTTTTCGGAGAGGCGCGAGATGGCATCCTGTCGTATGAAGAATTGCTTCGTCAAGCAAGCGATGCTCCCCCAACGGCATTCCCTGGACCAGATGATATTGGGTGGCTCCTGTACACATCAGGGACGACAGGACGCCCCAAAGGGGTAACACTCAGTCATGCGAATTTAGTTGCTATGGTGCGGAATATTCTTCTCGAAATGCCACCTCTCGACGGAAACGACATCATTGCACATACGGCCCCTTTAGGACATATGAGTGGTGCGGTAGGGCTTTGCGGCCTCATACGTGGAGCAACGCAGTTGCCATTGCCAAAATTTGACGCACACGAATTGCTACGGGTCGTCGAACAGTATAAGGTGACGGTGATGATTGCGGTTCCGACAATGCTGAACCTGCTCACCCTTGCTGCTGAAGAGGGGACTTATGACGTATCCAGCTTGCGCCTGATTCCCTATGGTGCATCCGCAATCGCGCCTGATCGCCTCTTCCGAGCGATTCGTATCTTCGG
>DAOUDD010000093.1:0-30598 GCA_034431765.1 Ktedonobacteraceae bacterium | reverse complement strand
AACATCACATTTCGTTCCAAGTGCTTGCTCTCTTCTCCTGCAACATGTACGTAGATCAGTTTGGGTCATGGCCTATTGTATCATACGTTCACCCTTTTCAACTACTCACACGACATGCAATCTTCTTTCTTGCAAAACTTCCTCCGCTTTTCCTTGACAGGGAAATTGCAATATGTTATAGTATAGATAACAAATAGTTATTTATACTCCTTCCGTTTCTGTGTAAAGAGGATGTCCACCAACTCGTTTCGCTATAGAGCCATAAGGGAGGCAACGTATGGACCCATTAGTACTCTCTGTTCTTGGTATTATTGTTCTGGCTATTGTGTTCATTGCTTTGTCCGGTTTACGTATCGTGCAGCAGTATGAGCGCGGTGTTATCTTTATTCTTGGCCGTTTGGCAGGGGCAAAGGGACCAGGTCTCTTCTGGGTGCCGCCAATGATTTCACGCATGGTCAAGGTTGATCTGCGTATTGTGACGCTCACTGTTCCTCCGCAAGAGGTGATTACGCGTGATAACGTTACAATTAAAGTCACCGCTGTCCTGTACTTCTATGTCGTCAATCCCTCTTCGGCGGTGTCAAACGTCGTCAACTTCATTCAGGCAACGACACAAATTGGTCAGACCACACTCCGTAATGTGCTGGGCCAATCAGAACTGGATGAATTGCTGGCCCAGCGTCAGAAGATCAATCACGAACTTCAGACAATCATTGATGAGCATACGGAGCGCTGGGGTGTGAAGATGACTGCAGTAGAAGTCAAAGACATCGAGCTGCCCGTCACTATGCAGCGTGCGATGGCAAAGCAGGCTGAGGCTGAGCGCGAGAAGCGCGCAAAGATTATTCATGCTGAAGGTGAGTTACAAGCCTCTACTCAACTAGCTCAGGCTGCTGGCGTGATGTCCTCCCAACCCAATGCCTTACAGTTACGCTACCTGCAAACATTGACGGAGATCGCTGTCGAAAAGAACTCGACCATCATCTTCCCGTTGCCGATGGATCTGATAGAGCCGCTGATGCAAGGACCCCATGGAAAGTCTGAATCAGTCCAGAACTCTCTCAATGGTTCACTCCATTCTGAGCTACCTTCACGTGGCTAGAAGATGGCAGGCATGAAAAGAGGAGGGCTAGTTGCACGCTAGCCCTCCTCTTTCTTAAAAGTCCACTTATATGTTTAATGGACCCGTTGAGTTTTCGCCTTGCTTCTCACGCAGATAGTCCGCGCATATCCGGTAGGTTTCTTCACTAATTAGACCCTTGGACATATAGTGATTGAGCATCACATCTAGTTTGAGGATACTAATGAGATTGAATCCATGCCGGTGCAAGCGTTCTGCTGCTCCGTGCTCGCGATCAATCAAGACGATGACATCTTTTACCTTCAGGCCGTTTTCTTCTAGTAACGATGCTGTTTCAAGAACGCTACTGCCTCTTGTAATCAGATCATCAATGATGAGAGCGGTGTCACCCTGAACGAAACGTCCTTCGATTCCACGTGTTCCCGTCCCTTCGGGTCGGCTACGTGCATAAATCATCGGAACATTTGTTTCCATTGAGTATGCTGTCGCTAGCAGTAATCCTCCCACAGGAACACCCGCTACAACACTGAAGGGATGGACACGTGGACGGCGCAACGATTGCGCCAGTTCGAGCTCCTGTTGCATCAGCTTGCTTGCAACACGAAGCGCAGTTGGATGACTGATCAACACTTTGGGATTCACAAAGACGGGTGAGCTAACCGCCGATTCACTGACGGTAAAGTTTCCGAATTTGACACCCCCCAGATCAAATAAGATCTGTGCCAGCCAGAGATTATCTAGAGATTGCTCTTTCGCCACCTCAGCATCCTTTCTCGCAACGAAGGATTTATTTTCCAAGTATACCATATTTCCTTCTCGCTTGTATGGTTACGCGAGAGCAATGGAGAATCGTAAGCTCTTGCACTCATTACATGGATATGATAGCCTTGTGTGAATAAAAAAGAGATAAGGGGCAGAGGGTTTCTGCTCGTTTGTATAACAGGTAAAGATCTATGGCTATTGTGAACATTTCCCAATTAGGAAAATCCTTTGCTGCTGAACGTATCTTTGCTGGCGTCAGCTTTCAAATAGATCCACAGGATCGCATTGGGCTAGTTGGGCCTAACGGAGCAGGTAAATCAACTCTTCTGCATATCTTAGCTGGGCGTGAGGATCCCGATGAGGGTTCTGTCTCACTTGCTCGTCATACACGCATTGGGTATCTAACTCAGGTGGCTGATTTTCAGGCGCAGCATACGTTGCGCGAGGAGATGCTTTCGGTCTTTGCTCACCTGCACTCCTGGGAACACGAACTCGGCGAACTGACACAGCAGATGGCTTCCTCCTCTTCCCAGGAGAATACGCAACAACACGCAGAACTTCTACGTCGCTACGACGAGTTACAGGCTCGTTATGAGCATGCCGGTGGCTATACCTACGAGAATCGTGTCGCTCAAGTGCTTGATGGCCTCGGATTTAGCCGTGAGCAGCAGGATGGACTGGTCACGCGCTTAAGCGGTGGTGAACAGACACGAGCATCTCTAGGAAAACTCCTACTGCAGGAGCCTGATCTGCTGCTATTGGATGAGCCGACGAACCACCTGGATCTCGCAACATTGGAATGGTTGGAGACGTACCTGACCTCCTGGAAAGGCGCAATGGTTATCGTTGCTCATGATCGCTATTTCCTGGACAGGGTAGTCTCACGCATTATTGAGCTGGCGTTTGGACGTATCGAAGAATACCCCGGCAACTATACAAAGTACCTCTCATTGCGCGAGGAACGGATGGAGCGCCGTCTGCGTGAGTATGAGGCGCAACAGGCCTATATTGCGCATACAGAGGAGTTCATCCGTCGTTACAAAGCAGGTCAGCGCAGCCGTGAGGCACGTGGTCGTCAGACGTTGCTAGACCGCATGGAACGGGTGGAACGTCCACAGGATCTCCCTGAAATGCAATTCAAGCTGACTCCTGTTGCTGATAGCGGCATGCTTGTTCTCTCTACCAGTAAGCTTGCTGCTGGATATGGCATGATCAAAAAGCAGGCACAGGTGCAGCCAGCAACAGAGCCAAAGATACTGGTACGTGTCTCGGACCTTGAACTGCTGCGTGGTGATCGCATCGGCTTAATTGGCCCAAATGGTGCAGGGAAAACAACGTTGTTACGCACCTTAATTGATGAACTACCTCCTGTGAGCGGCCAGGTCACCCTTGGTCATAATGTTCGTGTGGGGTACTACTCGCAATCCCACTCAGGCCTGGAAATGAAACGTAGTATTCTTGACGAGATTCGCCAGGTGAGTGCGTTAAGTGAAGAAAGTGCGCGCACATTTCTTGGCCGTTTCCTCTTCTCTGGTGATGATGTTTTTAAACTCATTGGCTCCTTGAGTGGTGGTGAGAGGAGCCGTGTGGCATTAGCTAAACTAACACTCCAGGGCTCTAATTTTCTTGTACTCGATGAGCCAACGAACCACCTGGATCTACAGTCGCGTCAATTTCTGGAAGAGGTATTGAGTGATTTCACTGGTTCCCTGCTCTTTGTTTCGCATGATCGCTACTTCATAGATAGTCTTGCCACAAAAGTCTGGGCAATTGAAGATGGAGCGTTGCGTGCCTATCATGGGAACTATACCGACTATCGTACTCGTCATCAGCAGATTGTGCTCAGTACCAACTCACTTCCTAAAACTGCTAAACCCGCAGCAGAGTCTAAATCTTCTTCACCTGCAAAGCCAGCAGGCAAAAAGGGGACAAAGATAAAGACACGAACAGTTGAGGATGTTGAGCGAGATGTGGAGAAAGCAGAGGCGCAGGTGCAGGCACTAGAAGAAGCTGTGGCGGAAGCGGCCCTGCATGCTGATGCTGCTCAGCTTACTCAACTCTCAACTGAGTACGAACAGGCAAAGGCGCGTGTAGATGAACTTCTCGAAGAATGGGAACGCCTTGCAGATGTCACAGGGTAGCAGGAAGGGAAGCTTTTATAAGCTTCCCTTCATCTTTTCCTTCCGTGCGCCAGCAGGCTAATGAACAATCCAACTAGTGAGGCTAGCAACGGGACAATTGCTACCGTTGCCAACCAGGCACCCGCGAATAGAAAGCTCTTAAGCCGTACTATGACTAGAGCTTTGGGCTGCGCCTGAATATTTAAAATGATGCGCTCTAAGCCGAGCTTAAGCGCAATCCCTAGAATACCACCTGCAACGAGACTAAGAAGTACAGTCACGAGCACTCGTGTGAATCCGTAACGGAATGAGTCTCTTGCTGCGTTAACGCAGAGCATTGCCAATGCAAAGCTTGCTAATGCGATTCCCACGTAAACTGGTAGCGATGTCAGAAGGAGTAGCCCCAGACCAAGCAGGCCAACAACAAAACTGAGAATCTGTACACCAGCTCCCCTGGTAAACGAACGTGCATTGTCCTGGGCATTCTCTTTTTGTCGCTGCAGCGGTAAGCGTGTTATCTGACTACCATTTCGACTTTGTTCTGCCGCCAGGTTTGCCATAATATTGGTTTTAATTGCATAAGTCTCTGGATTATGCGCGTCCAGTTCCAGCGAGCGCTCAATAGACGCAAGCGCTGCTGGATGTTGTCCCAGGTTACTCAGAAGAACAGCACGTATACTCCATGCCAGGGCATTACTTGTGTCTTTCTGCAATACCTGTTCAACAAGGGGGAGAGCATCTGCAAAGTGTCCTGCTGTTCCTAGCAACTGACCTTTCATTGTTAGCGCAGCAGTATCGTTCGGCTGCATCTGGAGAACCTTATCTACCAGGTCAAAGGCGTCTCCATACTTCTGAGCCTGTATGAATTGTTGTGCCTGAGAGAGCATCTGTCGGCTCTGCTGTTGCCGTTGCTCGTCTTCGACGGGGGACAGCGATAACCCGGAGGGAGCAGAACTTGGAGCCAGTGCTGGCTGTACATCAGCCTGTGGTGTCTGACGAAGTGTAAAGATGCCGCTAGTCTGCGGAGATTGACGAAGTGTGTGAAATCCGCTTGCTTGAGCTTCTCCTGCTACTGGTGGTTTGGGATCTTTAGTCGAAGATGGCATGTGCTGATTAGATACCTCTACGCTGCTTTCTGCGGATTGCGGCGATCCTACAAGAATAAGAGGAAGTTTCTGTTGACCAAAGAGCTGTGGTCGATACTGTTCCGAAAGAGTAGAAAAGAGATATGCATGCAGCTTAGAAAGAGATACTATGCCAGTCGTAGACTCACTGGCAGGCCCGCAAAGCCCTAGAATCAGACGATGAGTAAACAGGCCTAGATTATGTTCGCCACTTTCAGGAACAAATTCGTTTCCTCGGCAGGAGCAGAGGAAGAGCCGATCTGGAAACTGCTGTAAGAACTGTAACGTTCTCGATCCAAGCAGTGGCTTCGAGTCAAAAGGAAAGGCACGTTGGTGACTCCACATCTGCCCTGTCTGAAAGCAGTCAAAGATGCATACAATCTGTGCCGCTTTACTTTTAAGCTCTAAATTCTGTACAAACTCTCGTATATTAATCGCTGTTGTCGGATCTGTATAGCGTGTATTAGCAAGTGCAAGATACCCCTCTCCACTTCTTTCATCAAGAAATGCATGCCCACCAAAGTAAAGAAGAATAACATCGCCAGCTTCAGCGGCCTTAAGACAGAGTTGTGCAAGCAGAGATTGGATTAATTCCTTTGTGACATGCTGGCTTTGCACAAGTTGAACATCTTGCGGCGACCACTTGCCCCCTTTGGTATTGACTAACCACTGGGCTAAAGCTTTAGCATCATTCTCTGCAAATTGTAATGGTTGAAATGTCGTATCTCGATAATGATTCACACCTATAATCAGTCCCAGGTGCCTACTCATCAAAAGCTCCTTAACTGGAATGTTTTTGTGGGCCGCTAGGGTATTGTACGATAGTTACGAAAAAAAGCTAGACAAATAGGACATTTGCCGAGAAATCTGTCTGGAGTTACAGCATATACTTCTGACAAGAGGAGTGTCTAGCTCTCAATGCCCTTACAGAAGAATATAGAGTATTTCTACCACATTGAGTTATACTTTATAATGGTACTGTCTCACGAAATAAAGAGTGTGTATACAGAAATTCGTGTTCTCCGTTAAAAAGGTGAGCGCTTGAAAGGTTGTACTGTTGCAATGCCACGAGTGATTGGACTAACTGGAAATATTGCCTGTGGGAAAACGTCTGTTGGACAGATACTGCTGGAATTAGGTGTTGAGCGATATATCGATGCTGACGCGGTTGTGCATCGCTTGTATGAGCCTGAACAGCCTGTTACCCGACATATTGCCGACACATTTGGACAGCAGGTGATTGCGGCGGATGGGAGTGTAGACCGCCATGCGTTAGGAAGACATGTTTTTCAGAACCCTGCCGAGATGCACCGTCTGGAGCAGATTGTTCATCCGCTGGTAGTACAGGTATTACAACAGGAGCTATCCCTGGTGAGCTCTTCTGGTATCGCAATTATTGATGCTGTAAAGTTGTTAGAGGGAAGGTCTGCGTCTTTGTGTCAGAGTAAGTGGCTAGTGACCTGTTCACCAGGGCAGCAGATTGAGCGCTTGCTCTTAAGGAATCAATTGTCGTGTGAAGAAGCATTAGCGCGAATTGCAGCTCAGCCAGATAGGCAAAGGCAGATGTCACTCCTGGACGAGGTCATTGATAATAGTGGGTCGCTGGTGCAGACACGACAGCAAGTTGTGGCTGCCTTTGATCGTTTTTGTAGCAAGTTTTCAGCGTGATAGTCCGAATAAAAAACATAAGAGCTGTTCTGCCATGTGCATTCTCAAGAAAACATCTGGAGAGAGTATTTCATGTCCGTGTCATCATTTCATAAGCGATTTGGAACGGGAGTATTTCTTCTCTTTATCTTAACAGTAAGCTGGCTTTTTTATGGAACACAGAGTGAACTCGCTACAGGAAGGGTGCTTTCTAGGAGTAACAACACTGGTGCTAGAGCCGCACAAAATTCTGCGCATCGTGCGAGTACACCACCTGCTTCACCACAGCTTCTAGCAGCTACTCGTCTTCCTGAGCAGCGTCTGCCACAGATGAGCGATACGACGGTACAGTTAACGGCTGGTTTACGTCCTGGACGAGGCGATGCTATTCCAGACGTTCAGGATGTGCATGATCTGCCGCTGGTTGATATCTCTTTCTATAACTGGCGTGGGAACTTGCTTTCAGGTTGGTTTGCCCTGCGTGCCTCTCAAGCTCCTGTGATTATTCTGACGCATGGCACACCAGGCAATCGCGTCTCGATGATCGGGCGTGCAGCTTTTCTCTATAATCATGGCTACAATATTTTGCTCTTCGATTTCCAGAGCTATGGACGGAGCCAGGGGTTATTTTCCACTCTTGGCATGGTCGAATCAGAAGATATCTTATCTGCTATTAACTACGTACATTCATTGCCTGCTACAACAAATAGCAAGATTGGTATCCTGGGCCTTTCGATGGGGGCGACTGCTGCTGTACTGGCTGCCGCCCGAACTCATGATATTCTTGCCCTGGTTGCTGATAGTTGTCCAGAGGATGCGACGCGCGTTCCCGGAGATGTGCCTGATGATGAGGCTCGTGATGCTGATCGTGAGCTGGTCGAAGATGTCTATGGTGTTGATATCACTCAGGCTCGACCTATTGATGTTGTGCAGAAATTAACGAACCGCACTGCTCTCTTCTTCATCAATGGAGATGATGATCATCAAACACCTCTTCCTGGCATGGAGGAATTGTATAAAACCGCTGGTAATCCCAAACAATCATGGATCGTGCCAACGGCAGATCATGCTCAATCCTTTGCTCTTGATCCCCAGGAATACAGTAAGCGTGTGAGCGCTTTTTTCGATACATATCTGGCTCCTTTATAGTGTGTTGTTATCTGCTTACAGGAGAACATTGCCCGATCTGTGGCCTTTCACAGAGCTTATTAGAGTGGAAGCTACTTATCCATAATTTGTGTTATTTACGCTATTTTTTGGAAAGAAGTTCTTCTCAACCTATTCTTGTTTTCAGCGAGGTCCATTGTAACTATGATGCAAGACAAAAATGTGTATTGACAGTACATGTATTTCTTCCTATAATGCCTTGGTTTCCTCCTTCTATCGCTTTGGACGGTGCTCGTGTGACTCAAGTGATGATGGGTAAGATTTCCTTGCGCGAGATAAATAAAGTCAGGAGCTTCCAGAGCCGAAAAAGAATGGTGAGATTGAGAGCGTTTCAGAACGTATATGTTTCAGGGCATCAGTCTCTTCCCAGAAGGGGAATCGTTTAACGTCTAGTGCTCACAACTTGCACAACTAGCTCTTTCTCGTTTGTGCAATCACGGCATTTTCTGTTGTTCTAATAAGGAAGGCAGGCAATTATCCTATGACAAGACGTGGGTCTCGTATTTTATCATTGTCCCTTGGTATTCCTCTGTTACTCGTTTTTCTTACGGCATGTGGAGCTGGTACCGGCTCTTCTAGTTCGGGGAACTCTTCGCAACAAACGGTCACAATTAAAATTGGTTCAGATTTTCCAACAACACAGGCAGATGCAAGTGCTGGTAAACCAGCAGAGAATGGTGTGCGCTTCGCTGTCGATGAGGCAAATAGCAGCAATTTTCTGCCAGGCTATCGCTTTGAGATTGTAGCAAAGGACGATGTTGGTTCAGGTGGTACACACGATCCAACCACAGGTCAGAAAAACGTAAACGATCTCATTGGTGATGCCCAGGTTGCAGGCATTGTTGGCCCCTTGAATAGTAGCGTAGCTCTTACCGAGATGCCTGTTGCTAACAATGCTCCAATTGCTCTCATCAGTCCATCTAATACCAACGACTGCTTGACCCAGAACACTCCTGATTATGAGTGTGGTGGTGATAAGAGTCTGTTGAAGACATTGCGTCCGACAAACAACGTCACGTACTTCCGTACCGCAACTCTGGATCAGAACCAGGGTAGGGCGCTGGCACAATACGCGTATCAGACGAAAGGCTACAAAAGTGCTTTTGTCATCGATGATACGGAGCAGTATGGTGCAGGTCTTGCAAAGAACTTTGTGACCTTCTTTAAACAGTTTGGTGGCAATGTAATCGATCAGCGGAGTGTGAAATCTACCAATTCCTACGAAACTGTTCTCACTGCAGTTGCCAGTGCAAGGCCTGATGTTGTTTTCTTCGGTGGGAATGACTCAACCGGTGGTATTACAATCCGTCAACAGATGAAGTCGGTAGCTGGCCTGGAGAATACGCCATTTATGGTGGGTGACGGCTCGAAGACTTCCAATTTCACCAAGAATATCACTGCTCTCGGCGGCGGTCCTATCTTTGCCTCGGTTCCTGGTGTTGATCTGAGCCTGGTTCCAGCGGCGAAGAAGTTCCAGGACGATTTCCAGAAAAAGTATGGTCAGGTTGGTGCATACAGCGGTGGTGCATATGATAATGCAAAGATTATTCTGGAGGCTGTGAAAAACGCAATCACCAAGAATAACGCCAAAGCACCGAAAGACTCCAACGATGCTGCCGGTGCTAAGACATTCCGCCAGGCGGTGATTGACGAGATCAAAAAGGTCCAGTACGATGGTATCACTGGTCAGCATAGCTTCGATCAGAATGGTGATACAACCAACAAAGCCATTTCAATCTACACGATTGGTGATGCCAACGTTGGTGATGGCTGGAAATATGTAACTGCGGTCAAGTAAGCTCGTCCTAAAGGAAGCTTCCTGTAGGTCGTCTCTATGCAGAAGAGAGCCAACTCCGTCTGTAGGCTGGCTCTCTCCCTGCATTCTTCCGCTTTTAGTATCCTCTGTCATTTCCATTGTAGAGTGGCGAGAAAGTAGGGTTCAGCACGTATGGATTTTGTCCTGATCTTAAATTTAATCATTGTAGGCCTGGCTATTGGTGCTATCTATGCCTTGATCGCACTTGGTTATACAATGGTATACGGCATTATTGAGTTAATCAATTTTGCCCATGGAGATGTCTTTATGATGGGCACCTTCATGTCGATAACAATCATGAGTCTGCTTGGGTTAACATCAGATCGTCCTCCCCAGGCGATTACCTGGTCCCTGATAGGTATTCTCGCACTTGCATGTATCGGTTCGATCCTTTTTTGCGCGGTGATGGGTGTGGTTATCGAACGGATCGCCTATCGTCCGTTGCGTAATGCTCCTCGACTCGCTCCTCTTATTTCAGCCATTGGTGTCTCGCTCGTTCTCCAGGATCTTGCCAAGCTGTGGAAAGGTAACACCGACATTCCATTCCCCTCACTTCCTACTGGCGATATCCGCACAGGAAGTCTGACCATTGCTACCATCAATATCTTTGTGATTGTGATCGCGGTGGTGTTTATGATAGGCTTGCATTTATTCGTGACCCGAACGCGCATTGGTCGTGCGATGCGTGCAGTTGCACAGGACCGAGATGCAGCGGCACTGATGGGCGTCAATGTAAACCGTATCATTGCTATCACGTTCTTTATTGGTGCTGGACTGGCCGGTGCAGCCGGCTTCATTTATGGGTTGAAGTTTCCTAATACGCAGTTCACCCTGGGGTATCAGCTCGGTTTAGTGGCTTTTACTGCTGCTGTTCTGGGTGGTATCGGGAATATTGTCGGTGCTATGTTTGGCGGTTTGCTTATTGGCCTGATCACCTCACTCGTCTCGCTTATTCCTCAGGAAGTGCTTCCACATGGTGGAAATGCCTGGACACCTGCTTTCGTCTTTGGTATTCTGATTCTGATCCTGGTCTTTCGACCATCTGGCCTGTTTGGACAACAAACGCCGGAGAAGGTCTAAATATGCTCTTTTCGCTGGTGGTTTGCCTCTGTATTGCAGAAGTGAGGTGATGAAAACGTGTCTATGTCGATAAACTCCCGCAGGTTGCTTCCCGATCGTGATGGGCGCATGCTGTTAGTGAAGTGGTTGGTTGCGTTGCTGGTACCAGTTCTCATTTTTACCTTTCTATGGAGCGGTGAGTCAATGGTCAACAACTCGCTGCTCTGGTTTCTTGATCCCAAGTCTTCGCAGTTCTCAACAACTTCTGCGGCCCTCCAGTCTGCGCTTTTCATCTTCTGCTTCTACCTCATAATCATGGCGCTTGCTGGGTATACTGTCGCTTCCGATAGTGGCCGTCGTCCGCTCGTTGAACTGTGGAGTGACGTGTTCTTTTTCGCTGCTTTACCAATTCTCTTAATCTATTTTACCGCCAATTTGCTCATTGGTCTGGCGCTCTGCGCGATTGTCTGGCCTCTCTACCTTTTAGCGCGTAGACGCGTTCGCACTCTACTGCATTACAATCCTCCGCAGCCTCTTGAACAAGTGGAGGTGATGGATGCCGAGCAACGTACTCGTCTACTCAACCGAGCACGTATGGGTGGTTTCTGGTTTGCGACAGCATTTGCCCTGATTGCGTTGCTTGCTGACATCGCGTTTGCTGTCTCCGGTCCCTTCCCTCCTGTCCTTTTTGCCTGGGTTGCCGTGCGCACAATTCTCTTTCCCATCCTGGGATATTTCCTTGGAGCGCTGGGTGGTAGAATTGCCTTGCGTCGCGTGCTGACGTCAGAAACCAATGGCGGGAATAACAGCAATGGTCGCAGGGGCAATGCAATTCGCGTGAGTAAACAAGATCAGTTGGAGCACCTTTCACAAACACGTGTGCGTGAAGAGGCGCGCGATCTTGTTCCCAATGATCTTCCCTTACAAAGCAAAGGAGCCAGTCGGTTTTACCTGTTGTTACTCTTTGTCTTTGTGCTTTTGTATCCTGCGCTTGATCCTGTGCTCTTCGGTTCTGGAACTGTGGGGCGTATAAGTGGGTATGGAGACCTTGGGTACTACGTGATTCTCGCGCTTGGCCTTAACATTGTAGTCGGTTTTGCTGGATTGCTGGATCTGGGCTATGTCGCCTTTTTTGTCATCGGCACCTACGCCTGGGCGATGGTTGGCTCTCAGCAATTTACGGTATTGACGCGTATCGCAGTAAATCCCGATATCTGGCCCTGGTTCTTCTGGCCAATGTTAATCATTTCGGCTGTTATTGCGGCTCTCTGGGGCGTTCTCTTGGGTGCCCCGACGCTACGCTTGCGTGGCGACTACCTGGCAATTGTAACGTTGGGTTTTGGAGAGATCGTACCTCTGTTCTTCCTGTACCTGGACAATGTAACAGGTGGCACAAATGGACTGAGCGGTATCTATCCACCAAAGTCTCCCTGCGCTCCCCCTGTTTTGACATGTATTCAGTGGTCAAGTTTCAATCCAACACCCTTCTACTACTTGATTCTAGCTTTGATCGTGATCTGCGTTTTTGCTAATGTCCGCTTACGCGATTCTCGCATCGGACGAGCCTGGATTGCGATCCGTGAAGATGAGATTGCGGCCTCTTCGTCTGGCATTAATCTTGTGAAGACAAAACTTTTCGCCTTTGGCGCAGGTGCTTTTTTCTCAGGAGTCGCAGGCGCGTACCATGCTGCAAAGCTTGGCTCGGTTAATCCAAACAGTTTTAGCTCTAACGATTCAATTGTCTTTCTGGCAATGGTCGTCATTGGAGGTCTGGGCAGTATCCCTGGTGTGATTGTGGGAGCAGTTGTTGTCTATGCTATTAACCTCTTCATTCTGGCTCAGCTCGATACAATTGCCAGCAGTCCGGGCAATATTCTCCACACTATTATACAGGTTTTTCCAAATTTCTCCTTTGGCAACATTCGTAACCTCCTCTTTGGTCTCGTTCTCATTATAATCATGATCTTTCGACCAGAAGGTCTGATTCCCAGTGCGCGCAGACGCCGTGAATTGCATAAGGTTGCGGAAGACAGTTCTGAAGCTGGAGCATTGGATGTTGTGCCTGGAGCAGCAGGCTTTGAAGAGGAAGTGCACGTTGAGTAGTCGCTTACAGGAGCAGATATGAGTGCCCATCAAACGGAAATTACGGGATTTTCTTCAGGGACTGGCAATACACTGCTTGAGCTAAATGGGGTCACGAAAAGCTTTGGCGGCCTCAAAGCAGTTGATCAGGTGAGCTTGCAGGTTCGCCCGCGTGAAATTGTCAGTATCATCGGACCAAATGGTGCTGGCAAAACAACGGTCTTTAATCTTATTACAGGTTTATATCAACCTACGTCAGGCGATATCCGTATGGGAGGTAGGTCCATTGTCGGCATTACTCCTGATAGGGTCGTGCTGACAGGGATTGCGCGTACCTTCCAGAATATTCGCCTGTTCAATAACATGACAGTGCTCGAAAATGTCCTGGTCGGCCAGCATACACAGTTAAAGGCGAGCTTTCTTGGCTCCCTCTTTCGACCACCGCAGGTTGCGAATGAAGAGAGGCAGGCTCGCACACGTGCTATTGAGCTGTTAAGTTTCTTTGGGCCTGCAATGGTCGAGCGACAGGAAGAGTATGTAATGAATCTCTCCTATGCTGACCGTCGCCGCGTAGAGATTGCCCGTGCCCTTGCTTCTAACCCAAAACTGCTGCTTCTGGATGAGCCAACCGCGGGTATGAATGAGGCCGAAACGCTGGAGGCAGTCAAATATATCCGTCGTTTACGCGATGAACGCGGACTGACGATTCTGCTGATCGAGCATAAGCTTACCGTCACTATGGGTATGTCCGACCATATCGCAGTACTTGATTATGGGCGTAAAATCGCTGATGGATTACCTGAAGATGTGCGCCGTGATGAACGAGTAATCGCAGCTTATCTTGGAAAATCTGCTACGACAGATGAGCCAGATACGGCACCGATGGAAAAAGAGTAGCACCATTTTCTGAAGAGAATAGTGTTAGCATACTATCCAACATTCTATCAATCTACTATTTTGCATTCAGATGGTGAGGTCTGGAATGTTACAACTTGATAATGTCAATACCTATTATGGTCCGAGTCATGTGCTTCAGAATATCTCGCTTGAGGTTCGTAAAGGTGAGATTGTTTGCCTGCTTGGTGCAAATGCGGCTGGTAAGACGACGACGATGAAGACAATATTCGGGCTGGTTCGTTCTACAAGCGGTTCGATCACCTTCGATGGTCAACCCATTGCGCGCAAAATTACTGGCGATATTGTCCGTTCAGGTCTGGCGCTAGTACCAGAAGCCCGGCGCATTTTTGCACGTATGACGGTCTTGGAAAACCTTGAAATGGGAGCTTACACGCGCTCAAATAAACGAGAGTACGAGGATGATTTGGATCACGTCTGCCAGATCTTTCCGCGCCTCAAAGAGCGCCTCAAGCAGGTTGCTGGCACGATGTCTGGTGGTGAGCAACAAATGCTAGCAATGGGTCGCGCTATGATGTCGCGTCCCCGTATGATCTGTATGGATGAGCCATCAATGGGTCTTTCCCCTATTCTGGTACAAACGGTCTTCGATACCATTCTACGCGTTCGTGACGAGGGCGTGACAATCTTTCTGGTTGAGCAGAATGCCTCAATGGCTTTGAGCCTGGCTGACCGTGGCTATGTGCTCCAGACCGGTAAAATCGTCCTCAGCGATACCTCGCGAAATCTCTTAGAGAACGATCTGGTACGCCAGGCGTATCTCGGAGGTGCGTAGAGGATAAAGGAGAGTAGCTGAACAAGATAGCAGTGCTATATGAGAAAGATATAATACTGGATCGCGAAAATGTTCAGCTACTTTCCATAAGCTTATCATATATCAGCCTCTAGTGGCGTAAGTCCTGATGATTTAACGTGAGTCTAGCTTGCGGTGAAGCTCCTCGATACGCTGCACTACTTCTGTGAGAGTGCTTACTCGCAGATCTTCCATATCTTCTCGCAATGATTCGAGACGGTCTAGCAATTCAAGCTCGTCATATTCATCGCCCTCCAACTCATCATCTTCTGGATCAAAAGAATTACTGTTTGAACTCATGTATATTCTCCTCTGACATGTATCTATCTTGTTGACGTTTAGTAGAGAAATGATGTATTGGCATCCTGATACGTCCAACCAGCCTGACTGTCATTGCCACGATGGACCAACGTTGGTTGCTCATGGAACACACCTTTCTCATCAAGCTTTATTGTATAGAGTCCGTTGCCCTCGCGCAATGCTTTTCCTTGCCAATTCAACCGCGAATGAGAGAGAAAGAGGAAATGTGTACTATCAGCAGACCAGGGACTATTCGGCATGGGTTGTAGCAAAGCGTTCGGTGAAGACAGTTTTTCTGAGTGTATAGAAGTGTCTTCCTGCCCTTTTCCATCGTTCAGTAGAGCCTGTTGTTGCTTATTATCACGCTGAACGATTCGTAATGTATGTTCTCCATCGAGGAGCAGAAAACGGCTGTCGGGCGACCAGTAGGGGATACTACTCTCTTCGGCTGCTATTGCGAAGGATGTACCACTTGAAACGTCTAAAAGCTTATAGTTGCTACCATCTTTGTACACTACCGTATTGCCATCTGGCGACCAGGCAAACTGTGTACAGGTGCAGGTTGCCAACACTTTCTTCTGTCCATTCATATTTCTGAGTGTGAGCTGAACTGTCAATGTATCGAGAGCGGTTTCTGAGGCAGCAGCATACAGAAAGCTTTGGTCTTTGTGGGCAGGTTGCCAGAGCACACGTTCCAGGGTAGCGGGAAGTGGATGTCCTGGTAGTGCCTCGGACGAGAGCACACGTAGTTCCGCACCAGCTAGCGTAGTTGTAAACACACCATGATCGCTATTTCCTATAGCCAAATAGTGTGTAGGGAGATAGGAGAGCGAAGGGATAGAGTACGAGATAGGCAAGCCTTTGAGGGCGATGCCTCCAGGTTGATCGTTCTGTGAGATCCACCAGGCCGTCGAGAGTGGGCTTCCTGAGGATGAAGACGATACTGGCGTTTGTTTCCCCGCTGGTGGAACCTGTGTTTGCCGATAGAGTAATCGCGTCCCTTTGCCATTCCAGATAGGATTATTATATTGAACATCTGAACGCGAGAAGGCGATAGGAATAGGGGTGCCTCCGTCAATTCCGATAGTATTGAGCGTACTTGGCACGTCTGTGATGATGCCAGTACGAGATGAATTTATGAACTGTTTGGCTGCTGCTGTTTTCGCAAAATCATCGTCAAGTGTGCGATATGCCAGAATCTGGTGTGTTGGTGACCAGCTATAGCCAACTACAGGAGATCCCTGGTTCACAACTGCAAATGCATTTGCCCCATCAGGATCAATCGTCCATAGCTGCCCATCACGTATAAATGCGAGTACATTACTTCCAATATGCCCAGGACTGCATGCTGTCAGCGTAAGGATTGAGAGTAAGAGCAGCGTGAGCACAGTTCGTTGACATTTCATACAAAGAATCTTTCTTATAGCATCAAATTCTTCTTAAATTTGTTCATCATGAGCGTGAACCTGTAGTTTTGTATTGTACGCCTCTTCTCTCAAGAGGTAAAGACCGGATGGTCAAGAATATCCTCAGCTATGTGCGATTCTTCCTGGGTTGCTCTGGGCAGGTGATCCCATTGCTTTGCTGCGTCATCATTAACTGCAAGCAAGACACCAAAACGCTGTAAGAGTACAGGGCCAGATGACAAAGAAAGAGTTGGTTCCTGAGCTGCTGTTGCTGATGGTAATCTAATTGCAACACAACCATCAGCTCTATTGGTGCTGGAAATATAACTCCAATAAGCGCCTTCACGTTGATATTGCTCGTTGCTCACGATGGAGCTGAAGGTAGAAACACAATTAGGGTCGTCAAAAGAGGTCGTTCCTTGATCCTGAAATGTGACATGCCAGTTGCCTGACTGCCACTGTGTGCGAAAGGCAGAAAATTGCTGTGCTCCGACGACGCTAGTGTGTTGGTTCTGTTGCTGATCAGTGGCGGAGAGTGTCCAGAATGGACGCACAATCGCTGCTATATCCCAGAAAGGGGCACTGGAATTTCCTGACTGTAGAATGGTACAGAAAAGACGGCAATCCTGACCATCTAGAAAACAGGGAGGATCACCCACTTTACCGAGTGCGGCTCCCTGACACTGAGCAGGTATATTCGTATCTGTCTCTAACAGAAAACTCTGCAATACAGCAAGCGGTTTTTGTGCTATCTGCGCTTCTTGCTTGCCTTGAGAGAAGAGATATGCCTGACCATGGTGAATAGTTGTTGTTGCCTGAAGTGTATCTAGCTTCTGCTGAACGGCTTTGACCAGAGTTTCTCGTGAGAAGTCAGGAAGGAGACCTAATGACAAAGGGGCTGGTGGAAGAATAAGTGTTGCACCACGAACGAGATGATTAGGGTTTGTCACAGTTTGGAATGGGCAGGCTGATGGATTTCCCTGTTGAGGAATTGAGACAAGGCAACGAAAGGCCTGGAATGGCTTTGTCTGCCACTCTATGGTGTGCGAACCCGCTGGAAGGCGAAGCGGAAGATCATGTTGTACCTGTGGAAGGTCTTTTACCGGTTGCCCATCGACAAGAATCTTTCCTTGCAGCGGTAAACTTTGAATGTAAAAAAGGTCAGGACCCGAAAGTGGGGCAGAAGCAGGCCGAGGAAAGAGCGTTGAAGTAATCTGTGCTGATATATCAAAAGATCCATCCATAATAAGCAGGATAAGCGCGAGCACAACGCTGCTCAGCACTCTCCATCTTCTTCGGCGAAGCAATGAGACAGTGTGTTGTTGTTGAGAATTCATACCAGCTTATCAGTTTACTTTCTTGGTCGATAAGAACAATTCTGTATGTATTGTAGCAAAGCACGTGGGAGTTGGCAATAAACTCTGCTATTAGAAAACTTCCCTTGACATTTTGAGATAGTGTAAGGTATACTCTTAGCAATTTGAAACAGTTCCCAACCAGATGGAAGAAAAGGCACGGCATCGTCATGCGCTCGAACAGCTTGTATAAGGTATGGATGGCTCTTACGAGCAACCTCTATCGGCTTATTCATTTCCAGGAAGGGCCTGATGCTGTTCTCAGGAGAAGTGTTTCTTCCTCTGTATTCCCTGTTCCAACCCCACTTTTGTGGCTGGCTCCGCTCAGGAACATGGGTAAGCAGTTCCTCGCCCCGATAAGCAGGGGGTGAGGTTTTTTTTTGATCTGTACGATCTCTTGTATCATCTTAATCTTTTTGTACAAGTGCGAGTAGTCAATCAGCCGATCAGTCAATAGAGCGGAAGAAAAGGTTGATAGGTTGACCTGTTGTCGAGGTAGAGATAGGAGGCTTTATTATGCACTATGTTCCTGTTCTTCCTCAGGAAGAGCTGAAGAAGATCTCTGGTTCCTTTCAGGGGCAAGACATTGTTTCATTTGATCAGTTTTCAATAGATGATCTGTACAGGCTTTTTACATTGACACATTCTATGAAAAGGCTTGCACTTAATAATGAGCCTTCCGATGTGTTAGCAGGCATGCTTGTCGCCTTGCTGTTCTTTGAGCCTTCTAGCCGTACGTTTGCCTCGTTCGCAGCGGCGGTTAAGCGGCTGGGTGGACAGACACTTGAGGTTCAGAATCCAGAGACGATGACATCAGTCAGTAAAGGCGAGACCTTCGAGGATACTATTCGTGTCTTTGAAGCCTACGCGAACGCGATAGTGCTCCGTCATCCTCGCTCTGGTGCAGCGCAACAGGCTGCGCAAGCTGCGGAAAGCGTGCCTGTGATTAACGCGGGCGACGGAAATAATGAACATCCCACGCAGACCTTGCTGGATCTTTTCACGCTCTATGATCGCTTTGGTCGCCTCGATCATCTGACCGGTTTACTTGCTGGCGACTGCCTCAATAGTCGAACAATTCACTCGCTTATTCGTGGGCTGTCACTCTTTGTGGGCAATACACTCTATCTGCTCTCTCCTGCAAGTCTGAAATTGACACGAGACGATTTCGTCGCTTTCAAAACGAGAGGCGTCACTCTTGTTGAAATTGAGCATGTACATGATATTCCACATGATTGCGATTTCTGGTACTGGACGCGCGTGCAGCGCGAGCGTTTTACCTCGTCCGAGAGCTATAAAGAGGCACAGAATAGCTTGACAGTTGTGACTCCACAGTTGCTACAGACGTATGCTCGAAAAGATATGATCTTGATGGACCCATTGCCACGAGTGAACTCAGTTGATCCTGCTGTAGACGCTGATCAGCGGGCAGTCTACTTGCGTGACCAGATCCGCAATGGTCTTTACACGCGTATGGCTCTGCTCGCCCTTGTGTTAGGGAGGGCGTAAGAAAATAGGAACAAAATGTGTGAATGCAGCTAGAGATGAATAGCTTTTATCTAGCTGTGTAGATTTTTATAAACTATTCTAAATGAGAGGATGAGCCATGTTTGCTAAAAATACTGCTGATAATCTTTTGCTAGAAGAGACGTGTAAAGTAGAAGATGTGCAGAGAGAAAGTGAACCTCTTACTACAGGGGCGTTGGTTCTGGAAGATGGAACACGGTTTGAAGGTGCTTCCTTTGGCTACCCGCGCAGTATGGCGGGTGAGATCGTCTTTTGCACTGGTATGGTTGGTTATCCCGAAGCCTTAACTGATGCATCCTTTGCCGGTCAGATTCTTACCATGACCTACCCCATTTTAGGGAACTATGGTGTTCCGACGAGTCTCTCCTGGGAGGATGATCGCATGCATGTTGCGGGCTTGATCGTGTCGCAATATATTGATACTCCCTCTCATGCGCAGAGTGTGATGAGCCTGGGCGAGTGGCTGAAGCGTGAGCGTGTGCCCGCTCTGGAGATCAAGGATACGCGTATGCTCACCCAGCACTTGCGCAAACATGGCGCGATGCTTGGCAAGATAGTGATCCACGAAGATGTGCCGTTCAGCGATCCCAACGAGGAAAATCTGGTGGCTCGTGTCTCAGGGAAAGAGGTGCAGGTTGATGGTGTAGGGGATACAACGATTGTGCTGATCGACTGTGGTGCCAAGCGCAATATCTTGCGCACGCTCACACAGCGCAACGTGCGTATCGTAACTGTGCCGTGGGACTACGACCTGTTCGCGCCAATGGTGGACTTCAAATTCGATGGTATCCTTATCTCGAATGGCCCTGGCAATCCAAAGAAGGTCCAGAAGACGCTTGAGACGTTACGAACCGCGATGGAGCGTAAAATTCCGACGCTGGGTATTTGCCTGGGGCATCAACTCCTGGCATTAGCAGCAGGTGGCGATACCTACAAGCTCAAGTTTGGGCACCGCAGTCAGAACCAGCCCAGCTTACTCTGTGGTACGAAGCGCTGCTATATCACAACGCAGAATCATGGCTATGCCGTTGGCACCTTGCCTGCCCATTTTGAACCCTGGTTTGTCAACGCCAATGATGGCAGTAACGAGGGTATGCGGCATACCTCCCTTCCGTTCTTCTCTGTTCAGTTCCACCCGGAAGCCGCACCAGGCCCGATGGATACCGAATGGATTTTTGACTACTTTTTAGAGAGAGTAAAGAATGGCGCAGACAAATAAGCCAAACAAGGTATTAGTGTTGGGCGCGGGTGCTCTGAAAATAGGGCAGTCAGGTGAGTTTGACTACTCAGGGTCTCAGGCGCTTAAAGCCCTGCGTGAAGAAGAGATTGCGACAGTTCTCGTCAACCCGAACATTGCAACCATTCAGACATCGCAGCAGATGGCAGACAAGGTCTACTTCCTGCCCGTAACGCCCTTCTTTGTTGAGAAGATCATTGAGAAAGAGCGGCCAGACGGTATCTTGCTCTCCTTCGGTGGGCAAACTGCACTCAACTGTGGTATTGATCTGCATCGCAATGGTGTGCTCGATCGCTACGGTGTACGCATCCTTGGCACACCGATCTCTGCCATCATTTTGACTGAGGATCGGCAGGAGTTTGCGCAACACCTGGGGACTATCAATATTCCAACGCCACAGAGCCGCAGTACCAACACTCTAGAAGAGGCACTGGCTATCGCTGCTGAGATCGGTTTCCCTGTCATGGTACGTGCTGGCTATGCGCTGGGCGGTCAGGGATCGGGTGTGGCACATGACGAGCAGGAATTGACGCATATCGTCAATGGTGCGCTGGCTTTTGCGCCACAGGTGTTGATCGAGCAGTACTTGCACCATTATAAAGAGGTGGAGTACGAGGTTGTCCGTGACGCATACGATAACTGCATCACTGTCTGTAACATGGAGAACATGGACCCGCTTGGTATTCATACTGGCGAGTCTGTCGTGATCGCACCCAGTCAGACCTTGAGCAATGCCGAGTATCATACGTTGCGTTCTGCTTCAATTGCAATTGTGCGTAGCCTGGGAATCGTCGGCGAGTGCAATGTCCAGTTCGCGCTTAACCCCGATACCTCTGCTTACTCAGTCATCGAAGTGAATGCTCGTCTATCACGCAGTTCAGCTCTAGCGAGTAAGGCAACAGGCTATCCACTGGCGTATGTGGCTGCGAAACTCGCTCTGGGCTACGGTCTGACTGACCTGACCAATCGCGTTACAGGCGTCACAAAGGCATGTTTTGAGCCGAGCCTGGACTACGTGGTTGTGAAGATTCCACGCTGGGATCTTGATAAGTTTAAGGGCGTCGATGAAACCATCGGTACCGGCATGAAGTCCGTTGGCGAGGTGATGGGCATTGGGCGCACCTTTGAGGAGGCCTATCAAAAGGCGATCCGCATGCTCGATCTGGAATTTGAAGGCGCAACCTCGGAGAAAATCTTTGCAGGCAGCGCTGTGAGCGTGAAAGACATCCTCGCCCGCTATCTCTATACGCCGACGCCAAAGCGCATGTTTGTGCTACCAATGGCGATCCGTCAGGGTATCTCCATCGCTGAAATCCATGAGATTACGGGGATAGATCCGTGGTTCTTGCTGCGTATCAAGCATATCGTCGATGTTGAGCAGGAGCTACAGAAAAATTGCGATCTTTCTGCTCCCGCTCTCCGCAAATTAAAGCAATTGGGTGTCTCCGACAAGCGCATCGGTGAAATTGTAGGGAAAAGCGGGCTGGAAATTCGTGCGCTACGTCAACAGCAGGGCGTTGTGCCGATGGTATTCCAGATCGATACGCTGGGAGCAGAGTTTCCTTCGGACACCAACTACCTGTACATGACCTACAATGGGCAGCATCACGACGTGCAGCCGACGGGCAACGATGGGATTGTGATCCTTGGTTCGGGGCCGTACCGCATCGGTTCATCTGTCGAGTTCGACTGGACCTCTGTGAGCACGGTGCAGGCGTTGAAGAAGTACCACAAGCACTCTATCGTCATCAACTGTAACCCTGAAACGGTCTCAACTGATTATGATACCTCGGATCGCCTGTACTTCGAGGAACTGACCTTCGAGCGCATTGCCGACATCTGTGAATTTGAAGAGCCTCTTGGCATCATTGTCTCCGTAGGTGGACAGACACCGAACAATCGCGCCAAGGCATTGCAAAACTACGGTTTCCGCCTCCTGGGAACCGATGCAGCCAACATTGATCGTGCCGAGGATCGCAGCAAGTTCTCTGCACTGCTGGATGGGTTGGATATTCGTCAGCCGGAGTGGAACAGCTTCTCTGATCTCGCTGATGTGACAGGCTTTGCGGAACGCGTTGGCTATCCCGTGCTGGTACGCCCTTCCTACGTTCTCTCTGGTAGTGCAATGAATATCTGCTACACACAGGACGAGCTGGTGCAATATGTGCGTGAGGCGGCTCGTGTCTCACCAGAATATCCCGTCACCGTTACCAAGTTCCTACGTAAGGTGAAAGAGATCGAGCTGGACGCGGTTGCGCAACGCGGCGAGGTTAAGGTCTTTGTCATCTCCGAGCACATTGAAAATGCTGGTGTTCATTCAGGGGACGCAACGATTGTCTTGCCGCCACAGACGCTCAATGAGCAGACGATGGCACGTATTGCAGATGTGGGGAGAGCTGTGGCGAAGGCGCTCCATATCACCGGTCCCTTCAACATGCAATTTCTAGCGAAGGACAACCAGGTCTATGTGATCGAGGTCAACCTGCGCGCTTCACGCACCTTCCCCTTCATCTCGAAGGTCACAGGTGTAAACTTCATCGAGCTTTTCGTCGATGCGCTCTTCAAAGAAGAGGTCCCAGAGATCAAACTGCCGCCTCTGAACTTCACAGCGGTCAAGGCTCCGCAGTTCTCGTTCTCGCGACTGACCGGAGCTGACCCTCTGCTGCGCGTCGAGATGGCCTCAACCGGTGAAGTTGCCTGCTTTGGCGAGGACATTGAGGAAGCGTATCTCAAAGCCATTCTCGCTACAGGTGGGAGCATTCCACGCAAGGGAATTTTTATTAGCCTGGGCGGTGATGAGAAAAAGGCCAAGTTTCTGGAAGGTGCAAAGCTGCTTAGCACTCTTGGCATTCCGCTCTATGCTACCGAAAGGACCAGCGCGTTCCTACGTGAGCATGGCGTCGAAACCATGCTGCTCTACAAAATTCACGAGCAGAAAGCGCCAAACGTGCTGACCTACTTCGCCGATAACAAGATCGACCTGGCAATTAATATCGTGGATGGGCATATCAACAAGGAACTCGACGATGACTATGCCATGCGCCGCTATGCCGTTGACCATAACATCCCCCTCTTCACAAAGATCAAGCAAGCGCGGCTGTTCGCCAGAGCCATTGTCAATAAAGACCCTGAAACGATCCTCATCAAAGCCTGGGATGAGTATCAGCCTGGAAGTCGGGAACAGGTGACTCAGTAACGGAAAAACTGGCTGCAAAGTCTCTTCTTTGCAGCTAGAGAAGCAGCGCCAGTAAAGAATTACTAAATAAGTCGAAAGGGTATACAATCATGCCGATTGATAAGATAGAGACAGATGTTTTGATTATTGGTTCGGGTGGAGCAGGACTACGAGCCGCTATTGCAGCTACTGAAGCCGGTGTGAAAGTTCTCGTCGTTGCCAAGGAACACTTGAAGGATGCGCACACGGGCTGGGCGATGGGTGGGATCAACGTGGCCATCAAAGAGCCAGCGACGCCGCAGATCCACTTTGAGGACACAATCAACGGCGGCTGGCATATCAATAACTACAAGCTGGCGCACATCTTTGCGCAAGAGATGCCGGATCGTGTTCGTGACCTGGAGCGCTACGGTGTGCAGTTTGATCGCTTGCCTGATGGCACCTACTTCACCTGGGCTGGTGGCAAGCAAAGCGCCCCGCTCAACCTCTGCGCCGGCGACTATACCGGGCGCGAGATGATGCGCGGCCTGCTGCTTGAGGTTGAGCGGCTGCGTGTTCCTTTCCTGGAGAATCACTATGTTGCCAGACTGATTCAGCAGGACCACAAAATCGTTGGTGCTTTGCTCATCGACAACACAACGGGTCAGTACAAGGTCGTGCAGGCAAAGGCGACCATTGTCGCAACAGGTGGTGGCGGCAATATGTATCGCATCAACACCAATGCACCCAGCAATACAGGCGAGGGCTATGCCTGGGGTTTAGATGTTGGAGCAGTGCTGGTAGACATGGAACTGGTGCAGTTTCATCCAACCGGTATGGCCTATCCTCCCGAAAAGCGTGGCACGCTGGTGACAGAGAAAGTGCGCGGCAATGGTGGCATTCTCAAAAATAAGAACGGCGAACGCTTTATGCAACGCTATCAGCCGCAACGCCTGGAACTGGCGGGGCGCGATGAGGTGACGCGAGCAATCTATCAGGAGATTCAAGAAGGGCGCGGCACCGAGCACGGCGGCGTCTACCTGGACACTACGCACTGGGAAGAGGACAAGGCTGAGAAGATTGTGCCTGATGTCTTCGCAGAGCATATGGAGGTCGGCATCGACATTCGCAAGCAGATGATGGAGATAACTCCCTCAATGCATCATATGATGGGCGGCTACGATATCAGCGAGTGGGGCGAGACAAACATCGAAGGTTTGCTTGCTTGCGGAGAAGTGACGCGCAGCGTCCATGGCGCGAATCGCCTCGGCGGAAATTCTATTGCAGAAGGTCAGGTCTTTGGACGCAGAGCAGGCCTACGCGCTGCTGCCTATGTACAAACCGTCGATGCGCCAAAACTGACACAAGAATGCATCGAGGCCGAAGAACGAACACTCGATACATTGCTGCAACGCAAAGAAGGTGTCAAACCAACCGAAATCCTCTCACGCATCAAGGACGTGATGTGGAACGACGTGGGCATCATTCGCGATGAAGAGAATTTGTTGCGTGCACAGCGTGAAATAGAGCATTTGCGACAAGAGGCTGAGTCGCTTTCAGCAGAGAATATTGCCGAACTGCAATCCTGTTTGGAGATCCGTGATATGCTCAAGGTGGCAGAGGTGATCATTCTGGCTGCTCTTGAGCGCAAAGAGAGTCGCGGCGCACATTATCGCTCTGACTACCCGCAGATGGACCCGACCTGGGAGAAGAACATTCGCGTGTATAAGAACGCGCAGGGTCAACTTGTTACCGAAGTCGTCGATCCTGTGAAAGAATAGGAACTGCCATGACAGAAACACTGCTCGGCTCACTGGTGTTGCCTGATCGGATTGTGCAAGGTACGCTCTCTATACAGGATGGCAAGATCGTGCTCATCGAGGAAGGATTTCCCGAAAGTATAGATGGTGCCTTCGATTTTCGTGGGAAGTATCTTCTGCCAGGCTTGATAGAGGTGCATGGGCATTTTCGTGAGCCTGGGCTGGAGCACAAGGAAGATATTCCCCACGGTACGCGTGCTGCCCTCGCCGGTGGTTATACCAGCGTCTTCGACATGCCCAATGTGCGTCCACCAACGACGACGGTGGCGCGAGTGCAGGAGCAGATCGGACGTTACACTGGCCGCTCATATGCCGACTTTGCCATCAATATGGGGTCGTCGGTGGATGACATCGACGAGATTGCGAAAGTTGATACAGATCTTGTCACGGGCGTAAAGATTTTTACTGCCGGACACGCGACAACGCCAACCACCATCCCACACCTGAAGGATGTGGCGCGCATCTTTGAGATTCTCAGTCAGCGTAAGATGATGGCCCTGTTGCACGCAGAGAACCAGGAACTTGTCAACTACTTCACACACAAGTATCGCGACCAGTTGGGACGTAACGATCCGCAAGTGTGGAGCGAGGCACGCAATCTCTCCGTCGTGCTCACCTCCGCGTTGGAAATGATTGCCTTAGCAAAGCAATTCAATGTCAAATTGCATCTGTTGCACCTCTCGACAAGCGAAGAGTTTGCCGCCGTTGAGTTCGGGCGCAAGATCGGCGTAGATGTTACCGGCGAGATTGCAGGTTACCAGCTTGCCTTCAACACCGATGACTATGCTCGCTATGGCAACTTCATCAACGTTGCCCCTGCGCTTCGTACACCTGAGGAGCAGCACAAGCTGTGGCAGCTATTGCGTGCGGGCAAGATTGACGCCGTCATCTCAGAGCACACTCCCCATACACTGGCCGAGAAGCAGAAAGAGAGCGTCTGGGAAGTCGCCTCTGGCATGCCTGGTATCCAAGAGACGCTGCCTGTTCTGCTCACCAGTTGGATACAGCACTTTGGGCGCGAGTCGCTGGAAGAGGGTCTGTTACGTATCGCAGAGGTAACATCACGCAATATCGCAGCCATCTTCGGCTTTTCCCAGAAGGGCGGGCTGGAGGTAGGCAAAGATGCTGATGTGACTGTCGTGGATATCAACCAGTCCTGGAAAGTGCAAAAAGAAGACCTGTTCACGAAAAATCGCTGGTCTGCATATGAAGAGCGAGAATTGATCGGTCGGCCCATTGCTACATTTTTGCGCGGCTCGCTGGTCTACAAAGATGGAAAGATCATAGGTGAGCCACAGGGGCAGCGTATTATAAAGGAAAATACTGCTAAGGGATGAGGAGGTCGCAGCATGAATGAACCTGCAATCTTACAAAAATTTACAGATGTTGGTGCGATTGTCAGAGATGGGCACTTTGTCTATACCTCTGGACGGCACAGTTCCGTATACATCAATAAAGACGCGCTCTACGTGCATCCTGAAATTATCTCCTCGCTCTGCCAACATATGGCACAGCCCTACGATGCAGAACAGGTCGAGGTGGTAGTTGCGCCAGTGCTGGGTGGTATTGTCCTCTCGCAATGGGTTGCGCATGCACTCAATCTACGCCGCAAAACAGGTGAGACGCTGGCCGTCTTCGCAGAGAAGGGCAGCGATAGTGTCCAGAAACAGTTCACCTTCAACCGTGGCTATGATAGGTACATTCCGGGCAAAAATATCCTGATCGTGGAAGATATTCTCACAACTGGCGGCTCTGTGCGCCAGGTCGTTGAACTGGTACGGCAACATGGTGGTAATATTCTTGGTGTCAGCGCACTGTGCAATCGTGGCAACGTACAACCATCCGACATTGGCGATGTACCGCTCTCCACGCTGATCGAAATCTCTCTACAGACCTACATTGAAGAGGAATGTCCTTTCTGTCGGCAAAACATTCAGGTGAATACGGAGCTTGGTAAGGGACGTGCCTTCCTTGCCAGAAAACAACGAATAGCAGAGCTATGAGAAAGTAGGGTATGCCATGTTTGAACAATCTATGCAAAGAGAAGATCTTGCTCCAGCTTCGTTTCTTACAAAGCTGGAGAGGCGTTGGAACGAGGGCACATGTGTCTGTGTCGGTCTGGACGTTGATTATGCTCGCCTACCTGAAATTGTAAAGCGGGCCGCACCACTAGAAGAGGCGCTTTTTCTTTTCAACCTCGCCATTATCGACGCTACAGCTGACCTCGTCTGTGCCTACAAGCCAAATAGTGCTTTTTACGAAGCTTATGGTGATAGTGGAGTACGTGTTCTAGCACGAACCGTTGAGCACATCAAAACGCGCTACCCCGACATTCCGGTGATTCTCGATGCCAAACGTGCGGATATTGGTAGTACAAATCATGGATACATTGCAGCGGCTTTCGACCATCTGCACGTTGATGCAATTACTGTGCACCCATATCTTGGCAGAGAAGCGCTTGCGCCATTTCTAGAGCGACGTGATAAAGGCATCATTGTCCTTGTCAAGACCTCGAATCCTGGTTCGGGCGAGTTTCAGGATCTGCCCGTTGGTGAAGAGCGCAAGCCGCTCTATCAGATCGTTGCACAACATGTGGCACAGAGCTGGAACAGCAATGGAAATTGTGCTCTCGTCGTGGGTGCAACCTATCCTGCGGAACTGCAAAGTGTGCGCTCCCTCGTCGCAGACCTTCCACTGCTCATTCCCGGCATAGGAGCACAGGGAGGAGAAGTGGTGGCAACGGTGCAGGCTGGAAAGAATAGCCGAGGGCAGGGAATGATCATCAATTCATCGCGTGGAATTATCTATGCCTCGAACGGAACTGATTTCGCACGAGCCGCTCGAAAAGCCACTGCACAGCTCTGCTCAGAGATTAATACTGCCCTCAACACATAATCGGCAGCAAAGTTATGTAATGTTTTATCTCGTCTACACTCAAATTTTATCGTGCCAGATGTGGTGAAACGGAGGACAACTCTAGCATTTTTGGTAAAAGAGCAGAGTATGCGTTATTATTACTACGACAAAATTTTATTGAAGTGGGGAAACATACCATGGTTTTGCGTAGTGATAGAATACGCTGGCTCTTTTGGATACGTTGGCTGTTGTTCACCCGAAGGCTGACACGCGGCCCAAGAAAAGTCTGGAATATAATTGCACTGGTACTCGTCTTTGCCCTTTGTCTTGTGGCTGGTATCGGTTTAGCCGCCCTTATTTTCCTTGCTCTGCGCTTTTTACCCTCTCCCACCAACACAGAATTGATGTTTTTGCTCTTCACTGGACTAAGCATCTTCTGGCTGCTCTTGCCAATCATCGGCTTCAACACGAACGACGGTCTGGACCTTTCCAAGCTCAGTGTTTTCCCGCTCTCGCGCTTTGAACTGATGGCAAGCCTGGTGATATCGACGTTGCTGGATATCCCTACGGTCTTTCTCTTCTTTCTATTAAGCTCCGTTGTAGCTGGTTGGTCGCTCTCACTTCCCCTGGCACTCTTCACATTATTAACAATGCTTGTCTTTTACGTGCTCCTGATAGGAAGTAGCCAGTTAGTGCTTGCGCTGCTTTCGCGTTTTTTGCATAGCCGTCGTTTTCGTGACCTGGCCGTGATAATCGCCGCGTTGCTCTCATTTTCGGGCTATCTGTGTCAGTTTGCCTCGCGCGGCGTTGGTAGTTACCTTTTCGACATCTTTCAATTGCAGAATACGCCGTTCTCGCCCTACCTGCAATGGGCACCGCCGGGTATGGCTGCACGCGCGATTGAACAGGCTTCAGTTGGACAATGGAGCACGGCCTTTCTCTGGCTTGCAGCGCTTTGTGTTGTGAGCTTTGCCCTGCTCTACTTCTGGCAGCTTGTCATGGAAAACGCGCTTTCGGCATCTGAGAGTAGTGGATCAGTTAAACGTGCACGGCGCGCAGCCTCGAAATCAACCGGGAGTCCAGGTGCTGCTCGGGGAGCAGTTGCAAAGCCAACGACAACATGGCACCTGTTGCCTCAGCAATCGCTGGCGATTCTCCTCAAGGACATACGCTACTACTGGCGTGAACCGCAGATCAAGGTTCGTCTGGTACGCTCGTTTATCTCCATCTTCTTTCTAGCTTTTTTTGTTACTGGTTTTAGCAATAATGGTTGGCTGGCACAATGGCGCATGCTTTATCTCCCATTTCTCGTATTCTTCTCGCTTACCGGCTTCTCGCACAATTCCTTTGGCTACGAGCGACAGAACGTTGCGACGCTGTTTCTGTTCCCCGTTGATCCCAAACGTCTGCTCTGGGGCAAGAATATCCTCTTCTTCCTGCTTGGTGTGCTCGAACTGCTTCTGGCTGTCCCGATCATGGCGGTTGTGACACAGAGCTGGGAATTTGCCCTGCCAGCTTTTCTTGCTGGATTGATTGGTTTTGGTGTCGTGCTTGGCTTTGGCAACCTGGCGGCAGTCTTCTTCCCGAGTCCCGTTCTATTCAGTTCGCGCAACATCCGGCGCAATCCCAATGTCAACATGTCGGCAGGCGACGGCTGTCTCTTCGCGCTCAAGAATCTGGGCTTAATGCTGATCGAGCTGGTTGTTTTGGTGCCGGTTCTGGCTGGCCTGATGCTGCCGGTTCTCTTTCACATGCAATGGCTCTGGATCGTCACGATTCCCGCCTCCTTTCTCTATAGTAGCACCCTCTACATCGTGCTCACGCAACGAGCTGCTTCAAGTTTGTTGCAGCGCACACCTGAGATTTTGGAACGCGTAACGCTGTATGAGTAGAGTAGGATGAGCCAGACAAAGCTGGCTCATCCAGTTACTTACATCTCAGAAGAACTCGTACAGGCTGGTGAAGTAGTCATATTCATTTTCGCTCACACCAGCACCTCTATAGCCTTCCAGAAAGGACTGTCTATCCTCTGCTGTCTGGAAAATGCCCTCTTTGGGACGAATTGCCAGTGCAAGATCGTAGCGTGGATCTCCCAGTGCACCTTGTGCCCAATCCACGATTCCGCTGACCTCCCCATTAACGATCAGCACATTATCTACAGTGAAGTCTCCGTGAATCAGAGTCTGTGGGACTGGTTGCGGACGCTCTCTCTCCAGTTGTGCAAGCAGTTCGGCGTCTCCGTCTACCTCATAATGGAGCAGATTATAGCGAGCCTGCTTGAGCATACTATCCAGCCACAGTTCCTGCTCCTCATTGTGTAAGGCTCGTGGAACAGGAAGGTGATGTAATTGTGCCAGTACGTTCCCAAATGAGCGTA